>JANOIR010000117.1:0-8069 GCA_031407765.1 Vicinamibacteraceae bacterium
CCAGCCGTGAGTTGCTGCCATACGACACCGACATGGCCGTATGGCTGTCCGCGTCGGCCGAATACCGGGCCGCAAGCGCGGTGAAGTAGTCCGAAAGGGCGCGGTGATCGTTCTTGGCGGCCTTCGCCACGAACGCCGTCAGTTCGTCATCCGTCGGCTTGGAGGCACCGGTGCCGCTCTCGAGCCCGCGGGTATTCGCCGGGGCTGCGACCGACGCACCTGCGGCGCGCCCGGTGTGGAACGTCGCCAGCGCGCGAGCGCCCTTTTCCAGCTCGTGATCGAACTTCGCGAGGCTGCGGCAATGGGTGGCCATCCCGGGGTTGGAGGACTTGCCGGGCTGCCCTGTGCTCGCCTGGGCCATGCGCTCGTGCTGCTTGGCGTCGGTGGCATAGCGCTCGGCGAGCGCCCCGAAGTGTGCGCTCAGCCGCGCGTGATCTGCGGGTTCGGCACGATCGACCAGCTGCCGGAGATCCAGCGCGTTCAGGACGGGCGTCGGCTGATCCTGCGCCAGGGCCGCGCCTCCAGCACATAGGGAGAACGCACACGCAGCGACGACGGTTCTAACGGAAATGGTTCTCATGACGACACATCCTTTGCCGTGAAGACGACACGGCTACTCACGTTCTGTTCATGGGGCACATTTTCACGCGTCCCGTTTCTCGGTGACGGTCGAGCGGTCGTGTGTGCCCGGTGCCGGGCCACCGCCGCACGGTTCAAGAGCGGTTCAGATGCGCAGGTTCGTCGAGAGCGGTCGTCTCTCGAGAGGCACCCGCTCTTCGACAGGCCGTCGAGGGGTGTGGACATCCACGCGAACTGAGAGCTGATGGGCCAGCGGCGCAAGCGCAGCACCGGTGTCGCCCGGTATGCCTCGTTCGATCGGCTGCCGAACCCGACACTTCGACTCTAGTCGGATCTCGCGCTGTCGACTGTCCCGTTCTGCACAGGCGGGGATGGACTGGCGGGCGGCCCAGCAGTCCGCCCTTTCCGAGTTGCCAGCGACCGACACCGCGGCGTCCGGGTGTCCACCCGCGTGGTGGCACGACGCTGGTTGGTGGCCCTCGATTCCCCTGACGCCACACGGGTGTCCGGAACGGCCTGCTACCAGGCTCACGGCAACGATGACGACCAGTGCAGGTGCTCTGAACATGCGCGACTCGCCTACCTGTAGCGCAAGGGTCATGCCTGAAGAGTGGCAACAGAAACCACTAGGAATCTGCTGTGTTTCAGCCAGATCCCTCGGTCGCCCGAACCGACTGACGGGGAATATTCCGCAGGGCCGTGGAAAACACCCCGGCGTTCGCCGCCGCGACCGGATCGTCGGCGACGAGCATGAGCTTGAATCCGCGGCGAGCTGCCGAGACGCGCTACCCGCGTATCATGGCCGCGATGCGCTCCGTTGGGCTCGTGGCGGTTCACTTGGCTGCGCTGCTCGCCGCGGGTGCAGGCCAGCGATCGGTTCCGGGCCCGATTTCCTGGCAGCCGACGATCGAGCAGCTCGAGTCTCCGGCGGCACCATCGAGCGGACAGCCGCAGCTGAGCGTCTCCAGCAGGGGCATCCTCCTCAGCTGGGTGGAGCGCGACGGATCGCGGGCGACGCTGAAGTTCGCGGAGCGTACCGGGACCGGTTGGTCCCCCGTTCGCACCGCCGCCACCGGCACCGACTGGTTCGTCAACTGGGCAGACGTCCCATCAGTGCTCCGTCTGGACGACCGCACCATGGTGGCGCACTGGCTGCAGAAGAGTGGCACCGGCACCTACGCGTACGACGTTCGCCTTGCCCGCTCCACGGATGACGGACGGACCTGGTCCGCCTCCACCACGCCCCATCACGACGGCCTGCAGCGCGAACACGGCTTCGCTTCGCTGCTGCCCATGGCGGGCCGCGGCCTAGCATTGATCTGGCTCGACGGGCGGCATACGAGCGCGACCGCCGATCACGACGCCGCCGGGGCCAGCGGTGGCGCCATGAGCCTGCGCTATGCCACGTTCGACGGGCAGTGGCGGCAGACGAGCGAAGTGCAGGTCGACGAGCGCGTGTGCGATTGCTGCCCGACGACCGCGGTCATGACGAGCGATGGCCCGCTGGTCGCGTACCGGGACCGGAGCGGAGACGAGACGCGAGACATCTACGTCGCGCGGCTCGAGGGCAAGACTTGGTCAACGCCTCGAGCGGCCCATCCGGACAACTGGCAGATCGCGGCGTGCCCCGTGAACGGACCGAGGCTCAGTGCCCGGGGCCGCGACGTGGCGCTCGCCTGGTTCACGGGGAAGAACAATGTCGGCCGCAGCTTCGTCGCCTTCTCGAAGGACGCGGGCCGATCGTTTGGACGGCCCATCCAGTTGGACACGGGCAGCTCCCTGGGACGTGTCGACGTCGCCCTGCTGTCCGATGGCTCAGCCGTCGCGAGCTGGATGGAGTCGTCCGACAAAGGCGGCCGGATCGCGATTCGTCGTGTGACGGCGGCCGGCGAGGCGTCCGCTCCGAGCACCGTCGCAACGGTGTCGACAGGCCGCATCAGCGGCTATCCACGCCTGGCGTTCCACGCCGGCGAACTCGTGATCGCCTGGACAGAAGGCGACGCGTCGTCGACACGCGTTCAGACAGCCGTGGCGAAAGTCTCAAGGACAGCCGCCACGGCCCATGGAGCACACGATTGAGGAGAGTTCGGTGATCGCATCTGCAGTAGTCCTCACGGCGGCAGTGACGTTCTCGGGCACCCCAGCTCGCGGCCGCCGGGTCCGAGGTCTTTGTCGTCTTCGGTCGGCCCGATGCATCGAGGCGTTCGCCCCGAGCACTCACAGCTAGACCAACCCGCGGCGTGCCGGATGCCCACGGCCAGAAAGACGATGGAGAGATCACACGCGGCGCTGCGTACTGCCGCCGGGGCGCACCTCACCCGCACGTTTGGCCAGGGCCACTGGTCCCACATCGTGACCGAACGAGCCGTGCACTCCGTCCTCAAGACGTCGCGCGTCCTCGTGGCGCGGCGCGAGCCGCTGCTCTGAGGGCCGCCATCTCCGGCTTCACCTAATCCCCATTCCCCCGCACCGCCAGCGGCGCATCGTCATCCGGAGGAACGTGCCGCGACCTCCGCACTGTCGTCAACGAGATCCCGCGGCTCGCCGGCCGAGAGCGCGATGGGCACCAGCGCCAGGGGCCCTCCGCCCTCGCGATCAGCGAAAGCACCGTCAAGAACTACCTTGCCGCTCCTTGCGGCTGGCTCCCTGACTGTGTATACTGTGCATGTCAGACAAGCACAGTAACCACTTCCCATGGAACTCTTCCTGTCGGCCAGCGACCCGAGGCCCATGTACCAGCAGATCGTCGACCAGATCACCGCGAAGGTGATGGCCGGCGACTGGGCGGCCGCCCAGGCCCTGCCTTCGATTCGTGAGCTGGCGGCGGCGAGCCGCGTCAGCGTCATCACCGTGCGGCGCGCCTACGAGGAGCTCGAACGTGCGGGCGTGATCGCCACCCGCCACGGCAAGGGCTCGGTGGTGGCCGAGCGCAGCGACCTGCCCACCGCCCTGATGCACGTCGAACTGCAGCGCGAGCTCGCGGCCCTGCTGGCCATCGCCACCCGCCTGGGCCTGGGCCGCGCCGACCTGCACCGCCTGATCGACGACGTCGCTCCCGCCCCCCCCACCACCGCCGCCGACACCGCCGACACCTCCACCGACCCGGCGCATCCCGCCAACGCGAAAGGACACACGCCGTGACCTCGGCTTTCTCACTGACCAGCATCGCCAAGCGCTACCCTGACTTCGCGCTGCAGGACATCACGCTGCAGCTGCCCGAAGGGCAGGTGATGGGCCTGGTCGGTGCCAACGGCGCTGGCAAGACCACGCTGCTGCGCCTGCTCACCGGCCTCACGGCCCCGGACGAAGGCCAGGTCGAAGTGCTGGGCCACCGATTGCCGGAAGCCCAGGTCGCGGCCAAGCGCGACATCGGTTTCGCCTCCGAAGACATGCGCCTGTATCGCGGCCAGAGCCTGCGCTGGCACATGGACCTGGTGCAGCGCATCTACCCGGGCTGGGACGAGGCCTACGCCGGCGATCTCGCCAAGCGATTCGACCTGCGGCCGCAACAGGTCCTCGGTGGCTACTCGCACGGCCAGCGCGTGAAGGCGCTGCTGCTGCTTTGCCTGGCCCGCCGCCCGCGACTGCTGCTGCTCGACGAACCCACCACCGGGCTGGACCCGGTGGCCCGCATCGAAGTGCTCGAAGCGCTGGCCGACGTGCTGCGCGACGAACAGCGTAGCGTGCTGTTCTCGTCGCACAACACCCACGACATCGAACAGCTGGCCGACAGCATCAGCTTCCTGCACCAGGGACGGCTGGTAGCCTCCGCGGACAAGGACAGCTTCCTCGAGAGCTGGCGCCGCGTGCTCTGCCAGGGCGCGCTGCCGGCGGGGGTCGAGGACTGGCCGGAAATCGCGAGTGCGCGCGCCAACGGCAGCCTGGTCGAGGTCAAGGTGCGCGCCTGGCGCGACGACCTGCCGGCGCGCCTGGCCGCCCAGGGCCTTCAGGTGCAGCGCACCGACCCTATGACCCTGGAAGACATCTTCATCACCGCCGTCCGTTCGGGAGCCGTGGCATGACCCTCAACATCCCCGTGATCCGCCTGCTGGTGGCCAAGGACTGGCAGCTGTTCCAGCAGCAGCTGGCCTTCTACGTGCTCGCCGGCATCGTCGCCCTGTGTTTCCTGGGGCTGGCCAAACCCTGGGCGTTCTACATCGGCTCGCTGATGCTGATCATCGTGACGGTGTCGGTGGCCTGTTTTTCCATCTCCACTTCGCTGATGACGGAGCGCAAGGAGAAGACCCTGGCCTTCGTGATGAGCCTGCCAGTGTCGCCGCTGGATTTCACGGTGGCCAAGCTGGCGGGCAACCTGCTCACCTTCGCCGTGCCTTTCCTCGTGATCGCAGGCGGCACGCTGGCGATGGTGTGGTTCACGCCGCTGCCGGACGGGCTGTTCGTCTATTCGCTGCTGATCTACGGCTACATCCTGCTCGCCTTCAGCGTCTCCCTGGCGGTGGCGATGTCGGTGGAATCGGAAGGCTGGTCGACGTTCGCGATGATCGGCTCGATGTCGATGATCAATCCCTTCATGATGGCGATGTCCCAGGTGCCGGCCATCAACGACCGCGTGCGCGAGGATGCGATCGCCTGGAGTGCGGAAGCCGTCGGGATCCTGGCCGGGGTGGTGCTGCTGAGCGTTGCCGTCGTGGGCACCACCGCCTGGTACCACGGC
This sequence comes from Vicinamibacteraceae bacterium, assembly GCA_031407765.1. Taxonomy (GTDB): domain Bacteria; phylum Acidobacteriota; class Vicinamibacteria; order Vicinamibacterales; family Vicinamibacteraceae; genus JBDSLU01. Next base: position 5,255 of record JANOIR010000117.1, read on the forward strand.
CGCAAGCCGGCGTTCTACTGAGGCCATGGCCACTCCGGCCACGCAGGACCGGCTGCACTACATGGACCACCTGCGGGCGCTGGCCATGCTGGCCGGCGTGCTGTTCCATGCGGCGCTGGCCTACAGCCCGTTGATGAGCGGCTTCTTCCCGACCGCGGACCGCCAGAACAGCGTGTGGGTCGATGTCGTCGTGTGGGGCCTGCACCTGGTGCGGATGCCGCTGTTCTTCCTCGTGGCCGGGTTCTTCGCGGCCTGGACGCTGGCGCGGCGCGGCGGCGCCGAACTCGCGCGGCAGCGCGTGCGGCGGATCCTCGTGCCCTTCCTGCTGGCCTGGCCGCTGGTGTGGCTGTCGCTGTCGGCCAGCACCCGTTGGGCGGTGGCGAACGTGCAGCATCCGTCCGCCTTCCTGGACCTGGTGCGCGAGTGGATGCAGTTGCCGGATCCGCCCAGGCCGCCACCGGGCACGGCCCACCTGTGGTTCCTGTACTACCTGCTGCTGTTCGCGGTGCTGCACTGGGTCACACACACGCTGGAACTGGGCCGCGTGGGCCGATGGCTGATGGATCGCCGCCCGGCGTGGTGGCTGCTGGGCCTGCCGCTGCTGCTGGTGCCGGCCCTGGCTTCGGTGGGCGCGCCGCACCCGGCACCCGAAGGCCTGCTGCCGCAGTTCTGGGCGATCGCGTTCTACGGCGCGTTCTTTGCGCTGGGCGCGCTGGTGCAGGGACAGCCTGGCTGGCTGCAGCGGCTGCGGCCCATGGCGCCGTGGTTGCTGGCGGGGTGCGCGGTCTTCTACCTGGCCTTTCTCTGGCGGTTGCGGATCGAGCTCCCGGGCATGGACAGCCCGACGGCATCCTGGCCGACCGCCGCTCTGGAAGCCTTCCTGAGCGTCTGGCTCACGCTCCTCTGCCTGTTGGCGGGCCAGCGCCTGCTCGATCGTCCCAACCCGGTGATGCGCTACCTCGCCCAGGGCGCCTACTGGACCTACCTGCTGCACCTGCCGCTGCTGTTCGTGATCCAGTACCTGCTGATGGACCTGGAGCTGGCCTGGCCGCTGAAGTTCCTGCTGGCCAGCACCGCTACGCTCGCCCTCTGCCTGCTGAGCTACCAGGTGCTGGTGCGGCACACGCCGCTGCGGCGCCTCGTGGGCTGAAAGCAGGCGTGTACTTGAGGACCTCTGAGAAGTCGAGATCCTGCGTCACGAAGAACCGTCCGTCCACTTGGGGAGGCTATGCCAGCTTGTTCGTCTGTCGCGACTGAAACCACTGGTCCGCGAGCACGCCCACCAGGACCACGGCACCCATGACGGCGAAGTTGAGGGAACTGGGAATCCCGAGCAGGTTCACCAGATTCTGCAGCACCTGCAGCAGCGCCGTGCCGATGACGATGCCGATGATCGAGCCCTCGCCGCCACGCAAGCTGCATCCGCCCAGCACCGCCGCCGCAATGCCATAGAGCTCGTAGAAATTGCCGTGGCTCGAAGGCGACACGGAATTGGTGTAGAAGGCGAACAGGATTCCCGAAATCCCCGTCAGGGCGCCAGCCAGGACGTACGAGCCGGTCACCACGGCGCGCGTGTCGATGCCGGAGAAGCGAGTGGCCTCTTCGTTGCGGCCCACGGCCAGCAGGTACCGTCCGTACACGGAGCGATGCAGCACGAACCACATCACGACCGCCACGGCGATCAGGATGACGAACGGCATCGGAATGCCAAGCAGCCGGCCACGGGCCGCTTCCCGCAGCAATTCGAACCCCCCGGCATCGCCGAACCCCTTGGTGTTGTCCTCCGCGATGAACCGCGCCAGGCCGCGATAGAGCAGCAAGCCGCAGAGCGTCACGATGAACGGCTGGATCCGCATGCGGGTAATCAACGTGCCATGAATGAGTCCGAGCACGAGTGGCACCACCATCACGAACAAGACGGCCAGCCACCACGGCCACATCCACTCCCGCAACGCCATGGCCAGCAGCACGCCGCACAAGGCAAACATCGATCCGACGGACAGATCGATCCCGCCCGTGATGATCACCAGACCCAGGCCGATGCTGAAGATCCCGAAGAGGCCGATGACGTTCGCGAGATTCGTCAGGTTGGTCGCGGACAGGAACGCCGGGTTCTTGATCGCCGTGACGGCGCACAAGACGAACAGGAGGACGGAGATGCCGATTTCTTTCTTCATGAGATCCGGCCGATCACGCCACAAAGGCCGGCTGTGAGCCGGCCGCGCCACGCCCCACCGCAAGGGTCATGACCTTCTCCTCGGTGCAGTCCTGGCGATCGAGGACGCCGGTGATCTCTCCCTCGTACATCACCGCAACGCGGTCGCTCATGTGCAGAATCTCCTCCATGTCGCTGCTGATCATGAGGATCACGTTTCCTCGCGCGGCCAGCTCGCGCATCAACCGGTAGATTTCCGCTTTGGCACCCACGTCCACGCCGCGTGTCGGCTCGTCCAGAATCATCACCTTCGGGGACATCGACAGCCACTTGCCGAGCACCACCTTCTGCTGGTTGCCGCCGCTGAGGTTCATGACGAGCGCCTCGGCGCCTGGGGTCTTGATGCCGAGTGACGCGATCTGATCGTCAGCCGCCTTGCGCTCACGGGCGCGGCTGATGAGCCGAAAGACCGTGAAACGGTCCAGCGACGGTAGTGTCACGTTCTCCCTCACCGACATGCGCACGATCAGGCCCTCGGCGCGCCGATCTTCGGGCACGAGGTAGATGCCCCGGGCTTTCGCGTCCCGCGCATGACGAATCGACAAGCTCTCGTCCCCGAGGGTGATCTGGCCGCCCCCGCGCGGATCGAGCCCGACCATG
>JANOIR010000119.1:0-12756 GCA_031407765.1 Vicinamibacteraceae bacterium
CCAGCCGTGAGTTGCTGCCATACGACACCGACATGGCCGTATGGCTGTCCGCGTCGGCCGAATACCGGGCCGCAAGCGCGGTGAAGTAGTCCGAAAGGGCGCGGTGATCGTTCTTGGCGGCCTTCGCCACGAACGCCGTCAATTCGTCATCCGTCGGCTTGGATGCACCGGTGCCGCTTTCGAGCCCGCGGGTATTCGCCGGGGCTGCGACCGACGCACCTGCGGCGCGTCCGTTGTGGAACGTGGCCAGAGCGCGAGCGCCCTCCGACAGCTCGCGGTCGGCCTTCGCGAGGGTGCGGCAATGGGTGGCCATCCCGGGGTTGGAGGACTTGCCGGGCTGCCCTGTGCTCGCCTGGGCCATGCGCTCGTGCTGCTTGGCGTCGACGGCGTACCGCTCGGCGAGCGCACCAAAATGCACGGTCAAACGGGCGTGGTCTGCGGGTTCTGCACGATCGATCAGCTGCCGGAGATCCAGCGCGTTCAGGACGGGCGTCGGCTGATCCTGCGCCAGGGCCGCGCCTCCAGCACATAGGGAGAACGCACACGCAGCGACGACGGTTCTAACGGAAATGGTTCTCATGACGACACATCCCTTGCCGTGAACCCGTCACGGCTACTACGTTCTAGCTCATGGGGCGCTTTCACGCGTCCCGTTTTTCGGTGGCGATCGCGCGGTCGTGTGTGCCCGGTGCCGGACCACGGCCGCGCGGCTCAGATGCGCAGGTTCGCCGAGAGTGGTCGTCTCTCGAGAGGCACCCGCTCGTCGACGGGGCGTCGATGCGTGTGGACCACGCGGCCCGAGAGCCGATAGATCGGCACAACTCTAGTCGGATTCCGTGCTGTCTACTGTCCCTTTCCGCACAATGGAAGATGGACAGGCGGGCCTCCCCGCGATCGTTGAGCCGGCCTTATGTGACTTACGTATATTCTCTATTTCGAATATAAACGGTCGCTGTGCTCGGCGAGCTCGATCAGAAAGGTAGTCGGCCCGCGTGACGGCTCGGCTTGTGCGCATCCCCTGGCGCAACTGGCAACCGAAGCTCTTCGTGTGCCTCGCGGGCTATGGCCGGCAGACGCTCACATCGGATCTCATCGCCGGCCTGACCGTCGGCGTCGTGGCGCTTCCGCTCGCGATGGCCTTCGGGATCGCGTCGGGCGTGACCCCCCAGGCCGGCATCTATACGGCGATCCTCGGCGGGTTCCTCGTATCGCTCCTCGGCGGCTCGCGCATCCAGATCGGCGGGCCGACCGGCGCCTTCGTGGTCATTGTCGCTGGCATCATCGCGCAGCACGGCGTCTCGGGCCTGCTGATGGTGACGATGATGGCCGGGGTCATTCTCCTGTTCCTGGCGCTGACCGGCCTCGGGCAAGCGGTGAGGTTCATCCCCCGGCCCGTCGTCCTCGGGTTCACCAACGGCATCGCCCTCCTGATTGCCTCCACGCAGATCAAGGACTTCCTCGGTCTCCGGCTCGCCGAGTCACCGAGTGAGTTCTTTGCGCGCATGCAGCTCGTCGCGGTGTCCCTGCACACGGTGGACGGCATCGCCGTTGGACTCGCGATCGTGTCACTCGCACTCGTCCTGTTCATTCCCAAATGGATGCCGCGCGTGCCCGGAGCCATCGTGGCCCTGATCGCAGGCACGGCGGCGGTGGCCGCCTTTCAGCTTCCGGTCGAGACCATTGGGGCGAGGTTCGGTGAGATCCCCGGCGGGCTCCCGTCGATCGCCGTGCCGCAGTTCCGCGCGGACCTGATTCTGCCGCTGCTGCCCGCGGCGCTGACCGTCGCGATCCTGGCCGCCGTCGAGAGCCTGCTCTCGGCGGTCGTTGCCGACACGATGACGGGCGACCGGCACAACTCGAACGCCGAGTTGTTCGCCCAGGGTGTTGCGAACCTGATCGTCCCGCTCGTCGGCGGCATCCCCGTGACCGGAGCGATCGCGCGAACGGCCACGAACTATCGGGCGGGCGCCAAGACACCCGTTGCCGGCATCGTCCATTCGGTCACGCTGCTCGGGGTCGTCCTTCTGATGGCGCCGCTGGCCTCGTATGTCCCGCTCGCCACGCTCGCTGCCGTTCTGTTCGTGGTCGCCTACAACATGGGGGAATGGCGGGAGATTGGCAGTATCTGGCGGCTCGACTGGGCAGACAAATCGGTGTGGGCGATTACCTTCGCGTTGACGGTGATGGCCGATCTGACCATCGCCGTCGAAACGGGCATCGCTCTTGCGGCGCTCCTATACATCTATCGGGTGACCGAGACCACGAGCGTGTCGACGGTCACCCCCGAGTACATCGAGGATGGTCGCGCTCACGTGCTCCAAGACAAGCACATCCCCGCCTATGTCACCATCCTCCGCATCCACGGACCGTTCCTCTTCGGGATGACCGACAAGCTGATCGACGCGACGGCCGATCTCTCCAGATTCGCGCCGATTGTCATCCTGCGCCTGCGGAACATGACGGCGATCGACGCCACCGGCTTGCACGCGTTGGAAGGATTCAGCGATCGCCTGAAGCGGTCCGGTCGAACGCTGGTTCTGTGTGGCGCTCGACGTCAACCGGCGGCGTTTCTCGATCACGGGGAGTTCGTCGAGCACGTCGGCAAGCACAACATCGTGGCCCACGTGCAAGCGGCTCTCGAGCGCGCGCAGGAAATCCAATCGCGGTTCTCCGGTGTGGGTGAGGATGCCGCCCGCGATTTGGCACGTGCCACGCTCTAGAGAGCGCTCAGCAGCGTCAGTGCTCGGCGCGACGGAGGGTCGACCTGATACGGGCGAGGAACCGGTCGGCTTCGAGCGGTTTGCGCACGTAGTCGTTGGCTCCGGCATCCAATGACTGCACTTCGGTCTCGCCGCCCGCCGCTCCGGAGACGACGACGATCGGCAGCAGGCTGGTGGCGACGCGGCCGCGCAGCCGCCGTAGCACCTCCAGGCCGTCGATCCCCGGCATTGCCAGGTCGAGGACGATGAGGGAGACTGGCGGGCCCGACTCGACGCGGGCCAGCGCCTCGAGGCCGTCGGCTGCTTCCGACACGCGCATCCCCTGACTGCGGAGCATCGACGCCGCCAGTTTGCGCGACACGGCGTCATCGTCCACGACCAGGATGTGCGCGGCGCTCTCCGGCTCGGCTGCCGGCGCATCCGCCTCGCCGAGCTCACGGTCGATCTCCTCGAGCGTCGTCTCACCCGCGCGGACGCGGGCCGCCGCCGCATCGTGCAGCGACCGCATCCCTCCAGCGATCGCCGCGGCCTGCAGCTGCGACGCTGGCGCGCCGTCGATGATGGCGAGCTCCAGCGCCGGGCTGGCGACCATCACCTCGAGCAGCGGGATGCGTCCGTAGTAGCCCGTGTGGCTGCACGCCGCGCAACCGACCGCACGCACGACCGGCTCGACCCCGTAGCGCAAGGCGAGGCGCTGCTCCACCGGCGTCGGCGGTCCGTCGATCCGGTGGGCGCAGCGGGGGCAAATGCGGCGCACGAGCCGCTGCGCCGTCGCGCCGCGCAAGGTGCTGGCGATCTCGCCGCGCTCGACGCCGAGATCGGCGAGGCGGGCGACGGCGCCGACGGCGTCGTTCGTGTGCAGCGAGGCGAGCACGAGATGGCCGGTGAGGCTGGCCTGGACGGCGATGGCGGCGGTCTCCGCGTCGCGGATCTCGCCGATGAAGATGACGTCCGGATCCTGCCGCAGGATGGATCGCAGCGCGGTCGCGAAGGTGACGTCGCGCTTCGGCTCGACCTGGATCTGGGTCAGGCCGGGCATGTCGTACTCCACCGGATCTACGACGGTCATCACGTTCAGCTCGCCGGCCGGCATCTCGCGCAACGCCGCGTACAACAGCGTCGTCTTTCCGGATCCGGTCGGTCCGGTGACGAGCACGATGCCGTCGCGGTGGCCGAGCAGCGTCCGCAGGGGCGCGACCTCGCCGCTCTCGAGCGACAGGTCCTCGAGGCGGCGCGCGCTGCGCGGATCGAGCAGCCGGATGACGGCCTTCTCGGATTCGCGCGTCGGCACGGTCGACAGCCGAAGGTCGATCGAGCGCTCGTCGATCCGGATCCGGGCCCGGCCGTCCTGCGGCCGCAGCCGGTCCGCGATGTCCATCTCGCCGAGGATCTTGATGCGCGATACCACGCGGTTGAGGATCTGCAGCGACACCCGCGTGTAAGGCTGGAGCACGCCGTCGACGCGAAACCGTACCCGGCCGCCTTCGCGGTCGGGCTCGATGTGGATGTCGCTGGCGCGGGCGTGCACCGCATCGCGCAGGATCAGACTGGTGAGGCGCATGATCGGCGCCGACTCCGCTTCGCGGGCGGCGACCGGCGCCGGGCCCGACTCCGACTCGATATGAACCGCGGTCGCCAGACCGGCGCCGACGCTGCCGAGCAGGCGCTCGATGGCGCGATCGGGCGCATAGTGCGCGTCGATGAGCTCCTGGATCGCGTCTGGTGGCGCCACCTGCAGCACCGGCCGCCGACCGGTCACGAATCCGACCAGGTGCTCGCCTTCGATGTCGAGCGGATCGGCCGCGGCGACGATGATCTCGTGGTCGCTCTCCCGCAGGCCGATGAGATGGCGCGCGCGCGCGAGCTTCTCGGGAATGAGCGCCACGGCCCGGGCCTGGACGGTGGCCAGGTCGGCGAGCCCGACGTGGCGCCTGGCGGCGACGGTCGCGGCCAGCCGGGCCTGCGACACGCCGGCGGCGCGGGCGACGGCGCGCCACTGGTCGACGATGCCAGCGGCGGCATCGAGCGGCGGCGCATCACCCGTGAGGAGCCCGCTCTCGCAAGCCACCTCGAGCAGCCAGTGGGTGTGGTGGGAGTCGGGGACGGGGTGGGCGGCGGGATCGGCGACCGTGGATGCAGACATGACGGGGAGCTCTCCGCCCGACGGCAGGGCAAGCCCCGTACCGCAAGACGGCGTGTCCGGGTGTGCCGCTGTCGACCCGCCGCTGCACGGAACTACGCGCGATGGGCGGCCAGGCCCCTGGGATAATTCCGCCCCGCTGCGGGATTGTCCGCGCGGCCTAGTGGCCACCCACGCCCAGCGTCGCCACGAACCGGCTTCCGCGGGTGCTCGATTCGAGCCGGAGGCTGCCGCCATGCTGCTCGGCGATCCAGCGTGCGATGGGCAGGCCGAGTCCCCCTCCCGCGGTCGGCCGGGCCGTTTCCAGCCGCACGAACCGCTCGAACACACGGTCCCGGTTCTCCTCCGGAATTCCCGGGCCGGCGTCGTCCACCGTCAGCGTGATCTGCTCCGGTGCGACGGCCACGGCGACGGCGACCGCACTGCCGTCCGGCGAGTACCGAACCGCGTTGTCGAGCAGGTTCATCACCATGCGCCGTAGCAACTCGTCGTCGCCGCGCATCTGCACGCCCTCAGGCGCCGCGAGCGCGATCGTGGTGCCGCGCGCGGTGGCGAGCACGGTCGCATCCCGCACGCACTCCGCAACGATCTCGTCGAAGTAGAGATGGCGCGGCGCCAGCGTCCGTCCGCCGACGTCGGCCAGCGCCAGCACGAACATGTCGTCGACGACGCGGGTCAGCCGCTCTGTCTGGCTGGCCACGATGCCCAGGGCCTCGCGATACTCGGCCTCGGTCCGGCTCGGCGCCGCCAGCGTGACCTGCGCGGCCGTCCGCGCGACGGACACCGGTGTGCGCAGCTCGTGCGAGGCGTCGGTCATGAAGCGGCGCTGAACGCCGACCGACGACGCGAGGCGACCGAGCACGCCGTTGAACGCCACGGTCAACCGCCGCAGCTCGTCGTGCGGTCCTGGCACGGGCAAGCGCGCGTCGAGATGCCGGGGATGGATCGCATCGGCGTACGCCGCCGTCTGCGAGAGCGGGCGCAGGGCCCGCCACACGATGAGCCAGCCGCCTACGAGCGCAGCCAGGGCGGCGATCGGGATGGCGATGCGGACGGTGTTCATGACCGTGGCGTGGTCGCGATCCAATGGCGCGAGCGCGGTCCACACGACCACCGTGTAGGCATCGGATCGATGCCGCCAGCGCGACGCCGCGACCCGGAGCCGCTCCGGCTCGAGGGTGCGCGGCGCGTCCGTCGCGATGACGTGCTTCCTCCGCTCTGGATCCAGGGCCGGCGCGCCATCCTTCCGCGTCGCCAGCTCGCGGCCGCCCTCGTCCAGCACGGACACGCCGATGCCCGGCAGCTCCAACTCGATCATGGCCTCCAGCGCACCGGCGGCCAATGACCGCCGCTCGGTGATCTCGCTGTTCACCACGCCCGCGGCCGATCGCATCGCGTGCGTCAGATCGGTGTCGAGGCGGGCGAGGCCGAGCCGTTCGTGCACCGTGCCCACCGCGTAGGCGAGGACGGTGAGGACCGCGACCATGACCAGGCCATAGCTCACCGCCAGTCGCGTCCGGATGCCGAGCCACCGATGGCCCGGGGCGGGCGGGCTCATGATTCCTCTCCGCCCCAGTCGGCGCTGAGCATGTAGCCGGCGCCGCGACGCGTCCGGATGGTTTCGTGACACGCGGTCGGTGCCAGCTTGGCCCGCAGGCGGCGGACGTAGACGTCGATCACGTTCGAGAGCGGATCGTACGAGCTGTCCCACACGTGCTCGGCGATGTCCTCGCGCGTGACGACTCGACCGGCGCGCCGGGCCATGAACTCGAGGAGCGCGTACTCTCGGGTGGTGAGCGGCAAGGGCGTTTCGCGGCAGAACGCCGCCTGGGCACGCGTGTCGAGCACGAGGTCGCCGACGTGGAGGCGCTCGTTCTGCGGCGGGCGGGCCCCGCGTCTGGACAACGCCCGGAGTCGCGCCAGCAACTCGCCGAAGTCGAAAGGCTTGAGCAGATAGTCGTCGGCGCCGCTGTCGAGCCCGGCGATGCGCGAGTCGACGGCGTCACGGGCCGTGAGGATGAGGATGGGCGCCGTGGTGCCGGCGTCCCGGATCCGCCGGCACAGCGTCAGGCCGTCGCCGTCGGGAAGGCCCAGATCCAGGACGATGAGGTCGTAGTCGTGGTCGACGACGAGGGCGGACGCCGCGTGCGCGCTCTCGGCGACGTCGACCGCATAGGCCTGTTCCCGCAGTCCCTTCGCGAGCATGCGGATGGTGAGCGGCTCGTCCTCGATCAGCAGGAGACGCACGGCGCCATTGTCGCCGACACCCGGGACGATGCTACTGTCATTCGCCGTTCATCCTTCACAACTAGGATCGGGTGCGGGTGAACGCCGGGTCGCGCACATGAACGAACCGTCGGTCACGCTTCGTCGACTGCTGCTGTGGCTGCTGCTCCTGGGCCTCGCCGGCGTGGCCGCGGAGCTGACGCTTGTGGGGCACTACGAGGATACGAGCATGTTGCTGCCGTTTCTCGCCATGGCCGTGGCCGCGGCGGGCGCCATCGCGCGGCTCGTACGGCCGTCGGCGGGCAGCGTCCGGTGTTTGCGCGCGGCGATGGTGCCGATGATGGCCGCCGGCGCGACGGGCGCGTACCTGCACTACGTGGGCGGCCTGGAGTTCCAGGTAGACATGGACCCGACGTTGTCACGGTGGCAGCTGTTCTGGAAGGTGGTCCACATGCAGGCGCCGCCGATGCTCGCGCCGGGTGTGCTCGTCCAGTTCGCCCTCCTGGGCCTCGTCTCGACGTACCGCGATCCCCTGACCACAGCGTCCCGCGTCGATTCAGCGAGAGGAGTCCGTCCATGATCCCTTATACGTCGTCGAACCTCATTCCGGGAAGCAGACGCGCGGCGATACTGGCCGCCACAGCGGCCCTGGCGGTCGTGCTGCTCGCAGCGCCCTCCGACGCGCAGGTGGGGGCAGGCGTCGCGGACCTCAACGCCGTGCCCGAAGCGACCCTGGCCGCGATGCCAGGCATGACGCCGGCGATCGCCAAGGCCTTCGTTGCCGCAAGGCCCTTCGGCACGATCGTCGAGGCCAACGCGTTTCTCCAGGGGCAGAAGGTCACCCCGGAGCAGCTCGCGCTGCTCTACGGGAAGGCGTTCGTCCACGTGAACCTGAATACCGCCGCGGCGCCCGAGATCCTGCTCATTCCGCGCATCGCGCGGCGGATGTCGCACGAGTTCGAGGAATACCGGCCGTGGGTGTCGATGACGCAATTCGACAAAGAGATCGGAAAGTACGTCGATGCGACCGAAGTCGCCCGGCTCAAGCAGTACGTCTTCATTCCACTCGATCTGAACACCGCGACTGACGACGCCTTCAAGACCATCCCGAACCTGCCCGGCACCATGCTCCGCGAATTCAAGGAGTATCGTCCCTGGAAGACGAAGGCGCAGTTCGACAAGGAAATCAGCAAGTACGTCGGTCCACAGGAGACCGCGCGGCTCTGGCGCTTCATGGTGATCAAGTAGCTCGTGCCTGTTCGTGCGACGTCGCTGCGGCAGATCGCGGCGCTGGCGTGCTGGCTGACGGCGCTGGCCGGCGTGTCGGCGCAATTGCGGGTCGACACGCCTCCCGTCGCCGCCGCCCCGGCGCTGCCCGCGGACGCGACCGGTGAGAACGTCTACCGGGCCGCCTGCCTCACCTGCCACGGCCCGGACGGCACGGGAGCTCCGCGAGCGGTCGTCGGCTTCGACACGCCGTTGCCCGACTTCACGGACTGCGGGTTCGCCTCGGCGGAAGCCGATGCCGACTGGCATGCCGTGATCCACGAAGGCGGACCGATCCGCGGCCTCGCACGGCGCATGCCAGCCTTCGGCGACGCGCTGAGCGACGCCCACATCGAGGCGGTCATCGGCTACATCCGGCACTTCTGCGCCGATCGTGCCTGGCCGTCCGGCGACCTGAACCTGCCACGCGCGATCTTCACGGAGAAGGCGTTCCCGGAGAACGAGGTCGTGTACACGAGCACGATCGCGCGCGGCGGCAATGCCGTCGTGGGCAACGAGGTCGTCTACGAGCGCCGCATCGGTGCCCGCAGCCAGATCGAGGCCGTCGTGCCGGTGGACCGCGCGACACACGACGGCGCCTGGCGTATGGGGCTCGGTGACGTGGCGCTGGCCTTCCGCCGTACGGTCGTCGCCAACCGCCGACGCGGAACGGTGGCTGCTGTCGGTGGAGAAGTCGCCTTTCCGACGGGAGACGCCGGAAGCGGGCTCGGCAACGGGCACCATGTCTTCGAGCCCTTCGCGATGCTCGGACAGGTCCTGCCGCACAACGTCTTCCTCCAGGTGCACGGTGGCCTCGAGATCCCATCCGACCGGTCTGCGCCGAAGGAGGCGTATCTGCGGAGTGCCGCGGGGTTCACTTATCTGGCGGACCGAGGCTTCGGCCGCGCCTGGTCGCCACAAGTCGAGGTGCTGTTCGCCAGGCCGTTCGGCGGTGGAGCCGAATGGGATGTGGTGCCGCAGATGCAGGTGACGCTGTCGAAGATCCAGCACGTCAGCGTCGCCGGCGGTGTGCGCATTCCGGTGAATCGGCGGGACGAGCGCGGCGCCGCCGTCGTCACCTACTTGCTCTGGGACTGGTTCGACGGCCCGTTCACCCGGTTCTGGAAGTAGCGATGCGGCCCCATCCTCGGCACCTATCCCGGGCCTTGCTCGTCTGCGTCTGCCTCTCGATGCCGCTGCTCGCTGTGTTGCTGCGGGCACAGACGCCGGGCGTCAGCACGAAGGGCGGGCCGCCGCCGCGCCACGCGGCTGCCCTGTTCAGCCATTCCGATGACTGTGTCGCCTGTCACAACGGTCTCACGACCCCGTCCGGTGAAGACGTGTCAATCGGCACGGCGTGGCGGTCGACGATGATGGCCAACTCCGCGCGCGATCCATATTTCCACGCGAGCGTGCGGCGGGAGACGATGGACCATCCCACGCGTGCCGTCGAGATCCAGGACGAATGCGCCGCCTGCCACGTGCCGATCGCGCACCGGGCGGCGCATGCCGCGGGCCGCCCCGCGGTCCTGCTCCACGCGCTCACTGGAGACGCCAGGGCCGCGACCGGACCCGATCGCCTGGCAAGCGACGGCGTGTCCTGCACCGTCTGTCACCAGATCGCTCCCGACGGCCTGGGGTCAGCGGCCTCGTTCAACGGCAACTTCGTCGTGCGTCCGGCGCGCGCCGACGGCGTTCGCGACGCATTCGGGCCGTTCGCCGTGGACGCAGGCCGGCACACGATCATGCGATCGGTGACGGGCTTCGAGCAGGTCGAGGCGCCGCACGTCCGCCAGTCGGAGCTCTGTGCCACCTGCCACACCCTCGTGACCCAGGCCTTCGATCGCGACGGACGCGTGATCGGCTCGCTGCCGGAGCAGATGAACTACCAGGAGTGGCGGCACAGCGCCTTCGACGACGAAGAGCGCAGCTGTCAGAGTTGTCACATGCCGAGAGCCGCGGGACCGATGCGGGTCTCGTCCGTGCTCGGCGCCGAGCGCGACGGGTTGTCGCGTCACGGGTTCGTCGGCGGCAACGCGTTCATGCTGCGGCTGCTCAATCGCTTTCGCGACGAGCTCGGCGTGGAGGCGCCACCCGAGGCGCTCGAGGCGACCGCGCGTCTGACGGAACATCAGCTCCGCCACGAGACCGCGACGGTCGAGGCGACAGCCCCCCAGCGGTCCGGTGACGGTGTCGAGTTCGATGTCGTCGTGCGCAACCTCACGGGCCACAAGTTCCCGACCGGCTACCCGTCCCGGCGGGCCTGGCTGCACGTGACCGTGACCGACGACGGCGGGCAGGTGCTCTTCGAGTCCGGCGCGGCCGCGCCGGACGGATCGATCGCCGGTGCCGATGGCGACGCCGATCCGCAGGCGTTCGAGCCCCACTACGACGTGATCGAACGGCCGGAGCAGGTCCAGATCTACGAGTCGGTCATGGGCGACCCGGCGTCACGGCCTACGACCGGCCTGCTGTCTGCCGTGAAGTACCTCAAGGACAACCGGCTGCTGCCGCGCGGCTTCGACAAGCAGACGGCCGCCGCAGAGATCGCCGTCGTCGGCGACGCGGCCGCCGACGCCTCGTTCGCCGGTGGCTCGGATCGCCTCCTCTACCGGGTGCGCATCCCCGCGGGTCGCCGGCTCGGACGGATCGCCGTGGAGCTGCGGTATCAGCCGATCGCGTATCGCTGGGCGCACAATCTCGGCACCTACGCGGCACCGGAGCCGGCTCGCTTCGTGGAGTACTTCAGCCGCCTGTCGAGCGCGGCCTCTGTGGTCGTCGCGACGGCGGGCCGGGACGACTAGCCCGCGAAGGGGGCCAGCACCTCGACATCTGGCGCGGCGACATCCAGCAGTCGACCGTGCCTCGGATGGACGCGCTTCAAGGCTTCGCCAGTGCGGCCTGACGCACGAGTTCGTCGACCAAGGCGATGACCCGCGCCCGAATGGCCTCGTCGGCACGGTCGAACTCTGCGCTGGGTGACGGGATGTCGTCCCACTGCAGGAGCGCACCGCGCGGCCTTGGCAGTCCAGCGAGGTCACAGCCCAAGGAAATGACCAGGTCGGCGTGGGCGAGGTCCTCTGCCGTCGCTTTGCGCGGCGGCGTGGTTGGTGTCGTGTAGCCCTGTCCCTGGAGATGCGCGGCAACGGCTGGGGCGATAGCGGCGTCCGGTTCTGTTCCGGCCGACTGGACGCGGACGTTCAAGCCTCGCTCTTTCGCCAGGCGCTCGAAGTAGGCAGAGGCCAGCACGCTCTTCGCCGCCCCATGCGGGCACATGAAGAGGACATGCCGCACGGAGCCAGACACGCGTGACTCCTGCGACCTGGCTCCGTGCGCCGGCGCCGCCGCGCCGACCGCGCCGACCGCGCCGACCGCGAGGAAGGCTATCGACGTAAATGTGCCAGTGGTTCGTGCGAGATTCATGGTTGGCTCCAGCGACTCGGCAGTGCGGGCACGTCGCGGTCCCGGCCGGCCCTGGGCGCCCCTCGAACTCCGGCTCGCTCACGTCCCTATACTAGCCGGCAACCTCACCCGGGCTGACGCACGTCCCTTCGGCCGCGCATGCAAGGGCATGCGAGCGCTTCAGTGATCGCCAGCGTCCGCCACATCCAGGTCCTTGTAGTTTGGAAACCGACCGGCAGGTTCCGCCAGCGCCGTCGGGTCTCCTCCGCGGACGAGTCGAGCCACGACGCTGATGGTTTCAACGCCCGAGGCGCGCCTGGTTACCGACAGAGGAAGGAGCAGCTCTTCGCTCCACCACACCTCGACAAGGCCGTCCTCTCTCGGTTCGGGAGCCACGAAACGAGAGACCCTCGCACCCGCCGCGTCGCGCCGTTCGCCGGTTTGACGCAGCGTCGCGAGGACGGCTGGGTCGAAGCGAATGGTCAGAACGTCCAGCCAGCCTCGAATTCCCAGGCGGCTGCGCAACGGACCTTCGTCGTGAAAGCGGACCTCGCGGGCGTCGTGATCGATCAGGTACCCCGATACCCGCTCGCGATACACGGCGTTCTGCACGAAGAGCCACTCCTGACGACCGCCCGGCAGCTCGAGCCGGGTCCGATCGGGACTTCGCGTGATCTTCTGCGTGGTGCGGTGCGAGCCGGCTCGGTCGACTCGGGTCGTTTCAACGACGAACGTCAAGGGCGGAAGAGCCCCAGCGCTGGCAGGCACGCGCGCAGGCCTAGCAACGGGCGTCGGCTCGGGAGAGATTCTTTTTGGCGCCTCGATCGGTGAAGTCTGGGCGGCCGCCCCGACGGGCGTTCCAAAGGTGAGGGCTGCCAAGGTGGCAGCCCCCAAGACGAACAGCAGTGCTATCAGGACGGGCCGGCGCACAGTCAGAAGCCCAGCGCTCTGGCCATGACGTTGTAGATGAAGGTGTTCTTTACCGTGCCGCGGACCAGCACC
>JANOIR010000129.1:0-7728 GCA_031407765.1 Vicinamibacteraceae bacterium
CGGCATCGCCTGCCTGCACGAGACGGCCCTTGCCGAAGCCGAGAAGCCGTCGGTGCTGCTGCTGGTCAACGGCTTCGTCCGCAACCAGGCGACGCTCGAAGCGGATCTGCAGATCGCCGCCCGCACCTCAGGGGTCTCGCCAGAGCAAGCGGGGCAAGGCTACAGCGATCTGTTGGCCAGGCTCACCGACGCGGAGCGCTATCCGGCGATCCACGCGCTGCTGGCGGCGCGGGTGTTCTCGGGCGACGGAACGATCCACGACGATTTCCAGTTCGGCCTCGATCGCATCCTCGATGGCATCGAGGTGCTCGTGCGGGCACGTGCCGCTGGTTCGCGGGGCTAGCTCGACCACCAAACGGGCGACCCGCGAGACACGACGCGTCCAGCTCGACGGAAAACCGCGACGTCCTCGAAGTAGGCGCTCGATTTGCAGTGGGTGCCTCGTGCAGCGGCGCGACAGGCGCGCCGCTCCAGACGAGGTGTCAAAGATGGAGCGCGAGGCGCCCACTGTTCCCGGGACGTCGACGCACGTCGACGTCAAGCTCGCCGCGATCGGCGTCGTCAGCGGCATCCTGGCGGCGATGGCGATGGACACGTTCTCGCGCCTGATGCGCGGCGCCCATGGCGGCCGGCGTGAGGTCGACGGCGCGACCCCGGGCGGCGAGCGCGATGCAAAGGGCGTGCAGCCGGCTCAGGCGAAGGAGTCTGGCGGCCAGGACGCCACGGTGAAGGTTGGCACCGCCGCCTTCAAGTCGGTTGCGGGGTACACGCCAAGCCCCGAAGTCCAGCAGTGGCTCGGCACTGCGGCGCACTACACGTTCAGCGCGGCACTCGGCGTCAACTACCTGCTGGCGTCCGAACAGGCGCCCGACCTGCGGCGAGGCTTCGGCACGATGTACGGCAGCCTGGTCTGGGCGGCGGCCGACGAGGGCGTCCTGCCCGCCGCCGGCCTGTCGAAGAAGCCGGGCGAGATCCCGTTGGGCGTCCACGCTTACGCGATCGGCGCGCACTGGGTCTACGGCGCGACGCTCGAAGCCTGCCGGCGCATCGCCGCGGCGGCGATAGCGGCGTGGGAGGAATCGCACGGCGTGATCGACGCCCCGGCGCTGCCGGCCGACCTCCCGCCATCGGCGGCGTGATCCGCCGTCACCTTCGACAGCACGCCTTCGAGCAGCGGCGTCATCCGGCGCAGCTGCCGCGCCCGGATCACGACGTCCCACAGCGGCTCGAACTTCTTCCAGCCGGTGGCGTAGAAGAAGTGCTTCGCCTGGTGCTTCACGGTGCCGTGCGAGAGCGATGCGCGGGCGATCGACGACCAACGGTAGAACTCGCGATAGGCCCAGTCGTAGCCGTCCTTCAACTGCGCCGGCGTCAGCCGTGCCGGTTGGTAGACCACATGACGCGTGTCGTAGAGATCCCAGTCACGCGTCAGCAGGCGGCCGGCGGCCTCGGTGCGCGCGAACAGGCGCGTTCCCGGATACGGCGTCTGGATATGGAAAGTTGCGGTCGTGATGCCGTGCGCGACCGCCCAGTCGACGGTGCGCCGGAACACCGACGGGTCGTCGTCGTCCATCCCGAACACGAAGCTGCCGTTGATCATGATGCCGAGGTCGTGCAGGCGCCGCGTGACCGCGGCGTAGTCGCGGCCCAGGTTCTGACGCTTGTTGCTGCTGGCGAGGTTGGCCGGGTCGAGCGTCTCGAAGCCGACGAACAGGCTGCGCAGCCCGGCCCTCGCCGCGCGCTCGACGACGTCGCCGCGCAGAATCGAGTCGACCGTCGCCGCGCCCTGGAACAGCCGGCCCATCCCGCGCATGCCGTCGAACAGCGCCGTCGCGAACCGGCGATCGCCGAACAGATGATCGTCGAGGAAGTAGAGGTGCCGCCCCGGCAGCCGCGCGATCTCGGCAAGGGCCTCGTCGACGCGCTGGGTGTAGAAGGAACGGCCGCCCTCGAAGAAGGCGTCCTTGTAGCAGAAGTCGCAGTGCTGCGGGCAGCCGCGCGTGACGACGATCGAGTTCGGGACGAGATACGACCGGCGCCGGATCAGGTCGCGGCGGATCGGCGGGATCCGCTCGATCGTCCGGCCCGTCGTCGAGACGTAGCGCCCCCGCGGCCGCCCGGCGCGGAAGTCGGCGAGGAACTGCGGGAAGGTCTGTTCACCTGGGCCGAGGAAGATCGCGTCGGCGTGCGCCGCGGCCTCCTCGGGCAGCGACGTGACGTGAAGTCCGCCGAGCGCGACGAAGACGCCGCGTTCGCGATAGGCGTCCGCCAGCGCGTAAGCCCGCCGCGCGTTGGTGATGTAAACCTGGATGCACGCGAAGTCGGGTGTGTCGTCCGTGCGCAGCGGCTCGACGTGCTCGTCGAGGATCGCCGCCGCGTCGTCCGGCTCGAGGTAGGCGGCGAGCGTGGCGAGGCCGAGTGGCGGGAAGAGCGAGTACTTGATCGGCCGCCAGTACGGGCTGGTCGCCTCGGTCAGTGCGGGCAGGATGAAGGTGGCGCGGAGGCGGCGTCGGGCGGGCGTGGGCATGCGCGGCATGCTGCGATCCAATTGCGGCAGCCCGATGGCAGCCCCGTGACCGATTCGGGCCGGGCCGCGATCAGGCCGGCGGCAGCGGCGCGGGAGCCGGCGCGGAGTCGATGTCGGCGGGCGCGAGGCGCAGCCGGACGCCCTCGAGTGCCTCGCGGACACCCGCGGCATTGCGAAGGTCGCGCAGGTTCAGGACCTTCGTCCGGCCGTCCTTGCGCACGATCCGCGCCTGATCTGGCTCGATCTCGACGGCGGTGAGCTCGGCCCACGTCGCCGTGAACCGCCGGAAGAAGCGGCCGCCGACCGACACGCCGGCGTCGTGGATGCGCAGCGACAGGCGCCGCTCGACGCGGGCGGCGATCCGGCCATGCAGCAGGCCGATCGTCACCATGACGACCGCGAGCAGCACGGTCGGGCGCTTGATGTGGCCGGTCTCGTGCCAGTGCGCCCACACCTCCACGGCGAGCATCGCGCCGAGCAGCAGGTCGACCCAGTCGATACCGTGCGTCGCGTGCCCGCCGCCGGCCTCCGCCTCGCGGTGGCCATGGGCCTGGCGTACGGCCCGGATCTGCCGCACGAACGCGCCGATGACGAGGACACTGCTGACGATCTCGCTGACACCCAGCGCGATCGACCAGCCGTGCCCGTCGTGACCGAGCCGCTCGAAGCCGTGGTTCAGCAGCGGCAGCGACGGCACCACGTGCTGCACCTTCTGGAGCAGCAGCGCCCTGTCTCGCCGGCGGGACTGAAGGGGAACGACCTGCTCGGGCACGCCGGGATGTTAGCCCAACCGCGACATAATGGGCCGCGCTGCAGCCTCGCCTACACATGCCATCAGTCCGGGACTCCTCACTCGCCCACATCGACACCCTCTTCCTGGATGTCGGCAACACGCTGATCTCGATCGACTTCGACTGGGTCGCGGCGGAGCTCGCCCAGCGCGGCCACGCCTGTGGTGCCGCTGCGCTCTTGCGCGCCGAGGCCGCGGCGCGGCCAGCCTACTCGCATCGCCTGTTCGTCCAGGGCGTGCCGCCCGGCACCGATCTGTTCCGCGTCTATCTGGCCTCGATCGTCGGCGGCGTCCGCGAAATCGCGGCGCTGCCGTCAGACGCCTTCGAGGCGCTGTTGACCGATCTCCGCGGCGTGCTTCGCCCGGACGGCCGCGCCAGCACGTTGTGGCGGCTGGTGATGCCGGGCGTCCAGGACGCCCTCGCCAGGCTCGCCGGCCGTGGGCTGCGGCTGGTCGTGGTCAGCAACTCGGACGGCACCGTGGCGCAGAGCCTCGAGGCGGCCGGCTTGCTCCAGCACATGGCGCTGGTCGTCGACTCGGCGCTGGTCGGTTTCGAGAAGCCCGATCCGCGCATCTTCGTCGCCGCACTCGAACGCGCCGGCGCCGACGCGGCGCGGACACTGCACATCGGCGACCTGTATCACGCCGACGTCCTGGGCGCTCGCGGCGCCGGCATCACGCCGCTGCTGCTCGATCCGTTCGGTGACTGGCCGGATCCCGACTGCCTCACCGCCCGAGACCTGGGCGAAGTCGCAGACGCCTTCGGCGCCTGACGGCCGTTCGATCCGGCCGCTCCCGGGCGCTCCAGCCGCTGATGGTTCGGTCGGGTGCTCAGCGGAAGCGAATTGCCGTGAGCCGGTGTCCAAGGCTTCGACATCAGTTTCTGACGGGAGCCCGCGATGCGTCGATTGGTCACGTTGGGCTCCGCGCAGTGGTGGTACCTCGCCGCGAGCCTTGCCGGGGCCGTGCTGATGTACTTCATAATCGTCGCCATCCCCGAATGGCAGCACGTCTACACGGTCGAGGTCCGCGGGCCGCAGCTCCAGCGTTGCCTCGGCTTCACAGCCTCGCGCCCGACCCCTTCGCGGATGTTGGAGCGTGGAACGATGATCACCATCTCCTCGGTCGAACCCGACAGCCCACTCGGGCGCGCCGGGATCAGACCTGGCGACATCCCGGTTGGCTACAAACACGGCATGGAGACAGGCTTCTATGCTGACTTGGAGGCCGTGGTCGATGGCCGGAGCGTCACGCTGACGATCGTCGCCCGCGGGGATTTCGAGCGGGGTTCCGAAGCCTGGAGACAGGTACGAGTCGAAGGGCGCCGCGTGGCTTGCCCGATAGCTGTCCGTCTCGACGACAATCTCAGGCTGCAGTCCATTGCCGTCGACTTCGGCGAGTGATCGCTCCGCCCGCCGAGCGGCGAGCGAGCCAAAGGCGAAGCGACGGCGATGGGATTTGCTGAAGGCGAGGGCCGAGCGAGCCGAAGGCGAAGCGAGTGAGGACTAGAGCGCTGACTGGCGAGCAGGGAGCGAGCCGAAGGCGAAGCGACGGCGGGAGGGGATTCGTCACTGAGGTCCCGGCGCGGAGCGGCGGGACCACTGGCAAAGAATCCCCTCCGAGCGGCCAGGAGAGCGCGCCTACCGCGCGCGAAACTGGCGGTGAGGAGGGGATTCGAACCCCTGGTACAGGTTTTAGCCCGTACAACGGTTTAGCAAACCGCCGCTTTCGGCCACTCAGCCACCTCACCGCACGCGCGAGCGCCCGTGTTCCGCAAGGCTACCCGGGCACCGGCCATTATACCTGCGCGGGCGGATGCGGCCAGGACGTCGTGCCCCCTCGAGGATGGGCCGGAACGCGCCCGATCAGAACCTGAAACGGACGCCGAACGAGGGCAGCAGCGGCAATGCCACGTCTGGAACCGTGGTCAGGCGCGGTCGATCCGAGGTCGGATCGTAGACCAGTTCAGAGTCCGTGCCGCCGGAGTTCTTCCGGTTCAGCAGGTTGATCACGTCGACATAGAGTTGCCAACGGCTGTTCTGCCAGCGCGGCCGGAACGTCACCCGCAGGTCGACCCGCGCGAAACCCGGCAGACGTGCGGAATGCAGGTTGCTCGCGTCGCCGTAGTCCGGCGTCCACACGGGCAGGCCCACCGCGTCTCGGCGGGGCACGAGCCCGGTCGCGTTGCCGTCGCCGTCGGCGTCGGCGGCATCCGCGACCGTGGCCACGCGAACGCCGACTGGTGCGGAGCAGGGAAACCCAGACTGCACGCGGACGGTCGAGCCGAGCTCGATCAATCGGCTCAGGCGATAGTTTGCGACGAGGCTCAACGCGTGTGGGCGATCGTAGGCGAACAGGTAGGTTCGGCCATAGGCCGTCGACTCGGCGCGACCCCAGGTGTAAGACACCCAGCCGGTCACCCGAGCGGTCGACGAACGCGCCTGGCGTTCGAAGGTTGCTCAAGAGCAATGGATGGGCTTAGATTCTCCAGGGCGTCGCACTACTCGACCTCGCGACCGCTCCGTTCGGCACCCAGACAGCAGACATGACCGACGTTCCCGACAAGACCCTCGAACGGCGGAGGACGCTGACCAAGGATTCGCTCCAGCGGCTCCTCAACTGGCTCGACGGTGGTTCGGACTCCGACGGATATGCGTACGTCGAGATGCGACGGCGCCTGAGGGACTACTTCGCGCGCAAGAACTGCCGCACCGCCGACGACCTGGCGGACGAAACGCTCACGCGCGTGGCACGCCGGCTCGAGGAGGAGGGCATCGCGCTCACCGAAACTCCCGCTCGCTATTGCTATATCGTCGCGCGGTTCGTGTTCCTCGAGCATCTGCGCGAAGCCAAGTCTCACCGGGTGGCCGCTCAGCCTTCGGGCGACATCGCGCTGCAGCTGCCCGCTTCGTCAGCCGCGGACGCTGCGGAAGCCGCCGGCACACGGGAAAAGCTCATGGTCTGCCTCGAGACGTGCCTCGAGCAGCTCGATCCGCTGAATCGTCGCATCATCACGCGCTATTACATCGGCAGCGAGCGAGCGAAGATCGACAACCGCCGCGAGCTGGCCGAGGGCCTCGGCCTCAGCCTGAATGCCGTGACGATCCGGGCATCCCGGGTTCGGACGCGGCTGGAAGCGTGCATCAGGCGTTGCGACGGGGCCGGGTGAAAGGTTTCCAGCATGGAGACTTATCAGATCGTAGGACCGTCGGTGTCTGGCGCTGAACGCCTGGCTCCGCCTTCAACACGAGCATGATGACTGAGACGTACCCCGTCCAGACGATCCGCGACTATCTCTTGGGCCAACTGCCTGAGGCGGAAGCCGAACGGCTGGACGAGTTGAGCATCACCGACGACGACTGCGCCGAGCGTATTCGAGCCGTGGAGCACGACCTCGTCGACGCGTTCGCGCGGGGCGAATTGCACGGAGTGGTGCTGGAGCAATTCCGCTCGACGTATCTGACGACGCCACGGGGCCGCGAGGCGACTCGATTCGCCGAAGCGCTGCAGTCGCTTGACGAGAATCCCGGATGGCGCGGTTCCTCAGAAGCGGGTCGCGCACCGGCGACGTCGGTTCGCGACAAATGGCGCTGGCGTGAGCGGCTGGCGCTCGCCGCCGCCGTGGTCATGCTCGCGACCGCGAGCGTCTGGCTGGTGCTCGAGAACCGGACGCTTCGCGCTCGGGTGACGAGCGCCGAGTCGTCTCGTGACGAACTGCAGCGCGATCGGCAACTCCGTGAGGCCGCGGCCAGGCAACCGGCTGAGACCGTCCCGCCGTCGGGCGGCCGGGGGCCATCCCCGATAATCGTCGCAACGCTGGTCCTCGCGCCGCAGTTGCGGAGCGCACGTCAGCCACCGACAGTGGCGCTGAGCGACGGCACAGGAGAACTGCCCGTGCAGCTCGATCTCGAGCCTGTGGACTATCCGTCGTACGACGCAGCGCTCATCGCCTCCAGTGGAGACCAGCTCGTGTGGCGCACGGAGCGGCTGATCGCCAGGACGGTCCGCGGCCGGCAGACCATCGATCTTCGCTTGCCGGCGACTGTCCTCAGTCCTCAGGAATACATGATCCGGGTTTCCGGCGTGCCCCCTCGAGGTTCCGCCGAGATCGTCGGCGAGTACCGGTTCACCGTCGTCAGGTAGGCCTTCCCATGGACGTCCTGCTGATCCTCGCGATCTGGCTGGCGGCCTCGAGCGCTGCACCGGCTTCAGTGCAGCCGGTGGTTCTCGGTGTCGGTTCGCCGGTCGATCGATCGATCGCCGCGGGAGAATCGCAGACGTTCGACGTCAGGCTCGATGCCGGACAGGCGGCTCTCGTCGAGATCGAAGAGCAGGGGATCGACGTCGACGTGCAGGTCACCGAACCGAACGGTGGCGTCATCGCTCAGATCGGCGATCTGTTCGGCGGTCA
>JANOIR010000140.1:0-1664 GCA_031407765.1 Vicinamibacteraceae bacterium
CTGTAGCGATGCGCGGCGAGTTCATAGGCGTCTGGTCCGAAACCTGGCGAGAGATCTGGGTACCATTGACTGACCGCGACGAGGTCCTGAGCGACGTTTTTACAACGCCGGCGCGACATCGCAGGACCTCAAGACCGGCTATATCGTCGGCGCGACCCCGAAATACCAGCAGATCGGGCTGCTCATCGGGGTGGTGACCGCCTCGCTCGTCATCGGCGTGACGACGCTCTACCTGCACAGCGTGATGACGATCGGCTCGAATGCGCTGCCGGCGCCGCAGGCCACGCTGATGTCGACGATCATCAAGGGGCTCCTGAGCCAGAACCTGCCGTGGGGCCTGGTGCTGGTCGGGGTGTTCATCTCGATCACGCTGGAGCTGTGCGGCATCCACTCGCTCTCCTTCGCCGTGGGCTCGTACCTGCCGATCGCAACCACGGCGCCGATCTTCGCCGGCGGACTGGTGCGCTGGTTCGTGGAACGAAAGACCGGCCTGGCGGAAGAATCCGAGGTCGGGTCCGGCACGCTCTTCAGCTCGGGACTCATCGCGGGCGGCTCGCTGGCCGGTATCCTGTACGCCGTGCTCTTCGGCCGTCAGCTCATCAACGCGGCCGACGACAGCGGCACGCTCGGGCTCGCGCCCATGCTCCATGAGGGCACGATCGGGATGGTCGCGGCGGGGCTGCTCTTCGCCGCCCTCGGTGTCGTCCTCGCTCGCGCGGCGCAGAAGAAGCTGACGTGATCAAACTGCTCCGGGTCCTGGGCATTCTGGCGGTCGTCGGCAGCGCCCTGTCGGCGCAGAGCGGCACGCGTCTGACCACGACGCCGGAGTCGCTGGTGGCCAGCCCCGTATTTTTCCACGGCAGACAGATCGTCGTGCGCCGCGATGTGGAGCCGGCGGGCAGCCTGATGCGGCTGGCGAACACGACGAAGCCGGTGTTCGTCTTCTGGCGGGACTCCCCGAGCGCGCCGACTAACAGCGAGCTGCGCGGCGAGTTCTGGGACGTGGGCCGGCTCGAGCGCACGGACTCGCGGTTCTCCAACGTCAATTTCCAGCCGATTCTCGAGGCGGCGTCGAACGGGCAGTGGCCGTCGCGCGACCAGGTGTTCATCATCCTCGGGGCGAGCACCGTCGAGTCGCCGCTGCCCGACGATCCGAACCTGCGGGCCCTGGCGCTGGCGCCGGAGCGCTTCATCGGGAAAGGCGTGACCGTCACCGGGCGGTTCCGCGGCGCCAACCTGCTGGCGGATCTGCCGTCGGGGGCGGGGACCAAAGGCCGGTGGGACTTCGTGCTGCAGTCGGCCGACGCCGCCATTTGGGTGAGCGGCGTCCGTCCGCGCGGACGCGGCTTCGACCTCGACGTCAACTCGCGGATGGACACCGGCCATTGGCTCAAGGTGGCCGGCACGCTGCGCCGCGACGGCGCGCTGCCGTGGATCGAGGCCACGTCCATCGCCGAGGCCACGGCACCGACCGAAACCGTCGTGGAGGTCGCCGTGCCGCTGCCGGCGCAGCCGGTGCCGGAAGTCGTCTTCAGCACGCCGACCGCGGGGGAAACCGACGCCGATCGCCTGTCCCCGATCAAGATTCAGTTTTCCCGCGACATGGACGGCAGGAGCTTCACCGGCCGGGTGAGAGTCTCCTACGCCGGCATCGCACCCGCGGG
>JANOIR010000141.1:0-2125 GCA_031407765.1 Vicinamibacteraceae bacterium
GCCGAGACGACGAAGAGCAGCGCGAGTGCGGCGGCAACGGATTGCGTGCGTGTCATCGATCCAAGCTCCTGACGCCGTCTGCCGACCGCCGGCAGAACGCTGCTCACTCTATGCAGGTTGTCACCCGTGACGCAAAGAGAAACCCGCACCTAGAAGTCAACGATGGGAACTGCGCGGCCGAACGTCAGCCAGGCTGGTGACGGGGGCCCGACACCGCGCCCACGGCCGCGCGGGAGAGCTGCCGCCGTCAACAAAAAAGGGCGCAGCCGCCAGGCTGCGCCCTTCGTGATGCTGGGCGAGAGAGGACTCCGAAGTCGTCCCCCTGCCGGTCGCCTACTCGGCGACTTCGTCGCGATCTCGGCCGAAGCCCTCGTCGGCCTCGACCAGGTACTCCATCTCGCGCTCGAGATCGAGCTCCTCGGGCGACGGCGGCGGCGGCGGCGGCGGTTCGTCCGCCGGGATCCGCACGTGCCGGTAGTACTCGAAGCCGGTGCCGGCCGGGATCAGGCGGCCCATCGTGACGTTCTCCTTGAGGCCGCGCAGGAAGTCGACCTTGCCGGAGATGGACGCCTCGGTGAGCACGCGCGTCGTTTCCTGGAACGACGCCGCCGAGATGAACGAGTCGGTCGAGAGCGACGCCTTGGTGATGCCGAGCAGCATCGGCCGGCCGCGCGCCGGCTGGCCGCCCTGGCCGATCACCCGCTCGTTCTCGTCGAGGAAGCGGAAGCGGTCGACCACGTCGTCGTGGAGGAATTCCGTGTCCCCGACGTCCTCGATCCGCACCCAGCGCATCATCTGGCGGACGATCACCTCGATGTGCTTGTCGTTGATGTTCACGCCCTGCAGCCGGTAGACCTCCTGGATCTCGTTGACCAGGTACTTCTGCAGCTCGCGATCGCCGAGCACCTTGAGGATGTCGTGCGGGTCGCGCGGGCCGTCCATCAGCGGATCGCCGGCCTTGACGCGCTCGCTCTCCTGCACGTTGATGTGCACGCCGCGCGGGATGAGGTACTCCTCGCTGGCGTTGCCCGCCTCGTCCGGGACGATGGTGACCTTGCGCTGGCCCTTCGGACCCGGCCCCATCTGCACCGTGCCGTCGATGGCGCTGATGACCGCGGCCAGGTCGCGCGGCTTGCGCGCCTCGAACAGCTCGACGACCCGCGGCAGACCGCCGGTGATGTCCTTGGTCTTGGTGGTCTCGCGCGGAATCTTGGCGAGCACCTGACCCGAGTAGACCGCCTCACCGTCTTCGAGCATGAGGTGGGCGTGTGACGGCATGTGGTACTTGCGCAGCACCTTGCCGCCGTCGGCACTCCGGATCTCGACCAGCGGCTGCTTCTTGTCGTCCGGCGAGTCGATGATGATGCGCCGGGCCATGCCGGTGACCTCGTCGACTTCCTCGTGGACGGTGATGCCTTCGATGACGTCCCTGAACTTGGCGATGCCGGCTTCTTCGGTGAGGATCGAGAAGGTGTACGGGTCCCACTCGAGCAGCACCGTGCCGACGTCGACGGTGGCACCGTCCGTGACCCGCAGCTTGGCGCCGTAGACCACCTCGTAGCGCTCGCGATCGCGACCCTGCGGGTCCTGGATCACGATGCTGCCGGTGCGGTTCATCACCACCATCTCGCCGGTCGGCGTGGGCACCGCGTTGATGCCCTCGTAGCGGGCGATGCCGGCGTGCCGCGATTCCTGACCCGACTGCTCCGAGATCCGCGACGCCGTGCCGCCGATGTGGAACGTGCGCATCGTCAGCTGCGTGCCGGGCTCGCCGATCGACTGCGCCGCGACGACGCCGACGGCGAGACCGAGCTCGACCAGCTTGCCGGTCGACAGGTCGCGGCCGTAGCACTTGGCGCAGACGCCGCGCCGCGAGGCGCAGGTCAGCACCGAGCGGATCTTGACCTTCTCGATGCCGGCGTCCTGGATCGCCGACGCCAGTTCCTCGGAGACCTCGCCGTTCTTCTCGAAGGAGCTGGTGCTCGAGAAGAACGGCGAAGTCTCCGAGGAGCTGGCGTCGCTGATCCAGGATGCCGGCATCGAGAAGGTCAAGATCCGCTCGGTGCTGACCTGCGCCTCGCGGCGCGGAGTCTGCGCCAAGTGCTACGGCCGCGACCTGTCGACC
>JANOIR010000160.1:0-6274 GCA_031407765.1 Vicinamibacteraceae bacterium
GCGGCATTCGACGGGCGATGCATCCCGGCGCTCGGCGTTGCTCGTCGGTTGAATATTCCCGATATTCGCCCTCCTCGCGCCTGGATCGCCGGGCGCCTCGCCCGTCTCGGTGCCTCGCGCCACTTCCACCACGGACTGCTAGCGGCTCTCTTCCTTCCATCGACAGGCACGGGGGCAACTTGAGGAGAGACCCGGCGGCCGCGCGGGGCGCCGCGGCGCGCCCAGCGCCGCGCATAGCAGCCCCGCGCCTCAAAGGCCGCCCGCGACCGCGCGTGAGGCGCGCGGTCGCCAACGAGATATAACGAGGAGCGTGGATCCCAGCGCCGAGCGGGAGCTCGTGGCGGGCGTCGTGGAGCGGGTCACCTACCACGACCAGGAGAGCGGCTTCGCCGTTCTGCGGGTCCGTGCACCCGGGCTCGCCGATCTCGCCACGGTGGTCGGCCGGATGCCGGCGATCGCCTCGGGCGAGGCCATCCAGGCCGGCGGCGTGTGGGTGCGCGATCGCAGCCACGGCCTCCAGTTCCAGGCGGCATGGGTGCGCACGGCGGCGCCGACCTCGGCTGAAGGCCTGGAGAAGTACCTGGCCTCCGGCCTCCTGAAGGGCATCGGGCCACACTTCGCCAAGCGACTCGTCGCGGCCTTCGGCGCCGGGGTCTTCGACGTGATCGAGACGGCGCCCGATCGGCTGCGCGACGTCGAGGGCATCGGGCCGCAGCGGGCGCTGCGCATCAGCGACGGCTGGCGCTCGCAGCGGGCCGTGCGCGACATCATGGTCTTCCTGCACGGCCTCGGCGTCGGCACGTCGCGGGCGCAGCGGATCTACAAGACCTACGGCATCGACGCGATCCCGATCCTGCGCGACAACCCGTACCGCCTGGCCCGCGACGTGCACGGCATCGGGTTCGTCGTCGCCGACAAGATGGCGGCGAAGCTGGGGATTGCCGCCACCGCGATGATCCGGATCCGCGCCGGCGTCGGCTACGCGCTGGCGAAGGCGATGGACGAAGGTCACTGCGGCCTGCCCGAGGCCGATCTGGTGGCGCAGGCGGCGACGCTGCTCGAAGTGCCGACGGCGCTGGTCGAAGAGGCGATCGCCCTCGAGCTCGCGGCTGCCGCGATCGTCCGCGATCGCATAAGCCCGGATCGCGCCGGACCCGATCGCGCCGGACCCGTCACGCTGCTGTTCCTCGCCAGCCTGCACGCCGCCGAGCGCGCCATCGCCGAGCAGCTCGCCGCCCTCGCGGCGGGCGCGCCGCCGTGGCCGGTGATCGACGCCGACAAGGCGCTGGCGTGGGCCGCGGCGCAACAGGGAGTGGCACTGGCGGACGAGCAGCGCGGCGCGGTGGCACTGGCGCTGCGATCGAAGCTGCTGGTGCTGACCGGCGGACCCGGCGTCGGCAAGACGACGGTGCTGAAGACGCTGCTGCAAATCCTGACGGCCAAGCGGGTGCGGCCCCTCCTGTGCGCGCCGACGGGGCGCGCCGCCAAGCGGCTGGCCGAGGTCACCGGCCTCGAAGCCCGCACCATCCATCGCCTGCTCGAAGTCAACCCGCGCGACGGCCGCTTCCGCCGCGACGAGCGCACGCCGCTCGACGGCGATCTGATCGTCGTCGACGAGGCGTCGATGATCGACGTTCCGCTGATGCACGCGCTCGTGCGGGCGGTGCCGCGGACTGCGGCGCTGCTGATCGTCGGCGACGCCGATCAGTTGCCATCGGTCGGTCCCGGACAGGTGCTCGCCGATCTGATCGCGTCCGCCGCCCTGCCGGTGGCCCGGCTCACGACGGTGTTCCGCCAGGCCGCGGCGAGCCGCATCGTTGCCGCCGCGCACCAGGTGCAGGCCGGGCTGGTGCCGCAGTCGACGCCCGAGGGCGAGCCCGGCGACTTCTATCTCGTCGACGCCGCCGACGCCGAACGCGCCGCCGAGCGCGTGCTGACGCTGGTGCGCGATCGCATCCCGCGCCGCTTCGGCCTCGATCCGGCGCGCGACATCCAGGTGCTGTGCCCGATGAACCGCGGCGCCGCCGGCACCAAGGCGCTGAACCTGGCGCTGCAGGCCGCGCTCAACCCGCACGCGACGCCGCGGCTCGAGCGCTTCGGCAACGCGTTCGCGCCCGGCGACAAGGTGATGCAGATCGAGAACGACTACGACAAGGAGGTCTACAACGGCGACATCGGCCGCGTCGTCTCGGTGGACCTCGAGGCCGGCGCGCTCGTCGTCGACATCGATGGCCGCGAGATCCCCTACGACGCCAGCGAGCTCGACCGGCTCGTGCTCGCCTACGCGACCACGATTCACAAGGCCCAGGGCTCGGAGTACCCGGCGGTGGTGGTGCCGCTCACGACCGAGCACTACCCGATGCTGCAGCGCCGGCTGATCTACACCGCGATCACGCGCGGACGCCGGCTCGTCGTGGTGGTCGGGCCGAAGAAGGCGCTCGCCATCGCGGTGGGTCAGGCCACCGCGCGGCGGCGCTGGTCGAAGCTCGCCGAGTGGCTCGCCACGTCGCCGTTACACGCGGTCGAGTCGCGCACCCCGATCGACTGATACGACGAGTCATAACGGCAGCGAAATCAATCCATCTCGGGCCCGCATCGATGAGCCTCGCGTCATGCCCCGGACGAGGCCGGCATGCTACACTCGCCCAGTTATAAAGTCATACGCGGAGGCCGATGATGTCGGCCGCGAGACCGCGCAGCGGAGACCACCTTCCATGCGACAGATCGCCCCCCAGGATCCGGCCGACGCTACGGCCATCGAGACCCGCGAGTGGCAGGACTCGCTCGACTACGTGCTGCAGTCGGGCGGCCCGCAGCGGGTCGCGGACATTCTGAGCGAGCTCGAAGTGCACGCGCGCCGCCGCGGCCTCAAGCTGCCGTTCACCGCCAACACGCCCTACGTCAACACCATCAGCCCGGAAGATCAGACGCCGGTCCCCGGCAGCAACGAGATCGAGCGCCGCATCAAGAGCCTGGTCCGTTGGAACGCGATGGCCATGGTGGTCAAGGCGAACCTGGCGAGCGAGGGCATCGGCGGCCACATCTCGACCTTCGCCTCGGCGGCGACGCTCTACGAGGTCGGGTTCAACCACTTCTTCAAGGGCAAGGGCCATCCGCAGGGCGGCGACTTCGTCTACTTCCAGGGCCATGCCTCGCCGGGCATGTACTCGCGCGCCTTCCTCGAAGGTCGCCTGTCGCAGCAGCAGCTCGAGAACTTCCGCCGCGAGCTGAACCCGGGTGGCGGCCTGTCGTCGTACCCGCACCCGTGGCTGATGCCCGATTTCTGGGAAGCGCCGACGGTGTCGATGGGCCTCGGCCCGATCATGTCGATCTACCAGGCGCGCTTCTCGCGCTACCTGGAGGATCGCGGCCTCAAGCCGCGCACCGATCAGAAGGTGTGGGCGTTCCTCGGCGACGGCGAGACCGATGAGCCCGAGGCCCTCGGTGCGATCTCGCTGGCGTCGCGCGAGAAGCTCGACAACCTGATCTTCGTCATCAACTGCAACCTGCAGCGCCTCGACGGCCCGGTGCGCGGCAACGGCCGCATCGTCCAGGAGCTCGAGGCGCAGTTCCGCGGGGCCGGCTGGAACGTCATCAAGGTGCTGTGGGGCCGCGAGTGGGACGAGCTGTACGCGCGCGACCATGAAGGCCTGCTGCGCAAGCGCGCCGGCGAGATCGTCGACGGCGAGTACCAGAAGTACTCGGTGATGCCAGGCGCCTACATCCGGCAGCAGTTCTTCGGCACCGATCCGCGGCTGCTGAAGATGGTCGAGCACCTCTCCGACGATCAGCTGAAGAAGATGCGCGTCGGCGGCCACGACCCCGAGAAGGTGTTCCACGCCTACAAGGCGGCGACCGAGCACAAGGGGCAGCCCACCGTCATCCTCGCCCGCACCATCAAGGGCTACGGCCTCGGCGAGAGCGGCGAGGGCAAGAACATCACCCACCAGCAGAAGAAGATGAACGAAGAGGAGATCCGGACCTTCCGGACCCGCTTCGCGATTCCCATCTCCGACGAGCAGATCAAGGAGATGCCGTTCTACCGGCCCGACGAGTCGAGCCCCGAGATCAAGTACATGCGCGAACGCCGCGAGGCGCTCGGCGGCTACCTGCCGTCACGCGAGGTGAAGGCGACGGCGCTCAAGTGCGAGTTCGGGGATCTCTTCGAGGAGTTCGCCAAGGGCACCGAGGGGCGCACCGTGTCGACCACGATGGTCTTCGTCCGCATGCTCGCCAAGATGCTGCGCGACGACGAGATCGGCAAGCTGGTCGTGCCGATCGTTCCGGACGAGGCGCGCACGTTCGGCATGGAGGCGCTGTTCCGTCAGGTCGGCATCTACTCGCACATCGGTCAGCTCTACGAGCCGGTCGACATCGACACGCTGCTCTACTACAAGGAAGCGCAGAACGGACAGATCCTCGAGGAAGGCATCAACGAGGCCGGCTCGATGTCGTCGCTGATCGCCGCGGGCAGCGCCTACGCCACCCACGGCATCAACACGATCCCGTTCTTCATCTACTACTCGATGTTCGGCTTCCAGCGGATCGGCGACCTGATCTGGGCCGCCGCCGACATGCGCGTGAAGGGCTTCCTGCTCGGCGGGACAGCCGGCCGCACGACGCTGGCGGGCGAGGGCCTGCAGCATCAGGACGGCCACAGCCACGTCCTGGCCATGACGGTGCCGACCTGCCGGGCCTACGATCCCGCCTACGCCTACGAGCTGGCGGTCATCATCGAGGACGGCCTCAAGCGGATGTATCGCGATCGGGATGACTGCTTCTACTACCTGACCGTGATGAACGAGCAGTACGCGATGCCGCCGATGCCGGAGGGCGCCAAGGACGGCATCCTGCGCGGGCTCTACAAGCTGAAGAGCGCGGATGCCAAGGGCTCGAAGCTGCAGGCGCAGATCCTCGGCAGCGGCGCCATTCTCGGCGAAGTGGCCAAGGCGCAGCAGATCCTGGGCGAGAAGTACGGTGTCGCCGCCGACGTGTGGAGCGTCACGAGCTACTCGGAGCTCTATCGTGACGGTCTCGCGGCGGAGCGCTGGAACATGCTGCATCCCGGCGAGACGACCAAAGTGCCGTACGTCACCGAGATGCTCGGTGGCCAGCCGGGCGTCTTCGTCGCCGCGTCGGACTACATGAAGATCATGCCGGGCGGCATCGATCGCTGGCTGCCGCGCCAGATGCACCTCCTCGGCACCGACGGCTTCGGCCGCAGCGAGAGCCGGGCCGCGCTGCGCGACTTCTTCGAGGTCGACGCCCGCTTCATCGTGTTCGCCACCCTCACGGCGCTCCTCAAGGAGAAGAAGATCGACGCCAAGGTGGTGCAGCTGGCGATGAAGGATCTCGGCATCAACGCCGACAAGAAGAACCCCGCGGTTTCGTAGAACATGCCCACCGAATTCAAGATTCCCAACCTCGGGGACGGCATCAAGGGCGGCGACGTCCTGAACGTCCTCGTCAAGGTCGGCGACACCGTCGCGAAGGATCAGAACGTCGTCGAGCTCGAGACCGACAAGGCGACGATCGAAGTGCCGTCGTCGGTGGCGGGCACGGTCGCCGAGATCAAGGTCAAGAGCGGCGACAAGGTGACGATCGGCCAGGTGGTGCTGACGCTCGACGAAGGTGCGGCGTCGGCCGCGGCCAGCGCCCCGTCGCCTTCGCCTGAGAAGGCGTCGCCGGCGTCGCCGCCTCCTCAGGCTTCGTCGCCCTCACCCTCCCAGCCGGCCAACCAGGCGCCTTCGCCGACAGCCGCGCCGCCTGCGGCGGCGCCGCCGCCCGCCGCTGCGTCGGCGTCGCCTCCGCCTGCGGCTTCGGCGCCCCAGGCTGCTGCGTCGGGTGAGCCGATCACGTTCAGCATCCCCAACCTCGGCGACGGCATCAAGGGCGGCGACGTGCTGAACGTCCTCGTCAAGGTCGGCGACGTCGTCGCCAAGGACCAGAGCGTTGTCGAGCTCGAGACCGACAAGGCGACGATCGAGGTGCCGTCGTCGATCGCCGGCACCGTGTCGGAGATCAAGGTCAAGGCCGGCGACAAGGTCACGATCGGTCAGGGCGTGCTCGTCCTGGCTGGGACGCCTGCGCCCGCGGCGGCACCACAGACGCCAGGATCGGCGCCGGCGAAAGTCAGCCCCGAGCAGATTGCGTCGCTCGATGCCGCTCCCGAGGCGCCGGGGCAGGCGCCGGCCGCGCCCGGCCCGAGCTTCGGCGGCAAGACCGGCGACACCAGGCCGAAGGGAAGCGGACCGGGTGAGCTCGTCGACTTTTC
>JANOIR010000163.1:0-91790 GCA_031407765.1 Vicinamibacteraceae bacterium
CCTGGCGGCGCCGCCGGCGCCGATCCGGGCGACGGCCGTGGGCCGCGGCGTCGTCGCCGCCGCCGCGGTCGTCGACGCGGGGGCCTCGAGTTGGGCCCGCCGGGCCCCGGCGACGCGCCGCTGCCCGCTGACGCCGCTGGCGATGGCGCCGGGTTCGACGGCGGCGCCGACGACGGGCTCGGCGACGACGGCGACGATGCCGGCGGCGATGCTGGCGACGGCGCCGGATTCGACGGCGGCCCCGACGACGGGCCGGACGATGCGACCGGCTACGCCTCGGCAGCGCCCGAGGAGGCGCCGGCCCCCTCGCAGGACACGCCGGCACAGACCGGTGGCGCCGACGACGCCCCCGCCCCCCGCCGGACGGACGATTCGGGCGAGCCGTGAAGCTCGCCGTCGTCGTCCAGCGCTATGGCGCCGACATCAGTGGCGGCGCGGAGCTGCACGCCCGTTACGTCGCCGAGATGCTGGCGCGGCGGCACCGGGTCGAGGTGCTCACCACCTGCGCCCACGACTACATCACCTGGAAAGCGCACTACCCGGCCGGCACCGAGACGGTCAACGGCGTCGCGGTGCGCCGCTTCGCGGTCGCGCACGAGCGCGATCCGCAGGACTTCAGTCAACGATCGACGCAGGTGTTCGATGGCCGCCACTCCGTCGCCGACGAGCTCGCCTGGCTCGACAGCGAAGGGCCAACCAGCCCTGAGCTGATCGACTACATCGGCCAGCAAGCCGACGCCTTCGACTTCTTCCTGTTCTTCAGCTACCGCTACTACCACGCCTACCACGGCGTGCGGCGCGTGCCGCACAAGGCGATCCTGGTGCCGACCGCCGAGCGTGACGCCGCGCTGGGCCTGTCGATTTTCGGTCCGGTGTTTCGCGCCGCGCGGGCCGTGATGTACAACTCGCCCGAAGAGCGGGCGATGATCCAGGCCGTCTCGGCCAACACGGCCGTGCCCGGGGTCGTCGTCGGCATCGGCTCGGATCTGCCGCGCGAGACCGTGCCCGACCGCTTCCGGCGCAAGTACGACGTCTCCGGCCCGTTCGTCATCTACGTCGGGCGCATCGACCAGAACAAGGGCTGCGCCGAACTGTTCGACTATTTCAGCAACTACCGGCCGCGGCTCGGCCAACAGCTGTCGCTGATCCTCGCCGGCACCTCCATCCTGCCGATCCCGGCGCACCCCCGCATCCGCCACCTCGGTTTCATCTCCGACCGCGACAAATTCGACGCCATCGCCGCCGCCGACGCGTTGATCATGCCGTCGCGGTTCGAGAGCCTGTCGATGGTGGCGCTCGAGGCGTGGGGCCTGGGGCGCCCGGTGCTCGCCAACGGCCGCTGCGACGTGCTGCGTGGGCAAACGATCCGCAGCCGCGCCGGGCTCTACTACGAGAACTTCGCCGAGTTCGCCGAGGCACTGTTCACGCTCACCTCGAACCGGCCACTCAATCAGGCCTTCGGCGAGAACGGCCGGCGGTTCTACGAGCGTCAGTACGCCTGGCCGGTGATCCAGCGCAAATACGAGGACATGCTCGGCCAGCTCTCGCGCGCGGCCGCGGCGCCAGCGGCGCTCGAGGGCCTTCCCGGCTGGCTGACGCGGCGCCGGCGGACGCTGGCGCCGGCTCAGGACGTCGTCGACGCCATCGCCAAGGGCCCGGTCGCCTACGACGAACCGGCGACCCCCGAAGCGCCGTCGCGCGCCACACCGGTGGCTGGCCCGTCGCCGCGGCCGTCGCCCGTCGTCGGCCGCCAGGCGATCCGCAGCGGACCGCATGGCCGCGGCCATCGACCGCCCGGCAAGCGCCCGGATCGACAGCCCGCCGTCGGCCGGCCGGATCCGCAAGGCGCGCCGTCCGGCGGCAGCAGCGCGAGTGGCAGCGGCGCCGGTGGCGCCAACGCTGGCCGCAGCGGGAGCGGCGGTGGCAATGGGTCGCAAGCGAAAGGCAGCGGCAGCGGCGGTCAGAAGGGCCCGCGCGATCGCCAGGACGGCCGCCGGCCGCAGAACCGGCCGGGTCGTCATCGGCGTCCGCCGCGGAGGAACGGGTGACGGGCGCATCTGCAGGCCCAGCCTCAGGATCTGCATCGGGCGGGCCTGCGGTCCACCAGGTGCTGGCGACGCTCGGCTACGGCGATGCCATCGGCCACGAGGTGCTCGGGATTCAGACGGTGCTGCGAGCCGCCGGCTATCGCTCGGACATCTTCGTCGAGACCGCTGACTCGCGGCTCGAGGATCTGACCCGCGACTATCGCGACCTCATCGACGAAGCGGCGCCTGAGACCGTCCTCATCCACCACTTCTCGATCGGATCGCGCGCCTCCCGCGTCGCCTACGCGCTGCCCGGGCGGATGATCCTCGTCTACCACAACATCACGCCGCCGGTGTACTTCGCCGGCGTGCATCCGCTGCTCGTGGAGCTGTGCTACCTCGGTCGCCGCGAGCTCGGCGCCTACGCCTCGCGCTGCGCGCTGGCGCTCGGCGACTCCGAGTTCAACCGCCAGGAGCTGGTCGAGCTCGGTTTCCCGCGCACCGATGTCCTGCCGGTCGTCCCGAGCTTCGCGCACCTCGACGTCGAACCCGATCGGACGATGGCCCAGGCCTTCGACGACGGCTGGACCAACCTGCTGTTCGTCGGGCGGGTCATCCCGAACAAGAAGATCGAGAACGTCATCCGTCATTTCCACGCCTACAAGCAGCGCCACAACGCGCGATCTCGGCTGCTGCTGGTCGGCTCGTCGTCGGGCTTCGAGCGCTACTTCGCGATGCTGCAAAAGCTCATCGCCGACCTCGGCGCGCACGACGTGCACTTCCTCGGGCACGTCTCCGACGCCGAGCTCGCCGCCTACTACGACGTCGCCGATCTTTTCCTGTGCGCCAGCGAGCACGAAGGCTTCTGCGTGCCGCTGATGGAGGCGTTCCACGTCGGCCTGCCGGTCGTCGCCTACGCCGCGACCGCGATCCCGGCGACCATGGACGGCGGCGGCGTGCTCTACACCGACACCGATCCGGCGCACGTGGCGGGCATCGTCGATGCCGTGGTCAGCGATCCCGACCTCGAGGCAGAGATCGTCGCGTCGCAGGACGCCGCGCTGGCGCGCCTGCTGGCCCGCGACTTCGGCGGCCTGGTCCGCGGCTTCGTCGAGCGCGTGCGGGCGATGCCGCCGCAGGACGCCCCGCCCATCGCCTTCGACTTCTGGGATCGCTTCGCTTATACCCAGCGGCTGGAGGAGCTGCACCAGTACCGCCCGGGCGCCTACGGTGCCCTGCCGCGCCCGGTCGACTCCGACAAGAGCAGGACCGCGCCGGCGGCGTCATGACCATCAACCAGTGGGTGCCGGCCGCCCACCGGGGGGATGCGATCGGCGACAGCGCCCGCCGTGTCCGCGAGCTGCTGCGGGCCAAGGGCCACACGTCGGACCTGTTCGCCCTGACCATCGA
The DNA here is from genome assembly GCA_031407765.1 of Vicinamibacteraceae bacterium. Taxonomy (GTDB): domain Bacteria; phylum Acidobacteriota; class Vicinamibacteria; order Vicinamibacterales; family Vicinamibacteraceae; genus JBDSLU01. Next base: position 3,438 of record JANOIR010000163.1, read on the forward strand.
CGACGACCTGCGCGACGACGTCCGGCCCTTTGCCGACGACGCCGCCCGCCGCGGCGACGTCACGATCTTCCACTTCGCGCTGCCGTCGCCGATGACCGGGGCCTTCGCCACCCTGCCCGGCGCCCGCGTGCTGCAGTACCACAACATCACGCCGGCACACTTCTTCGCCAGCTACGACCCCAACATGTTCCGGCTGGCGACGATCGGGCGACGCGAGCTGGCCACCCTGGTCGGCCACGTCGATCTCGCCCTCGGCGACTCCGACTTCAACCGGCGCGAGCTCGAGGCCATGGGGTTCGCGCCGACCGGGGTCATGCCAATTGCCATCGATCTGACGCGGATCACCGCGGCGCCGCCCCGCCCGGCGTTGTCTCGGCTCCTCGACGACGGCTTGGTAAACTTCCTGTTCGTCGGCCGCATCGCGCCCAACAAGCGCATCGAGGATCACATCCGGCTGGCCGAACACTACAAGCGGTATGTCGACGCCTACTATCGCTTCATCTTCGTCGGCAAGACCGACGCCGTGCCGGCCTACTACAAGACCGTGCTGGCCCTGATGCGGGAGTACGACATGCCGCACGATCGGTTCTTCTTCACCGGCCCGGTGCCGGACGCCGACCTCGCCGCGTTCTATCGCCACGCCGACGTCTACATCTCGCTGAGCGAGCACGAGGGCTTCTGCGTGCCGCTGGTCGAATCGATGGCCGCCGGCGTGCCGGTGCTGGCCTACGGCGAGGCCGCCGTCCCCGAGACCATGGGCGGCGCCGGCGTCGTCTTCAACCCCAAGGATCTGGAGTACGCCGCCGAGTGGCTGGGCGTGCTCGCCTACGATCAGGACGTCCGCCGCCGCATCGTCACCGGCCAGCGCGAGCGGCTCGCCGACTTCGGCGACCATCGCACCGCGCGCGAGCTCGACACCCTGATCGCGGAGTTTGCCTGATGCTGCAGCCATTGCCAGCCACTTCCGGGCGTCGCGGAGGCCACGCGTGAAGATCGCGCTCATCGTCCAGCGCTACGGCACCGACATCCTTGGGGGCTCGGAGTACCACTGCCGCCTGATCGCCGAGCGGCTCGTGGCGCGGCACCAGGTCGAAGTGCTCACGACCTGCGCCCGCGACTACGTCACCTGGAAGAACGAATATCCGGAGGGCGTCGACCGCGTCCGCGGCGTCGCCGTGCGCCGCTTCTCCACGAGCGAGACGCGGGAGATCCAGGAGTTCAACCGCTTCTCGGACTGGATCTTCAACTACCCGCACACCGACGCCGACGAGCAGGACTGGCTGCGCCGGCAGGGCCCGGTCGCGCCCGGCCTGCTCGAGCACCTGCAGCGAGCGCACCGCAGCTACGACATCCTGATCTTCTTCACCTATCTCTACGCGCCAACCGCGCTCGGCCTGCAGATCGATCCGTCGCGCAGCATCCTGGTGCCGACCGCGCACGACGAGCCGGCGATCAAGCTGCGGCTGTATCGCGAGCTGTTCCGCAAGGCCAAGGCGATCGCCTACAACACCGACGTCGAGCGCCGCTTCCTGAACGCGACCTTCGACATCCGCGCCACCGCCGAGGCCACCGTCGGCTGCGGCGTCGACCTGCCGCAGAACCGGCCGCACCCGGGTACGCCCGAAGCCGCGGAGGCCGCCGCCTTGGACGACGAGAACTCGCCCGAGAAGGGCTACGGCAACCGGCGCCGGATGCGCGGCCGCGGCGAGGCGTTCCGGCGCCGCCATCGCCTGCACGGGCCGGTCGCGCTCTACGGCGGCCGCATCGATCCCGGCAAGGGCTGCGAGGAGCTGCTCCAGTACTTCAACGGCTACCAGCGCGCTGGCGGCGACGCCATGCTGGTGCTGATGGGCGCCAAGCTCATGCCGCTGCCTGAGGATCCGTCGGTGCGCTTCGCCGGCATGCTGTCCGAGGCGGAGCGCGCCGAGGCGCTCGAAGCGGCCTCGGTCGTGGTCGTGCCGTCGCCGTACGAGAGCCTGTCGCTGCTGGCGCTCGAGGCGATGGCGGTCGGCACGCCGATCCTCGTCAACGGCCGCAGCGACGTGCTGGTGGACCATTGCATGAAGAGCCAGGCCGGCCTGTTCTACGCCTCCGGCGACGAGTTCACCGAGGCGCTGAAGATGCTGCTCGCCGACGACCGCCTGCGCGCGCAGATGGGCCGCAACGGCCGGCAGTACGTGAAGACCAACTACCGCTGGGACGTGATCATGCAGAAGTACGAAGGGCTGATGGCTTCGCTCAAGGCCTGATGCAGCTTGCGCCAGCGCCGTGGCCAGCAGCGGCGCGATGGCCGTATGGGCCTTCGCCGCGCGCCGCGACCGCCAGGGCATCGCCATCGTCGAGGGCGTGTCGCACGCCGGCCGGATTGGCCATCATGGTGGTGATCCCGTGGCCGTCTGGGTGATCACCCGTTCATCCGACCGTGCCGGTGGTTGCGGCTCTGTTCAAGAACGACCGCTTCGTGCTGATCGTCGACAGCGACTGATCAGCGACGGCGCCTCGTACCGGCACGCCGCTCGCGGGACGGTCGGCGCGGTCGCCAGCGAACGATCAGGGCTGCGGCCAGCCCGGGCGGACGACGCCCATCGCGATCAGCGCAGGCACCGGCATCACGAACAGGGCCGCCGCCCAGGTCGCCCGGCGTACCGGCCGCATCGCGCGGTGCAACAGCCAGTACATCCCGCTGCCGGTCATCGCCGTGTAAGCGACGAGTACCGTCACCAGCTCGGTCACGGAAATCTCCATTTTCCCTCCTGACACCTTCATATACGGAACGTCGGGGTCGAGGGATTCCGAACAGGGCGGCCGCCAGGACGGGCGTCCGGGGACGGGCCGGGGACGGGCCGGGGACGGGCCTGCGACGGCCCAGAGGTGGCGCTCGGCAGAACCTCGCGCTCACGACGGGGCCTCGGCCGCGCATGGAACGGTCACTGCCGCCTCAGGATCACGAACGGCCCGGCGGCGCCGACGCGCTCCGTTGGCGACCCACCCGCGAGGGCGGCGATGAATGCGCTGCCCTTGTCTGTTTCCAGGACGGCAGGGGCCGCGACCACGTAATCACACGGACCGAGCGCGACCTCCAATCTCGTCGTGTCGAGGTCACGAGCGGCGTAGTAGAACTGATTCGCATACGCGGCCGACTGGAACATCAACGGTTCGTCGACGCGGGACAGCGCGAAGAAGCGCCGACGTCTGCACTGGCGGCCCGCAGCTTCCTCGTTCGCGAGCACGACGAAATACGCGTCGCGTGCGCCACTCTCGGGATGAACCGACCGCCGGAAGTCGGATCTCTCGTGCGCTTCCCGCGCCGTCGCAGCCCGCTTCTCCCGATCGGCTCGGCCCGCAATCATCGTCGTCCACGATGCTGCCATCACAACGCAGGTGAGCGTGACCACAGGGGTGAGCAGGCGCGCCCTGCTCGACGCCCATCGAACCGTCAGACAGACGACGCCAGCGACCGCAAGCCACGGCGCGAAGACGGACGGTACGTTCACATAGAGCCGCGCGGTGGGGTCCACGTCCAAGTAGGCCAAGACACTGCCGGCAATCACGACAGTGAGGGCAATCGACGCCATCCCGATGTCTTCGTACCAGCGCCAGGAAACGGGAAACAGTGCCACGAACCCGACCAGCGGCAGGAGAGCCGCAACGGGCAAGGCATAGCGCAGCGACAGCCCACGGGTCCATTCCAAGCTGGTGAAGGGCGCCCCCACCAGCAGCCAGACCAGTGCGCCACCGACGCCGACGGTCGCCAGGAATAGCAGCGCGCGCGCGGTGACTGCCGCGGGCTCCCGTCGTCTGATCCACGCCACTCCCAGATCCACCGGCAGGAGCGCGAGCAGCCAAAGCGCAGTCACGAACCAACCGCCAAGCCACATCCGAGCGTATCGAGCCGAGCGAGCCGCGAGAGAGTAGGCGGGGTTACTCTGCAGGTCTCCGAACACCGAGAGGTAGGTCGACGGCTCGAAAGGCTCACCGCTGAAGATCGAGATGCCGAAGATCGTCAGTCCGGCCGGCGCGACGGGTGAGCCGAATCGGTACCAGTTGCGAACCAACCAGATGCCGCCAGCTGCGAGCACCAGCGCCGCAGCTGCCGGAATGGCCCACCATGCACCTGAAGGCCACGAAGGTCGTCCGCGACGGAAGACCAGCTGGCGCACCAGTTCGCAAGCCAGGAAGAGCCCCAGAAGCAAGACGGCCGCAGCCGCTCCGGTCGTCTTCGTGCCGAGGAGAAGGCCGAGTGCCAAACTTCCGAGGACGGCCACGAGCGGCGAGGTCCGCCGAGCCCAGAGCGAAAGAAGGACCGCTGTCACCGCCACGAAGGTGGAAGCGAACCATAGGTCCGCTGAGACCAAGCTGCTCAAACGAAACAACGGCGTCGAGAACAGGGCGAAACACAACCATGACGACCAGGCAAGACCAGACTGGCCAGTGGTCAGCCGGAAGATCCAGTTCGTGGATGCGAACAGGAGCAGGAATGGCAGGCACATCGCCAGATCGACGATCAGTGGATCGCCAAGGGGCAGAATGAACCAGGCAGCCACGAGACTCCCTGCCATCGGATAAGGATGTGGCGTCGCGGGCAGATCGAACGGGCTTCCGCCGAGCGCGAGGTTTGCTGCGACAGGCACGTGATAGTGCGCGGCATCGCTGCCCACGACCGCCGACGACTGCGATGCAATGTCCACCCAGGTGAACAGGATGCTCGCGACGGCTGTCAGGGCCAGGATCTCGGCCACGCCCTGGAATCCACGCGCGTATTCAACCGGCTTGGCCACCGACGACGTCGATCGCGTCGCGATCCATAGCACGGCGTGCCAACTCACCAGGACGGCCAACGCGGACGTCAAGGTGAGACCAGAAGCTATGGAGACGATGTGCAGAAGGGCCGACAGCGTGCCGATGCCTCCGACGACGGTGGCGAACGCCAGCTCGTCGAACGAGTCGCAGCAGCCAAGCCGGCGCACGCACCGCGCCGTGAGTAGAAAGTGCCCGACGGTGGCAGTGAGCCACACGAAGAGCATGGCCGCGCTCGTCATGTCGGCTGAGTATATGCGTGGCCGATCGACGTCGATGGCGCGCGCGACGCAGACCCAGACGAGTGCGGCGCTCCGGGCCGGGGACCGCGGCCCAGCCTCTCCACAGAGTCAGTCGCCGCGCTGTCCCGGCTGGATGACGACGAAGGCGACCGGGCCCATGCCGGTCAACCGCGCGCGGGCTCGACCTCAGGCTCGTCTTCGGGGATAGCGGCGTCCGCGTCGCGGCCGGCGCCGGCACTGGCCTTCTTGCGGCGCGGCCGGATGTCGTAGCGCTTGATCATCTCGTTCAGCGTCGTCGGCTTGATGTGCAGCAGCTCGGCGGCGCGCTTCTGGACGCCGCCGGCGGCCTCGAGCGTCGATTCGATCAGCCGCTTCTCGAAGTCGCTGGTGACTTCCTTGAACGAGATGCCTTCGGGCGGCACCACGAAGGTCGGGATCTGGAACGGCCGCGAGGTGCGGACGTGCTCGGGGATGAGGTCGGTGTCGATGCGCGTGCCGGGGCACAGCACGACGGCGCGCTCGATCACGTTCTCGAGCTCGCGGACGTTGCCGGCCCAGTCGTACTCCATCAGCAGATCGAGCGCGTCGGGCGTCAGCTCCATCCCGACCTTGCCGTTCTCCTCGCCGTACTTCTCGAGGAAGTGCTGGGCGAGCAGCGGGATGTCCTCCTTGCGCTCGCGGAGCGACGGCAGCTGGATGGTGATGACGTGGAGGCGGTAGTAGAGGTCCTCGCGGAAGCGACCCTCTTCCATCATCCGGCGCAGGTCGACGTTGGTCGCGGCGATGATGCGGACGTCGACCTTGATGTTCTCGACGCCGCCGAGGCGCATGAACTCGCGCTCCTGGATCACGCGCAAGAGCTTCGACTGCGTCTCGAGCGGGACGTTGCCGATCTCGTCGAAGAAGATGCTGCCCTTGTCGGCGACCTCGAACAGGCCCTTCTTCGGGTAGACGGCGCCGGTGAACGCGCCCTTGACGTGGCCGAACAGGTTCGATTCCAGCAGATCCGGCGGCAGGTTGCCGGAGTTGACGCTGACGAAGTTGCGATCGGCGCGCGGCGAGTTGGTGTGCAGGGCGCGGGCGACCAGTTCCTTGCCGGTGCCGCTCTCGCCATTGACCAGCACCGTCGATCGGCTCGGCGCCGCCTGGATGATCAGGTCGAAGACCTGCCGCATGCGCGGGCTGCGGCCGATGATGTTGGCGAACTTGTGGTAGCGCGTCTGCAGGTTCTGGCGCAGGGCGCGGTTCTCGGTCACCAACTGCCGCCGCTCGAGGGCGTTGCGCAGGACGATCAGCACCTCGTCGTTCTTGAACGGCTTGGTGATGTAGTCGAGGGCGCCGCGCTTCATCGCCGCGATCGCCGTCTCGATCGAGGCGAACGCCGTGACCATGACGACCGGCAGGTCCTCGTCGATGGTCCTCAGCTCTTCGAGCGTGGCGATGCCGTCGATGCCCGGCATCATCACGTCGACGATGGCCGCGTCGAACGGCATCGAGCGTGCCAGCTCGATGCCCTGGGTGCCGTTGGTCGCGAGCCGGACCTGGTAGCCCTCGCGCACGAGGAGCGTCTCCAGGATCTCGCGCATGATCTCTTCGTCGTCGATGACGAGGATGGAGCCGTGTCGTGTCATGAGCCCGCCTGTTTCAAGTGGCTGGTGTCGGCCGCGTCGCGGCCCATTGCCCGCAATGCGGCGGCGTCCTGCGCGAGCGGGAAGAGCAGCCGGAACAGCGTGCCCTTGCCGTCTCCGCTCTCGCAGGTGATGACGCCGCCGTGCTCGCGCACGATGCCGTAGGTGATCGACAGGCCCAGCCCGGTACCCTGTCCGATCGGCTTGGTGGTGAAGAACGGATCGTAGAGGCGCGACAGGTGGTCGGGCGGGATGCCGGCGCCGGTATCCGCCACTTCGATGACCGCCTGGCCGCCCTCGGCGCGCGTCGTGATCGACAGCCAGCCGCCCTTGGGCATGGCATCGCGCGCGTTGATGAACAGGTTCAGGAACACCTGCTGCAGCTTGTGCTCGACCGAGGCGACGATCAGCGCCTCGGTCATGAAGTCCTTCCGCACCTGGACGTTGCCGTTGCGGAACTGGTGCTCCAGCAGGGAGAGCACGTCGGCGATCACCGCGTGCAGGTCGATCGGGCCGACGTCGGTCTGCGGCGGCCGCGCCAGGTTGAGCAGGCCGTTGACGATCTTGGCGGCGCGGAACGTCTGCCGCTCGATCTTCTCGAGCAGCTTGGTCCGCGAATCGTCGGGATCGGCGCCCTCGAGCAGCAGCTGCGTGAAGCTCGAGATGCCGGTCAGCGGCGTGTTGACCTCGTGCGCCACGCCGGCGGCGAGGAGGCCGATGGAGGCCATCTTCTCCGAGATCTGGAGCTGCTCCTCGAGCTGGACGCGCGAGGTGATGTCCTCGAGGATGACGATGGTGCCGGCAGTGTGGCCGTCGGCGTCGCGTAGCGGCGCCTCGGCGACGTTGACCAGGCGCGGGCGGCCGCCTTCGGCGTGTCGCGAGACAATCGGGACGCGGTAGAGCACCGACACACCCGAGGCCGGCCCCGCCGCCGAGGCCACGCGATGCGCGCGCAGCGCGTTCAGCAGCTCGCCGTCGAACAGCTCGTCGAGCCGCCGGCCGACCGCCTCGCCGCGCGGCAGGCCGTAGAGCCGCTCGAGTGACGGGTTCCAGCGTACGACGCGCTCGTCGAGGCCGGCGACGAGCAGACCGTCGTCGAGCGACTCGATGACGTTCTCGTTGAAGCGGCGCTCGCGATCGAGCTCCGACGCCTTCAGCTGCAGCTGGTGATAGAGGCGGCCGTTCTCGAACGCGGTCGCCACCTGCGCCGCCACCGCCTCGAGCAGCGCCATGTCCTCGCTGTTGAGCGGCTCGCCGCTTTCCTTGCCGCCGAGCGCCATCACCGCGATCGTCCCTTCCTTCGACACACACGGAACGAAGCAGTGGACGCCGAGCTGCTGCCAGTGGCTGACCTCGTCGACGGTGAAGCGCCGCATCGTGAACGGCTCGTCGAGGTTGACGGTCTGCCCGCTGCGGACGCGGTTGCCGATGCCCGACGCGGCGTCGAGCGGCGGCAGCGGCCGCAGGAAGCCGACCGAGCGCGCCGCCACGAACTGGCGCGGCGTCTCGTCGCCGACCGGGGTCAGCAGCAGGCACATGCGATCGAGAACCAGGGTGTCGACGACGCGGTCGACGAGGCGCTCGCTGAGCCGTTGCAGGTCGAGATCGGTGTTCAGCTCGCGGGCAAAAGCGACGAGGGCGCGCCGGTAGTCGTAGCGGTCGCGGTAGTAGGCGCGATCGAGCAGCGTCTGGATCGTGTTCTTGACCAGCGGGGCGAGCAGCACGACGACCAGCGTCGCCAGCACCGCCATGATCGTGTGGGACTGCCCGCCGGCGTCCGCGAAGACCTTGCCGGCGAGCTTGAGCAGCACCGCGTAGATGGTCGCGATGGCGGTGATCGCGGCGGCATAGACCACCGTGCGCTTGATGATCACCTCGACGTCCATCAGGCGGTAGCGGACGACGGCCGAGGCGAACGCCAGCGGCAGGAAGCCGAGCGGGATGGTCAGGAAGCCGAGCTGCGGGCCGGCGTCGAAGCCGGCCGCCCACGGCAGCGCGTAGCCGGCCAGGAACGGCACACCGCCGATCACGGTGCCGCCGACGATCCACCGCAACTGGCGCCGGGCGGTCATCGATCGAACCCGCCGCAGGGCCCGGACCATGATCGCCAGGCCGCCGAGCAGGCCGGCCGCGAGCACCGCCAGCTCGATGCGGTCGAGCGTCTCGAGCGCGGTGGTGAAGCTGGTGCCGTTGCTGCCCGGCTGGAAGATGCCGGTCGGCTGCATCAGGATTGCCGCGCGCAAGCCGCCGAGGAGCCCGGCCGGCAGGTAGAACAGCGGCAGCACGGCGCGCCCGATCGGCGTCCGCACCCAGGCGCGCGGCCGCTCCGGGAAGACCAGCGCGAAGTGGAGGAACAACGGCGGCAGCAGCAGCAGCGCCACCACGTCGCCCCAGTAGAAGACCCAGTCGAGCCGATCGAGCCGGCCGCTGAACGAGAAGCCGAACACGCCGAAGAACGCCACCGACAGCCAGAAGAAGTGCAGCGAGGCCTGATCGCCCGGGCGGCGCAAGCGGACGGCACAGCCGACCAGCAGGGTGAAGATCGCGACCAGCGCCTGCACCATGTAGAGCGTGCGGTAGCCGGAGGGCGACTGCCGGAGGGTGAGCTGGGTCAGGCCCTGGCGGACGCCGCCGCGCAGGACGGTGTAGGTGACGGTGTCGCCCGGCCGGGCGGCATGAAGCGCTTCGAAGACGTCCGCCGGCACGTCCACCCGGCGGCCGTCGACGGCGACCAGCAGATCGTCGACGGCGAGACCGGCCTGGGCGCCGGCACCGTCGCGGGTCAGCTCGCGGGCCACCACGCCTTCGGAACTGGCCGCCCACAGCACGCCGTCCTCGGCCTCGAGCCAGCCGGCGCGGACGCGCACGTTCGCGATCACCAGCACCAGCAAGCCGGCGGCGACCACGATGGGAACCAGCGCGCGCACGACGGCGCGCAGCCCAAACAGGCGAAGTGAAGCAACCAGCCGACCGGATTCCATGAAACCGTGGGACCGGCGAATCCGTAGCAAAGGCCGTTCCAGCAAAAGCCCCGCTACGCGTGCCATTTCTTCTTACCGCACAACGACTTACAGCGATCGAAGAGACACGATCGCCACCGCGATCCAATTCTTAGGATACACGCTTCAAGCGTTCGGATAAGAGGTATTACCTAGGCGATGCGTGGCGGGAGGATCCCAGGGGTGCCGACGAGTGCCCGGGAGTTCGCCGGGCACCGCGGCAGACCGACGCTCAGAGAGGGCGGCTCCGAATCAGAACTGGACGGTGAACCCGCCCACCACGCGCGTCGGCGGACGCACGACGAGGAGCTCGTCGTAGAGCGAGGCGACCGAATCGAGGCCGCTCCGCACCAGATTGCGGACGCCGAACACGAGCTCGACCTGCGCCGCGTCGCGGTTGAGGAACGGCACGCCCTGATAGACCTGAAGGTCGTAGCGGGTGGCGCCGCCCGGCGTGGATTCGTCGATCGCGCCGCGGCTGAAGCGCGTGTTGTAGCGGCATGCGGCCGACAGGCGCGTGCCGGTACGCGGCGCCGCGGCGTCGAGGCGCATCGTGACGTCGTGCATCCGCTCGCGTCCAGGGCGCAGCGCCGACGGAGCGACGGCGCGGACCGCGTGTGCGACCACATCGTCGCCGCCCGTCCACGCCACATCCGAGGTGCGGTACTCGATCCCGCCGCGCAGGTGCGTGCCAACCGGACGGCTGACGCCGACGCCCCAACCGGCCGCCGCGAGGTCGCCAACGCTGGCCACGGCGTAGTGGCCGAGGTCGGCGCGCCGCTGGCCCCTTGCCAGGCTCGGATCGAAGATCGTCGCCAGCTGGCCGTCGACCGTCTGGCGGAAGTGGGTCAACGCGACCCGGAACGTGGCGACGTCCTGCTCGAGCGCGATGCCGAGATGCCGCGTCTCCTGCCCCTCGAGCAGCCCGCCGGCGACCAGCGACGAGAACGTGCGCTGCGGCGGCAGCGTCAGCGATCCGTACGCCTGCGGTACGAACTCTTCGGCACCGGGCGCGTTCATGTTCCGCGTGGCGGTGATCCGTACCCAGGTGCGCGCCGCCGGCGACAGCGAGGCCGTGATCATCGGGCTGAACAACCCCGGATCGCTCAGGTAGTCGTAGCGCTCATAGCGGCCGCCGACGTCGAGCATGGCGCGCGGGCCAATCGTCCAGTGATCGACGACCTCGACGCCGCCGGCGCTGCGGGCATCGTCCTCGAGGCCGTAGACGCTGACGCCGCTCGCCGCAGCCGAGCGCTGCCGGCTGTAGGAGCTGCGCACCTCGACGCCGTGCCGATCGGCGACCACGGTGGCGTAGGTGCCGCCGACGAACCACGAGCTGACGCCGCCGCGCGCGGTCGCCGCCTCGACGCTCCACGTGGTGCGCGTGCTGAGCGGCCCGGCGAGGTGGACGAAGGCAATCCCGGCCGGCATGTCGTCGGTCGTGAACGCCTCGAAAGGCTGATCGATGGCGCCGGCGGTGAGCAGCTGGACGCGGCCGGTGAGCGCGCCGTTGAGGACGGCGGAAGCGGCCGAGCGACCGAGGCCGAGCGTCCAGCCGGCCAGATCGTCGAGCCGGGTCAGCGAGCGCCACAGCTCTTCGTCCTCGAGCGCAGCGACGTCGTCGATCCGCGAGGTGGTCTCGCGCAGCACCGAGCGCTTGGCGTGACGCAAGCGCCACGCCGCCGGCGAGTGATCGTGCGGTACGGCCTCGACCGCTTCGGTCTCCAGGACGGGCGGCGCACTCGCCGGGACGGCGCCATCGATGGCCTCCGCGGTTGTCGGCGCGAAACCGACGCCGGCGGCCAGCACCGGAGCGGCGCCAGGCGCGATCACCGACGCTGCGGCGCGACGCAGCTGCACGTCGAAATGGGTGCCGCGGGATGGTACGACCTGGACGAACTCGCGACGCGAGGCGGCAAAGCCGCGGCCCTGGACGCGGAGCAGGTACGTGCCGGCGGGAATGCCGCGCAGCTCGAAGCGGCCGATGCGGTCGGTCTCGATGATGAGGAGGTCGCGACCCTGTGCCGTCACCGCGGCGCCGGCGACGGGCTGGTTGCGCTCGTCGGTCACCAGCCCCTCGATCCAGCCCGACTGCAGGCTGGCCGTGATCATGACCGGCGCGGTCTTGGGGCCGCGCCCAGGCGCGGCGTGCGTTGCAGTGCCGGCGGCACGGGCGCCCTGCGGCGGCCGCGCGTGGGACACGGGCGCGTGACCGGCCACGGCGGCCGTCAGCAGGACGATCGGCAGGAGTGAGGGCATTGGGGAGCCTCCTCTATCGAACCGTACCCGTATTCCGAACCAGACCTTGCTGCGGCGGGAGCGTCAGGATGCCGCCAGCACCGTGAAGAGCACGTCGCGCGTGATGCTCTTCTGCGCCTTGTTGTCGGTGATCTTGATCTCCAGCCGGTAATCGCCCTCGGGGAAGCTCTGGAGCGGCACCCCCTGTCCGGTCATGAGCTGATGCCCCATCTCCGGATCGAAATTCTTCGGCAGGCTCTCGCCGTTCAGCACCTGCGCCGGCGTCCGGTTGAACATCTTCTCGCCGGCCGCTTCCTTCTGGAAGAAGACGTAGTCCACGGAGACGTCTGGCTTCTTGTCCGCCCCCGGCTTGGCGCCGTAAATCTGGAAGACCAGTTGCAGCTCTTCGGTCTTCTTGAACTTGAGATCGACGGCCGGCGTGATCTCGCTGTCGCCGAGCACGTAGGGCCGCTCCTTCATCGACTCGGGCGAGACCGGCGCGGTGAGCTGATCGATCTTGTCGGCGACCAGCACTGAACTCGTTTGCAGCTCGTCGATGGCGTGGTAGTTCGGCACCACCACTTCCTGCTTCAGGATCGCGACCTTGACGGGAGCATCGGCCGCGGTGCCGCCGGCCGGCCGCTCCCGCAGCGCCACGTAGACGTCGTACGCGCCGGGCGCGACCGCGAAGGCGCGCGTCAACCGCGGCGCCTGGCCGGCGGCGCCCGGGCGCAGATCCGTGAAGTAGACGTCCTCGAACGGATAGGCCGGAGCCTTCTCCCCCGCGGCCGGTGTCGGCAGGCCGGTCGCGCCCTTGGCGGCGATGCGCAGATAGCCTGCGACGGAGGTGTTCAGCTTGCCGGGCTCGACCGTCACCGTGAACGGAACGAAGACCAGCCCCTGCTGCGCCTTCAGGAAATCCTGACGCCAGGTCAGCGCGACCTCGGCGGGGGCGGGCTGCGTCGGGCTGTCCTTGCCGGGATCCTTGCCGGCCGGATCCTTCGGCGGCGTGACGAGGTAGGTGCCCGGGGCCGTCCCCTTCATCACTTCATCGGCGAGGCGCGCGAGCGGCGCCGCTTCCTGGCGCTGAGGCGCCGTGAGGCCCTCGGCGGGCTTCTTGTCCTTGTCGTCCTTGCGCTGTGCGAGCGCAGACGGTGCGGAGGTGGAGGCGAGCGCGACAAGCGCCGCCAGGACCACGAAGGCCCGGGTGGTGATACGCAGCATGAAACCTTGACTCCCGAGATGGACCGCGACGCGAAGACTCACCCGCGATCATAGGCGACGATCCGAGCTCAAGTCAAACCTGGCAGAACCAGCTCAAGTCACTGACAGATTGGCAGTTGAGGGTCCAGGGTGGCGTGATCGCCGTGGTATCATCCGCGCCGTATGTCGGCCGATTCCCTGGTGATTGTCCTGGCCGGAGGCGTCGGGGAGCGCCTCTTCCCGCTCACCAAGGAGCGGGCCAAGCCGGCCGTCTACTTCGGCGGGCCCTATCGCATCATCGATTTCACGCTCTCCAACTGCGTGAACTCCGGCTTCCGCCGCATCTACATCGCCACGCAATACAAGTCCCTGTCGCTGTCGCGGCACATTCGCATGGGCTGGAAAGTCTTCGCGGACGAGCTCGGCGAGTTCATCGAAATCCTGCCGCCACAGAAGCGCGTCGGCGAGCACTGGTATCTCGGCACCGCCGACGCGGTCTACCAGAACCTTTACTCGATCACGCGCGAGAACCCGAAGCACATCGTCGTGCTGTCCGGCGACCACGTCTACAAGATGGATTACGCGCGCATGCTGCGCTTCCATTCGGAGCGCGGCGCCGCCGCGACGATCGCCTGTCTCGAAGTGCCGGTCGCCGACGCGACGCGCTTCGGCGTCGTCGCCGTCGACGCGACGGACACGGTCACAGGCTTCCAGGAGAAGCCCCGGGAGCCGACCGGCGTGCCGGGCTCGCCCAACGTCGCGCTGGTCTCGATGGGGATCTACATCTTCGAGGCGGACGCGCTCTACAAGGCGCTCGAGGCCGACGCCGCGCGCGATACCAACCACGACTTCGGCAAGGACATCCTGCCGGCACTGATCCGCGACGCGCAGGTCGTCGCCTATCGCTTCTACGACCAGAACAAGAAAGCCTCGAAGTACTGGCGGGACATCGGCACGCTCGACGCCTACTACGAAGCGTCGATGGACCTCTGCCACGTCAACCCGGAGTTCAACCTCTACGATCCGGAGTGGCCGATGCGAACGTGGCAGGTGCAGGCGCCGCCGGCCAAGTTCGTGTTCGCCGACGAAGGCCAGCGCTGCGGCCACGCCCTCGACTCGATCATCTCCGCCGGGTGCATCGTCTCGGGCAGCCGCGTCTCGGGCAGCATCCTGTGCCCGAACGTGCGCGTGCACAGCTTCTGCGACGTCTCGGACAGCATCCTGATGCCCGGCGTCCGAGTCGGCCGGCACTCGCGGATTCGCCGCGCCATCATCGACCGCGACGTATTCATCCCGCGCGGCGCGTGCATCGGCTACTACCCTGAGGAAGATCGCAAGCGGCACACCGTCACCGAATCCGGCATCGTGGTCGTCACCACCGACGACGAGCCCCTGGTCGCCGATCCGCCGCCGGAGGTCCTCGCCGTCGAAGGCGAGTGGGACCGCCGCGGCGCCTGATCGCAAAATCTGAGAACATAACCAGTTGCCCGGGCGTGCTCGGAGCGTGCTCGGAGCAAGCTCGGAGCAAGCTCCGAGCACCTGGCAGTAACTGCACCATCGAGGAGCATTCGTGAACATCAAGCGTGTCGTCGGACGGGAAATTCTCGATTCGCGGGGCAACCCGACGGTCGAAGTGGACATCGAGCTCGCCAGCGGCGCCCTCGGGCGGGCCGCGGTGCCATCGGGGGCGTCGACCGGCACGCGCGAAGCGCTGGAGCTGCGCGACGGCGACACGTCCCGCTATCTCGGCAAGGGCGTGCGGACCGCGGTCGGCAACATCAACGGCGAGATCGCCAAGGCGATCACCGGCAAGGAATTCACGCAGGCGTCGCTCGACACCGCGATGATCGAGCTCGACGGGACCGCCAACAAGGGCCGCCTCGGCGCCAACGCCACGCTGGCGGTATCGATGGCCGCCCTGCGCGCCGCCGCGGCCGAAGAGCGCGTCCCGCTGTTCGAGCACATCGGCGCGCTGCGCCACGCGATGGTCGGCGGCGCCCGCGCCGATCTCCTGCCGGTGCCGATGTGCAACATCCTCAACGGCGGCGCCCACGCCGACACCAACGTGGACTTCCAGGAGTTCATGGTGATGCCGGTCGGCGCCAGCTCGTTCAGCGAGGCGCTGCGCGTCGGCGCCGAGATCTTCCACGCCCTGCGCGGCATCCTGAAGAAGCGCGGCCTCGCCACCGGCGTCGGCGACGAGGGCGGCTTCGCGCCGAACCTCAAGTCGAACCAGGACGCCCTCGACGTCGTGATGGAGGCGGTCGGCAAGGCCGGCTTCAAGGCCGGGACCGACGTCGTCCTGGCCCTCGACGTCGCCGCCAGTGAGTTCTTCGAAGACGGCCAGTACGTCTTCAAGAAGTCGGGCGACCGCACCCGCACCTCGGACGAGATGATCGAGCTCTACACGGAGTGGTCGCGCGACTATCCGATCGGCTCGATCGAGGACGGCCTCAGCGAGGCAGACTGGCCGGGCTGGGAGAAGCTGACCAAGGCGCTCGGCGACAAGGTGCAGCTCGTCGGCGACGACGTGTTCGTCACCAACCCGGCGATCCTCAAGGAAGGCATCGCCCGGGGCATCGCCAACTCGCTGCTCGTCAAGGTCAATCAGATCGGCACGGTGAGCGAGACGCTCGACGCGATGGCGATGGCGTGGGCCGCCGGCTACACCACGATCGCCTCGCACCGCTCGGGCGAAACCGAGGATTCGACGATCGCCGACCTCGCCGTGGGCACCCGCGCCGGCCAGATCAAGACCGGCTCGCTGTGCCGCAGCGATCGCGTGGCCAAGTACAACCAGTTGCTCCGCATCGAGGAGGCGCTCGGCTCGAGCGCCACGTATGCGGGCCGCGCCGCCCTCAAGCAGCTGAAGTAAGGCGATGAACGGACCGCTCGCCCTCATCATCCTCGACGGCTGGGGCCTGCGCGCCGAGCGCGACCAGAACGCGGTGGCGCTCGCCGAGCCGGCGACGTTCAAGGGTCTGCTGGCCCGTTATCCGAACGGCACGCTCGAAGCGTCGGGCGAGGCCGTGGGCCTGCCCGTCGGGCAGATGGGCAACTCCGAGGTCGGCCACACCAACCTGGGCGCCGGCCGCGTCGTCTACCAGGACCTCACGCGGATCGACAAGAGCATCCGCGAGAGCGACCTGGAGACGCGCCCGGCGCTCCTCGCCGCCTACGATCGCTGCGCCGGCGGGTCGACGCACGCGCTGCACCTGATCGGCCTGCTCTCGGATGGCGGCGTCCACAGCCACCAGCTGCACCTGCACGCGCTCATCGCGCTGGCCCGCGCCCGCGGCGTCTCGTGCGTGTTCGTCCACGTCCTCACCGACGGGCGCGACACCTCGCCGAACGGCGGGCGCGGCTACGTCGCTGCGCTCGAAGCCGCGATGGCTGCCGCCGGCATCGGCCGTATCGCCTCGATCTCCGGCCGCTACTGGGCGATGGATCGCGACAAGCGCTGGGAGCGGATCAAGCTCGCCTACGACACGATCGTCCATGGCGAGGGACCGGCGGCGGCGTCAGCGAGCGCGGTGATCGAGGCGGCCTACGCCGCGAACGTCACCGACGAGTTCATCAAGCCGCATGTCATCGTCGGTGCGGACGGCCGGCCGGTCGGCCCGATCCACGACGGCGACTCGGTGGTGCTCTTCAACTTCCGCGCCGATCGCATGCGGCAGATCGTGCGGGCGCTGGCGCTGGAGGACTTCGACGGCTTCGATCGTGGGCGCGGCGGCGACTGGCCGCGGCTCGCGCTGACGACGATGACGGAGTACGATCCGAAGTACACCTTCCCGGTCGTCTATCCGTCCCAGCCGGCGACCGGCTACATCGCCGAAGTGCTGGCCGCCAACGGCCTCACCAACCTGCGCCTGGCCGAGACCGAGAAGTACGCGCACGTCACCTACTTCTTCAACGGTGGGCGCGAGGAGTGCTTCCCCGGCGAGGAGCGCGTGCTGGTGCCGTCGCCGAAGGTCGCGACCTACGACCTGCAGCCGGAGATGAGCGCGGCCGGCGTCGCCGACGCGCTGATCGCCAGCGTCTCGGCGAAGAAGCACGACGTGATCATCTGCAACTTCGCCAACCCCGACATGGTCGGCCACACCGGCAGCCTGCAGGCGGCGGTCGCGGCGGTCAAGGCGGTTGACGGCTGCCTGGCCCGCGTCATCCCGGCGATCCTCGCAGCGGGCGGCGCCGCAATCGTCACCGCCGATCACGGCAACTGCGAACAGATGTGGGACTACACGCTGAACGCGCCCCACACGGCGCACACGACCAACCTGGTGCCCTACGTCTTCGTGCAGGGCCCGGGCGAAGCAAGCCCGCGGACGCTGCCGGCCGGGGCGCTGTGCGACGTCGCGCCGACGATGCTCGGGTTGCTGGGGCTGCCGCCGTCGAAGGAAATGACCGGCAAGCGGCTCGTCTGAGCCGACTCAGCCAGTCACTTCAGGTGGGCCGACTCAGCCCTTCACTTCGGGCAGCTCGTCAGGGGCGATACGGAGCGACTTGAGGAACAGGCGATCGCTGGCTGAGAGCTCGCGGACGATCGGACGGCGAGGCACCAGGCCGCCGTTCGCTCCCGGAGTGCCGGCGGTCGGGTTGGACGCTGGCGAAAAGCCCAGAGGGCTCGATGGGGTGCTCGGCTGAGCCGAGCCGCCCGATGCGCTCACGGCGCCGGCACCGGCACCGGCACGCCGGACCTTGACCACGGCGGTCGGCTTGGACCGGTTGGCAAAGCCCACCTCGGCGTCGATCGAGAGGTGCATCTCGTACCCGGCAGCGCGCGCCTTGGCGCGGCACGCTTCGACGGTTTGATCGGCCGCCACAGCCGCACGGATGGCCTGCGCCAGTTCTTTCGCCAACCGGTTGACGGTGTCGTCCATGGTGTACCTCTCTCGTTCGATGGAGGGCG
The DNA here is from genome assembly GCA_031407765.1 of Vicinamibacteraceae bacterium. GTDB lineage: Bacteria > Acidobacteriota > Vicinamibacteria > Vicinamibacterales > Vicinamibacteraceae > JBDSLU01. The sequence goes on from JANOIR010000163.1 coordinate 21,457, forward strand.
GCCGCGCCAAACAGGAACTGAGCGCATTCTAGGCGTCTCGTCCGACGGGTGTCAAGACGGAAGAACCGCTGATTTCACCTGATTTTACAGCTGTTTTCGAGGTCCGCCGCAGCGGCGAGCAAATGCTCCCGGAGGCGCACCGCTTGTCTGCTGGAGCCGGTACTTTCGACTACACTGAGCCGGACTCGCACACGGCGGCCCGCTCCGCCGACCCCACGATGGCCCTCCTCGAGGTCGACCGACTCACCACGGCGTTTCCGATCGAGGGCCGGGTCGTCTCCGCCGTCTCCGGGGTGAGCTTCTCTCTGGACGCCGGCGAGACGCTCGCCCTGGTCGGCGAGTCGGGCTGCGGCAAGTCCCTCACCGCGTTGTCCATCTTGCGCCTGGTCGACCCGCCGGGTCGGATCGTCGGCGGCGCCATCCGCCTCGCCGGGCGCGACCTGCTGACGATCGACGAGCGTTCGATGCGCGCGGTCCGCGGCCGCGAGATCGGTCTGATCCTGCAGGAGCCGATGACGGCGCTCAACCCGGTCTATACCATCGGCAGCCAGATCGCCGAGGCGCTCGAGGTCCACGGCCTGGCCCGTGGACGGGCCGCCCGGGCCCGCGCCATCGAGCTGCTCGACGCTGTCCGCGTCCCCGAGCCGCAACGCCGCGTCGACGACTACCCGCACCAGCTCTCCGGCGGTCTGCGCCAGCGCGCGCTGATCGCCGCCGCCCTCGCCTGCCAGCCCAAGCTGCTGATCGCCGACGAGCCGACGACGGCGCTCGACGTCACGATCCAGGGGCAGATCCTCGACCTGCTCCGCGATCTCAAGGCGCGCTTCCGCCTCGCGCTGCTGCTCATCACGCACGACCTCGGTGTCGTCGCGCAACAGGCCGATCGCGTCGCGGTGATGTACGCCGGGCGGATCGTCGAGGAGGCGCCGGTGCGGACGCTGTTCCGCGACCCCAAACACCCCTACACACGCGGGCTGCTGGCGTCGCTGCCGGGGCAGCACGGCACCCGCCTGCGGGCGATCGAGGGGACGGTGCCGCGCCTCGGCCACATCCCGGCCGGCTGCGCCTTCGCGCCGCGCTGTCCGAACCGCTTCGAGCCGTGCGTCGATCTACCGGCGCTCGTGCCGGGCGCCGACGGCGGGCAACCGGTCCGTTGCTTCCTGCACCACCGCGTCCGCGAGGCCGGCCTCCCGGCCACCGTCTGACCCATGGCGCTCCTCGACGTCCGCGACCTCACCAAGATCTACCGGCAGCGCCACGGCTTGTTCGGCGGCGTCAGCGAGGCGCGGGCGATCGATCGCGTCTCGTTCTCGATTGAGCAGGGGGAAACCTTCGGCCTGGTCGGCGAGTCGGGCAGCGGCAAGACGACGACGGGCCGTTGCATCCTCCGCCTGATCGAGCCGACCTCGGGGGGGGTCGCCTTCAAGGGCCAGGATGTCCTGGCGCTCGACCGCCGCGCGCTGCGCGAGGCGCGGCGCCACATGCAGATGGTCTTCCAGGACCCCTACTCGTCGCTCAACCCGCGGATGCGGGTCGAGACGATCGTCGAGGAGCCGCTCGTCATCCACCGCATCGGCACCAGGGCCGAGCGCGCCGCGCGGGTCGCCGAGCTGCTGTCCCACGTCGGCCTCGATCCGGAGCTGCGTCGCCGCTACCCGCACGAGTTCAGCGGCGGCCAGCGCCAGCGCATCGGCCTGGCCCGCGCCCTGGCCTTGAACCCGTCGCTGATCATCGCCGACGAACCGGTATCCGCCCTCGACGTCTCGATCCAGGCGCAGGTCATCAACCTGCTCGTCGACCTGCAGGCCCGCTTCGCGCTGACGTATCTGCTGATCGCGCACGACCTGCGGCTGGTGCGCCACGTCTGTACGCGCGTCGCCGTGATGTATCGCGGACGGATCGTCGAGATGGGACCGACCGACGCCGTCTACGAGCGCGCCGAGCACGCCTACACGCGGGCGCTGCTCTCGGCCGTGCCGACGCCGGATCCCGACGCGGCGACGACGCGCCTTGAGCTCGATCGCTCGACGATCGTCGAAGGCGCGGCGCTGCGTGAAATCGGCCCAGGCCACTGGGCTGCGGTGTAGCAGCGCCGCCCGCGGGCGGACGCCGCGACGCGCCCAGCGTCGCGTGACGAATGGCGAGGACGAAGTCCGGAGCCATCGTTCGGCCGACGCGCGAAGGCGCGTCGGCAAATAGCAGGACGCACGCCCAGAAGGCGGCCCGCGGCGGTTCCTGAGGGAACCGCCGCCAACAATCCGGGTCCGACACTACAATGCGCGGCATGATGCGGCCACAGAGCACACAGAACCCACTGATTTGGATGGGCGTGCTTCTCGGGGTTGCGCTGGCCTGCGGCGCGTTGTCGGCCGCCGAGCGCGAGTCGTGGGGCCGGTTCCGCGGACCGAACGGTACCGGCGTGTCGGAGGCGACCGGCCTGCCGGTGAGCTTCGGCCCGGAGAAGAACGTGTTGTGGAAGACGCCGTTGCCGCCGGGCCACTCCTCGCCGGTGCTGAGCGACTCGCGTATTTTCCTCACCGCGCACTCGCCCGAGAAAGAGAGCTATACGCTCCTCGTCATCGGGCTCGATCGCAGGACCGGACGCGAGCTGTGGCGGCGTGAAGTGCCGCGCGCCCAGACGGGGCGCCAGGAGAACGTCAACGGTCCGGCCTCGCCGAGCCCGGTGACCGACGGCGCGAACGTCTACGCGTTCTTCCAGGAGTTTGGGCTGATCAGCTATACCGCCGATGGACGCGAGCGGTGGCGCAAGCCGATTGGCCCGTTCAACATGTTTTACGGGTTCGGCGCGTCGCCGATGCTGGCCGACGGTACGCTGGTTCTGAGTGTCGACCAGGACAAGGACGCCTACCTGCTGGGCCTCGATGCGAAGACCGGCCGCGAGCGCTGGAAGACGCCGAAGCCGCACGCCGTCTCCGGCTATTCGACCCCGACGATCTATCGTCCGGCGAACGGTGGCGCGCAGCTGCTCGTGCCCGAGTCGTTCCAGCTCACCGCCTATGCACTCTCGGACGGCAAGCCGGTGTGGTGGGTGCGCGGCCTCGCCTGCGAGATGAAATCGGTGGCGAGCGTCGACCACGACACGCTCTACATCAACGGCTGGGGCTTTCCGCAGAATCAGCCGGGACGCCAGGTGGCCACGGTGCCCTTCGACGAGGGCCTGAAACGCTACGACATGAACGGCGATGGTCTCGTGGCGCAGACGGAAGTGAGCGGGACCGAGCCGATGGACCGCATGCTCGGGAAGGACGCTTTCCCGGCCTTCGATCTCGATCGCAACGGCATGCTCAACGCCAGCGAGTGGGAAGTGTTCCGCGCCATGCTCGCGGCCGAGAATGGCCTGCTGGCGATTCGCCTCGGCGGCAAGGGCGACATGACCGATCAGGCCATTCGCTGGCGCTACCAGCGGCCGGTGCCGCAGGTGCCATCGACGCTGCTGTATCAGGGCGTGCTGTTCATGGTCAACGACAGCGGCATCCTGCTGGCCTTCGATCCGAAGACGGGACAGGTGCTCAAGGAAGGCCGCCTCAAGGGCGCCATCGACAAGTACTTCGCCTCGCCGGTGGGCGCCGACGGCAAGGTGTGGCTGGTGAGCCAGGACGGCACCGTGTCGGTGGTGTCCGCACGGGGCGACTGGGAGATTCTCTCAGTCAACCCGCTCGACGACGAGGTGTTTGCCACACCCGTGCCCGCCGACGGACAGCTCTTCGTGCGCACCCGCAGCGCGTTGTATGCGTTTGGCGGAGGAAAGTAGAACGGCCCGGCGTGCGACGCCGCCTCACGAACGCCGAGGCCGGAGGCCGGAGGCGTCGTGAGGTTGACGGCGCGGCCACGCGTCGTCAACAAACAATCAGTGGGCGACGAGCTCGCGCGTGGCGTCCTTCTCGACCCGGCCGTCGCGGAAGGAGATCACGCGGTGCGCGTGCGCGGCGATCTCGGCTTCGTGCGTCACCAGCACGATGGTGTTGCCGGCGCCGTGCAGCCGCTCGAACAGCGCCATGATCTCGACGCCGGTCTTCGAGTCGAGGTTGCCGGTCGGCTCGTCGGCCAGCAGGATCGACGGGTTGTTGACCAGGGCCCGCGCGATCGCGACGCGCTGGCGCTGGCCGCCAGACAGCTCGTTCGGCCGATGGCTCATGCGCTCGGCGAGGTCGACCTTGATCAGCGCCTCCTTGGCCCGATGCAGCCGCGTCTTCGAGTCGATGCCGGCGTAGATCAGCGGCAGCTCCACGTTGTGCAGGGCCGTGGCACGGGCGAGCAGGTTGAACGTCTGGAAGACGAACCCGATCTCCTCGTTGCGGATGCGGGCGAGCTCGTCGTCGTTCATCTCGCTCACCTGCTTGTCGTTCAGCAGGTAGGAGCCCTTCGTCGGCGTGTCGAGGCAGCCGATCAGGTTCATCAGCGTCGACTTGCCCGATCCCGACGGGCCCATGATGGCGACGTATTCACCGCGCTGGATCTGGATGGTGACGCCGCGCAGCGCATGCACCTCTTCCTCGCCCATCACGTAGGTCTTCCACAGGTCGTTGGTTTCGATGAGCGCCATGTGGCTGATGATACGACGAGCGCCAGATCAGGGTTCCGAGGACGCCGCGTGCGGCGCCACCGGTAGGCCGGAAAGCGGCGCAAATCCAGGCAGGAGGACGCTGACCGGGCCTTCGGCGGCCGGAAACAGGGCCCAGAAGGTGCGGGTGCCACCCGGCGGCGGGGCCTGCGCGGGTGTCCCGACGCGATTGCCGGCGCTGGCCCGGAGCGCGAACAGCCGCCGCCGGCCATCGGCGGAGAGCAGCGACATGCCGTCGAGCGCGTCGACGGCCGCGGTGACGGACGCCGCGACCGGCGAGCCGGGTGTAAACGCGTCGGCGGCGGCCAGATTGGCCAGGGCCAGCTCCACGCGGATGCTGTCCGCGCTCTCCTGACGGACCGCCACGACGCGGACACTGAGCGGCGCCGTGGCGCAGGGTGCCTCGCTGACGGTGCGGACGGCCGGGGGCGACGCGCCGGCCCCAGGCGCGCCAGACAGGGCGGGAGGGGCGGACGCAGCGGCTGGAGCGGTCGAAGTAGCAGCCGTGGCGGACGTTGCCGGTACGGTGGACGCCGCGGCAGGAGCGGCGGCGGGGACGGCGTCAGCGGGGTGGCTGCAGGCGGCGAGGGCGACGACGCCGGCGATCGCGAGCAGCCCGAGGTGAAAGGGGCGCGAAGCACAGGCTGCTATGGGCTCCGTCAGTCGTCGACATGCCCATCGCGCCATCTGTCGTCTCCCTACCCCTGTTCGTCCTGGTAGCTCTCTTTGAGCTTGGCCACGACCGCCGGATCGGCGAGGGTCGTCGTGTCGCCGAGCGCCCGGCCTTCGGCGATGTCGCGCAGCAGGCGGCGCATGATCTTGCCCGACCGAGTCTTCGGCAGGTCAGCCGCGAACAGCACTTCCTCGGGCCGGGCGATCGGGCCGATCTTCTTGGCCACGTGCTGCCGCAACTCGTCGGCCAGGCTCGCCGAGCTGTGCTGGCCGCCTTTCAGAATGACGAACGCCGTGATCGCCTGGCCTTTGATCTCGTGCGCTCGTCCGACGACGGCGGCCTCGGCGACCGACGGATGATCGACCAGCGCGCTCTCGACCTCCATCGTGCCGATGCGGTGGCCGGCGACGTTCAGGACGTCGTCGACGCGGCCGAGCAGCCAGTAGAAGCCGTCCCCGTCGCGCCGGGCGCCGTCGCCGGTGAAGTAGACGCCGTCAGGCCATTGGCTGAAGTAGGTCTTCTCGAAGCGCTCGCGATCGCCGTAGATGCCGCGCAGCATCCCCGGCCACGGCTTGGTCAGCGCCAGCAAGCCGCCGCCGACCTCGACCGCTTCGCCGCCCTGTCTGCGGATCTCGGCGGTGATGCCGGGGAACGGCCTGGTCGCCGAGCCGGGCTTGGTCGGCGTCAGGCCGGGTAGCGGCGAGATCATGATGTGGCCGGTCTCCGTCTGCCACCACGTGTCGACGATCGGGCAGCGTTCACCGCCGATCGTCTTGTGGTACCAGATCCAGGCCTCGGGGTTGATCGGCTCACCCACCGAGCCGAGCAGGCGCAGGCTCGAGAGATCGCACGCCGCCGGATACTCCGCGCCCCAGCGCATGAAGGCGCGGATCGCCGTCGGCGCGGTGTAGAAGATGCTCACGCCGTAGCGCTGCACGATCTCCCAGAAGCGCGTCTTCTCCGGCCAGTCGGGCGCGCCCTCGTACATGACGACCGTCGCGCCGGTGGCGAGCGGCCCGTAGACGACGTAGCTGTGGCCCGTCACCCAGCCGATGTCGGCCGTGCACCAGTAGACGTCTTCGTCCTTCATGTCGAAGACCCACTTGGTCGTGGCGTAGACGCCGACCAGGTAGCCGGCGGTCGTGTGGACGATGCCCTTCGGCTTCCCCGTCGTGCCGGACGTGTAGAGGATGTAGAGCATGTCCTCCGCGTCCATCGCCTCGGGCTCGACGTAGCGGCCGGCCTCCTGCATCAGCCGGTGGTACCAGTGGTCGCGGCCTTCCTGGATGTGGACCGGGAAGCGCGCCGTCTGATCGCGCTGCACGACGACGACGTGGCGGATAGAGGGTGTGTCCTTCAGCGCCTCGTCGGCCATCTGCTTGAGCGGCACGAGCTGGCCGCGGCGATAGCCGCCGTCGGCGGTCACCAGCACCGAGCACAGCGAATCGTTGATGCGATCGCGCAGCGACTCCGAGCTGAAGCCGCCGAAAACCACGCTGTGCACGGCACCGATGCGGGCGCAGGCCAGCATCGCGATCGCCAGCTCGGGGACGAGCGGCATGTAGAGCGCGACGCGGTCGCCCTTCTTCACGCCGAGCCCGCGCAGGACGTGCGCGAACGCGTTCACGTCGCGGTAGAGATCGAAGTAGGTCAGCGTCCGCCGATCGCCGGGCTCGCCTTCCCAGATGATCGCGGCCTTGTTGCGGCGCGCGCTGCGGACGTGGCGATCGAGGCAGTTCGCGGAGACGTTCAGCCGGCCGCCGCCGAACCACGTGGCGTCGGGAGACTGTCCTTCGAGCACCGATGTGAACGGCGTGATCCACTCGAGCTCACGGGCGAAACCCGCCCAGAACGCTTCGGGATCCGCGGCGGCGCGGTCGTAGACGCCCGGATCGCCGGCGTGCGCGGCGGCCGTGAAGGCCGGCGCCGGGGGAAAGCTGCGCTCCTCGGTCATGAGCGCGGAAATCTCGGCGGAACGCGGATCGGTCGGTTGCGACATGTCACCCCTCGGCTGGCCCGGGGTCGAAACGGCGGTCAGTGGGACTCAGGCTCGCGATCGGCAGGCGGCACGGCGCCCGGCGGCGGCGCGCCGGGTGGCGCCTTCGGTGGCGCGAACGCCGGCGGCAGGCTCGCGCCGCGGGCCGGGATCATGATCGTCGGCGCGTCGCCGGCCCAGGGCTCCTCGGGCGGCGCCGGCGTCCAGCTGCTCGGCGGCGCCAAGTTGACGGGCGACGCCGGCGGCGGCGGAGCCGGTGGAGGCGGCGGGCTGAACGGCGGCGGTGGGGCGGACCCGGCCGGCGTGAACGTCGGCGGCGTGAAGGTCGGCGGCACCGGGGGCGTCGGCACGCCGGCGGTCGGTCCACCTTTGCGCTTGAAGATCAGCGCGCCGAGCAGGCCGCCGACGGTGGCGAAGACCATCGAGACGACGGCCCAGATGACGCTTCCGACGACGAGCATCACCGCCGGGCTCAGGCTCTCGAGCGCCTCGCGCGCTTCCGGCGTCATGCCTTCGGCCTCGCCCATGGCGCGCTGGAAGTCAGCCATGTCGAACGGCGCAACCGAGAAGATCGCCAAGGCCATGACGCCCCACAGCACCCACACAGCCGTGCCGACGAGCCCGCTCAGCAGGCCGACAATGGCGCCCTCGCCCACCGTGATCGGGCGCGGCGTGTTCTGCTGCATCAGCCAGGCAGCGAGCGCGCCGCCGCTCACCACCCAGAGACAGCAGCAGACGTTGCCGCCCTTGATGTAGGGCAGCGATGACAGGACGCCGATGAAGAGGCCGCCCAGGTGGTCGGGCAGCAGCTTGGGAGCGGACATGTGGTGCCTGGTGCGGGGCCGAGTCCCCGGGCTAGTCGTAGTATTCGCGACCGAGGTGCGTGATGAGGTCTTCGCCCTTGAGGTAGCGCAGCGTGTTCTTCAGCTTCATCAGCTGAATGAACAGATCGTGCTCAGGATAGACGGTGGGCGCGTGCTGGGGGCTCTTCCAGTAGAACGACAGCCATTCCTGGATGCCGCTCAGGCCGGCGCGCCGGGCCAGGTCCAGGAACAGGACCAGGTCGAGCACGATCGGTGCCGCGAGGATGCTGTCGCGGCACAGGAAGTTGATCTTGAGCTGCATGTCGTAGCCGAGCCAGCCCACGATGTCGATGTTGTCCCAGCCCTCCTTGTTGTCGCCGCGCGGGGGGTAGTAGTTGATGCGGACGACGTGATGGAGATCACCGTAGAGGTCCGGGTACAGGTTGGCCTGGAAGATGTAGTCGAGCAAGCCTTTCTTGCTCTCTTCCTTGGTCTTGAACGATTCCGGATCGTCCAGGACCTCGCCGTCGCGGTTGCCCAGGATGTTGGTCGAGTACCAGCCCTTGACGCCGAGAAGGCGCGCCTTCAGGCCCGGCGCGATGACCGACTTGATGAGCGTCTGGCCGGTCTTGAAGTCCTTGCCGGTGATCGGCGAGCCGGTCTGGGCTGCGAGCTCGATCAGGGCCGGGATGTCGGCGCTCAGGTTGGGCGCCCCATTGGCGTAGGGGATGCCTTCCTTGAGGGCCGCGTAGGCGTAAATCATGCTGGACGGAATCGAGACGTCGCTCGACTCGAGCGCCGCCTCGAACGTCGCCAGGCTCCGATGCGCCGGCCCCTCCTGGGCATAGATCTCGGTACTGCCGCACCAGATCATCACCAGCCGGTCGCAACCGTTGGCCTGCTTGAAGTTGCGGATGTCGTCGCGGACCTGGTCGGCGAGGTCGCGCTTGTTCTTGCCGGTCTTGACGTTGGGGCCGTCCAGCCGCTTGACGTACTGGCGATCGAAGACCGCCTTCATCGGCTTGACGCCCTCCATCTCGGTCTTGACCTTTTCGAGCAGGCGGTCGTCGAGCACCCCTGCGGTCTTGGCCGCCTCGTAGCAGTTGTCCTCGAAGATGTCCCAGCCGCCGAACACCAGATCGTCGAGGCTGGCGAGCGGGACGAACTCCTTGATCGGGGGGGTGCGGTTATCAGTGCGCTTGCCCAGCCGGATGGTGCCCATCTGGGTCAACGAACCGATGGGCTTGGCAAGGCCCTTCCGGACCGCGAAGACGCCGGCGATGAACGTGGTGCTGACGGCGCCCAGGCCGACCAGCAGGATACCCAGCTTGCCTTGTGCAGGAGCGATCTCGGTCGGTGCTTTCACGGCCGGACACTATATCACCCGGAATCACCCGGAATTTCGGTTGGCCGGACGCGAGGATTCGTAGAACGCCAGGCCCCCACGCTCACTCAGAAGGCGGGCGGCGCGGAAACCGGCGTGGCCCAAGGCGGCGATGACGCGGGCCGATTCCGGCACGCCGGCGGCGGCCACCACCATCGCCCGTCCCCCGGTCCGGATGACCCGCCAGGTGTCCGCCAGGGCGGCGCCGAGCGCTTCGACCGTGGCAGGCATCGGCACGATCGCCACGTCGAAAGCGGCGTCCTCGAACGGCAGCCGATCGAAGGCGGCCGCCTCCACCTCGACCAGAACGCCCGCGGCAGTTGCCGCCACCTCGACCGTGTTGGCGACGGTGGCGTTCGGTTCGACCGCGGTCACCCGACCGGTCAGCCCGGTCGGCGCGCCCACGGCCGCCACCAGCCGGCCGTCACCGCCCCCGATGACCAGGACCCGGTCGCCGAGGCGGGTGCCCACCATCTGCGCGATGAGCTCGGTCTGGCCGCTCTGCCCGCGTAGCCGCTTGATCAGCAGGTTGTTGGCGAAGACGTCGAAGAAGCCCATGCCCGCATTTGACACCGGAACGGCCGTCCGGGGAGGTTCCGTGCTCGGAGCAAGCTCCGAGCGCGCTCCGAGCAACTTGTAGAAACGGCAGCGGCTACAATGCGCGCCGATGCAAGGTCTGCCGCTGGCCATCGGGTTGAGCCTGGTCGGGAGCTTCGCCGGGCTCCTGATCGCGGCGGCGCTGCTGCTGTTCCCCTCGGAGACGCGCGGCAAGCTGGTGCCCTGGCTCGTCAGCTATGCCGTCGGCACGCTCCTGGGCTCGTCGCTCCTGCACCTGGTACCCGAGGCCCTCGAGCAGGTGCCGGCGCGGCAGGGCGTGCTGGCGCTGCTGGCGGGGATCCTCAGTTTCTTCGTGCTCGAAAAGCTGGTCATCTGGCGACACTGCCACGAGGGCGACGACGAGTGCGCCACCCATTCCCGGGCGGCATCGCTGGTGATCGCCGGGGATGCCTTCCACACCTTCATCGACGGCGTGATCATCGGCGCCGCAGTGCTGACCTCCGCCCCGCTGGGGCTGTCCACCGCGCTCGCCGCCGCCACGCACGAGATCCCGCAGGAGCTCGGCGATTTCGGCGTCCTGCTCCACGCCGGCTACACCCCACGGCGCGCGCTCATCCTCAACGTCGCCTCGGGGGCGACCGGGGTCGTCGGCACGCTGGTGGTCTACGGTGCGGCCAGTCAGCTCCCCACCGCCCTGCCCTACCTGCTGGCCTTCGCCGCTGGCGGCTTCCTCTACATCGCCATGGCCGACCTGATTCCCGGCCTCCACAGCCACCAACAGTCGAACCACCCCGTCCGCCAGACGCTGCTCATCGCCGCCGGGATCGCGACGATGCTCCTGGTCTAGCTTTGTTGGCGGCCGGGCCTCACGCGGGACGGCGGGGCCACTTCAGGCGGCGGCCGAGCCGGCCGGCCGTCACCGCAAGTGGACAGCCGTCCAGACGATTCGGCTCCCTGGATCGAAATCCAATCGACAGGTGCGCGACACCTCGTGGCACGAGCTTTGATCATAGAAGGCGACAGAAGGAGCCGGCGGGAAACGCCCAACGACGGCTCCACTGATAGCGGTCAGATGAACCGCTCGAAGGTGTCGCCATGAGAAAGACCATTGCTCGAGTCGCGCTCGGATTCGCCCTGACCCTCGGCCTGTCGTCGCACGCGTTCGCGGACGACGAGGCCACCATCGGCCGCGCCAACCTCGCCGTCTTCAAGGACGTGTCGAACCAGGTGCTCGGCTACGTCAACTTCACCGTGTTCGACGACATCTCGGCGTCGGTCGAGGACGGCGTCGTGACCCTGACCGGTCACGTGACCATGCCCTACAAGAAGGAAGACCTCGCGCGACGCGTCTCGCGCGTCGCCGGCGTCAACGTGGTCGAGAACAAAATCCAGGTGCTGCCCGTCTCCATCTTCGACGACCAGCTGCGCTTCCGGATCGCCCGCGCCATCTACGGCAACCCGGCCTTCTGGCACTACGCGAACATGGCGCAGCCGCCGATCCACATCGTCGTCAAGAACGGGCACGTCACGCTCGCCGGCGTCGTCAACAGCAACGTGGAGCGCGCGCTGGCGCGGTCGCTGGCCACCGGCTTCGGCGCCTTCGACGTCAAGAACACGCTCAAGACCGACGACGAGATGAAGAACGAGCTCGAGAAGATCTGAAGACGGTCGCGGGCTGATGGCCCGGACTCGAATCAGGAAGGGCGTTTCGGACGCCGCCGATATCAGGCGGCTTCCGGACGCCCTTTGCGTTTCACCCAGTGTTGGTTGGCGGCAGTTCCCTCAGAACTGCCGCAGGCAGCCGCTGAATCCGCGTCGCTGTTCAGCCGACGCTGGGCGCGCCGGCTGGCGACGCGGGCGGCTGCGGGTGGGTGCGGTCAGGCGGCTTCCGGACGCCCTTTGCGTTTCACCCACCAGATCACGACGACGAACAGCACGGCCGCCGCCGCCGCCGCGCCGCCGAAGATCGTCAGCGTCCAGGCCAGGATGGAGTTGCGCTCCATCCGCACCTCGACGCGCAGCGGCTTGCCGGCCAGGCGATCCTTCAGGGATTGCTCCCACGACACGATGTTGCCGCGCTCGACCTGTTTCGACGGCGCGTTGTGGAACTGGATCTTGGCCGGCACGTGCAGCCGCACCGCCACCAGCTCGTTGCCTTGCCACGGCCCCACAGCGTTCGGCAGCATCGACGCGCCGATCGCCTGCACGAACGTCACCGTCTCGCCGCGCGGCGTGAAGCCGTAGGCCGACCAGGCGAACGGCACCGCCTGGGCAAGCGTGCGGATGTCGTGGGTATCGACGCGGATCTGGACGAACTTGCGGCCGTGCCGCGTCCAGGGCCGGCTGACGCGGGTGACCTCGGTCACCTTCGACACGTAGAAGCGCCGCACCGCGTCGCGATCGACGCCGTCGTCACCGTCGTCGAACGACGGGGCCCCACGCAGCGCCGAGAGCGCCGCCAGCGAGGTGTTGACGACCACCGTCGCCGATCCGTCGACCTTGAGGTAGATCTCTTCTTCGTACTCGTACTCGCGGCCGAAGAGGCCGCTGCCGCACGCCGCACCCGCCAGCACGAGCGCGCACGCGATCGCGCGTGCCGTCCATCGGCGCAGCCAGGCGCTGCGCTCCACCCTGGCAGCCCGTGGTGGAAGTCCCGCTGCATTCGACGGGCGATGCATCCCAGCGCTCGGCGTTGCTCGTCGCTTGCATACTCCCGGTATGCGCGCTCCTCGCGCCTTGATCGCTGGGCGCCTCGCCCGTCTCGGTGCCACGCGGCACTTCCACCACGGGCTGCTAACCGTCATGGGGGTGGATGATATAACTTCCGCCCGCCATGGCCGTTCCCCGCCTCTTTCTGATCGACGGCAGCAACCAGATGTATCGCGCGTACCACGCGCTGCCGCCGATGACCAACGCCAGCGGGCAGGTCACGCACGCCGTCTACGGCTTCGTCACGATGCTGCTCAAGCTCATCGCCGACCACAAGCCGGAGTTCGTCGCCGCGTCGTTCGATCTGGCCGGCCCGACCTTCCGCCGCGATCTCGCCGCCGACTACAAGGCGACGCGGCGCCCCATGCCGTCCGACCTGATCGACCAGGTGCCGCTCGTGCACCAGGCCTGCCGCGCGCTCGGCGTGCCGATCCTGACGACCGATCGCTACGAAGCCGACGACGTCATGGGCACGCTGGCCCGTCAGGCAACGGAGAAGGGCTTCGAGGTGGCGCTCGTCACCGGCGACAAGGACTTCTTCCAGCTCGTCGGCGGGCCGATCAAGGTCTACAACCCGCGCGAGCCGGGCACGTGGTTCGACGCCGAGGGCGTCAAGCAGAAGTTCGGCGTGCCGCCGGAGCAGGTGATCGACGTGCTCGCGCTGATGGGCGACACGTCCGACAACGTCAAGGGCGTGCCCGGCATCGGTGAGAAGGGCGCCCGCGATCTGATCACCACGTTCGGCTCGCTCGAGGCGCTGCTCGCGCGCGCCGGCGAGGTCACGCAGAAGCGCTACCGCGAGGCGCTGATCGCCCACGCCGACGATGCCCGCCAGAGCCAGGCCCTGGTCACGATCCACACCGATTGCCCGGTGACGTTCGACCCGGACGCGTGCCGCTACACCGGCGCCATCCGCGCCGACGCGTACGCGCTGTTCACCGAGCTCGCGTTCCGCTCGCTGGTGTCCGCGTACGCGCCGCCCGCGGAGGCCACCGAACGCGACTACGCCGTCGTCGAGACCGATCAGATCGACGCGCTGGTGCACACCTGCCGCGCCGCCGGCGCCTTCGCCCTGCACGTCGTCACCGACGACGTCTCGCCGATGCGGGCGACGCTGGTCGGCCTGGCGATCTCGACGAAAGCCTGCCAGGCCCGCTACGTGCCGCTGGCCCACACGCACGGCACCGCCGGTGCGGCGCCGGCGCCGACGACGCAAGGCGGCCTGTTCGACGACGAGCCGATGGCGGCGGGACCGGGCCGGGCGGCGCTGCCGGACGCGCTGCGCGAGCTGCTCGAGGACGCCGGTGTGACGAAGGTCGGGCATGCGCTGAAGCAGGCCGCGGTGGTGCTCGCCGAGCACGGCGTCACGCTCGCCGGCATCGGCATCGACACCGAGCTCGCCAGCTACCTCCTCGACGCCAACCGCTCCGAGCCCGAGCTCGATGCGATCGCGCTCGAGCTGCTCACGTATCGTGCCTGTGCGCTCGAATCGGTGGTCGGCAAGGGCGCCAAGGCCATCTCGCCAGGCGCCGTCTCGCCGGCGACGCTGCTGACGTGGGCCGGCGAGCGCGCCGATCTCGCCGCCCAGGTGGCGCCGATCGTCGCCGAGCAGATGCAGGCCGCGGCGCTGACGCCGGTCTACGAGACGCTCGAACGGCCGCTGATCCCGGTGCTGGTCGCTCTCGAGCGGGCCGGGGTCCGCGTCGACACCGGCGTGCTCGCCGGCCAGGCGGCCCGCATCGAAGCCGAGCTCGACGAGCGCGCCGAGCGGATCTACGGGATCGCCGGCGAGCGCTTCAACATCAACTCGCCGAAGCAGCTCGGCGACGTGCTGTTCGTCAAGCTGCAGCTGCCGGCGCTGAAGCGGACCGGCGCGGCGAGGACACCCTCGACGGCGCAGGACGTGCTCGAGGAGCTGGCCCTGACGCACGACCTGCCGCGCGAGGTGATCGACTGGCGCGGCCTGCAGAAGCTGAAGGGCACGTATCTCGATGCGCTGCCGTCGCTGGTCAACCCGCGGACCGGCCGCGTCCACACGCAGTTCAGCCAGACGACGGCCGCCACCGGCCGGCTCTCCAGCCGCGATCCGAACCTGCAGAACGTGCCGATCCGCACCGAGCTGGGCCGCGAGATCCGGCGGGCCTTCATCGCCGAGGCCGGCTGGCGGCTGATCTCGGCCGACTACTCGCAGATCGAGCTGCGCGTGCTGGCGCATCTCTCCGGCGATCCCAACCTGTCGGAAGCGTTCCGCGTGAACGAGGACATCCACGACCGCACCGCGCTCAAGGTGTTCGGCGAGCAGAGCGGCCTCTCGGCGCACGAGCTGCGGCGGCGCGCCAAGATCATCAACTACGCGCTGCTCTACGGGAAGACGGCGTTCACGCTGTCGCGCGATATCGGCGTCACCACGGAGGCGGCCAAGGAGTTCATCGCCGCATACTTCGCCGGCTTCCCCGCCGTTCGCGCCTATCTCGACGGCACCATCGCCGAGGCCAAGGCCAAGGGCTTCGTGTCGACGCTCTACGGCCGGCGCCGCGCCGTCCCGGACATCCTGAGCCGCAACGGCATGCTGCGCGCGGGCGCCGAGCGCGTCGCGGTCAACATGCCGATCCAGGGCACCGCCGCCGACATCCTCAAGCGCGCGATGATCGACCTGCATGCGGCGTTCGCGCCCCTCCGCGACCGCGCCCGCATGATCCTGACCGTCCATGACGAGCTGCTGATCGAAGTCCGCGCCGACGCCGTCGACGAGGTGTCGGCGATCGTCAAAGCGCAGATGGAAGGCGCGGCGACGCTGAGCGTGCCGCTGACGGTCGACGTCGGTGTCGGCGAGAACTGGAAGGACGCGAAGGCTTGAGCGTGCGCCGGACGCTGATGGCCACGACGATACTGGTCGTGGCAGGCTTCCTCGGCCTCGCGCTGCTGCTGCGGCTGTGGCCGCACGCGATGGCCACGGGCGACGCCGCTGTGGCCGAGATTTTCGTCCTCCACGCCAGCCGTGGCGCGTGGGCCCTCGGCCCCTACTCCCAGTTCTACTGGAATCATCCCGGGCCGCTCATGTTCTACCTGCTGGCACCGCTCTACGCGGTGTCGGGGCAGCACGCGCAGGCACTGAACGTCGGCGCGGCGGCGGTGAACCTCCTCGCGATCGCGACACTACTGCGTCTCGTGGCGCGCGCGGCCGAGCCGATCGCCACGCTGGCAGTCTCCGTAGCGCTGACGCTGTGGCTGATGCGCGCGCCCGAGACCCTCTCCAGCTTCTGGAATCCCGTGCTGATCGCCCTGCCGGCGCTCCTGTTCGTCTGGCTGGGCGCGACCGTCGCCGCCGGACAGGCCGCCGCGATCGTCCCCCTCGCCGGTGTCGGATCGTTCCTCGCACAGTCGCACGTCGGTCTGGTGCCGCCGGTCGGCGTGGTGTGGGTGGTTGCGCTCGGGGCGGGCTGGTATCGCACGCGCCAGGACGGGGAGACCGCCCGGCAGCGGCGATGGTGGCGGTGGCTGGCCGCCGGCGGCGTGCTCGTCGCCGTGCTCTGGGCGCTGCCGCTCGTCGAGGAGCTGACTGAGGAGCCTGGCAACCTGACGCTGATCGCCCGCTTCTTCGCGAGCGCCCCCCCGGGGCGGCGGACGATCGCGCAGTCGGCCACGATGTGGACGGCGGCGCTCATTCAAGGGATGGTGGCCGGATTCCATCAACCAATCGGCGTTCCGCTGCCCGTCCTCGCCCGGCCGGGCACCGTCGCCGCGGGCGTCGCACTGGTCGTCTTGCTCACGGCAATGGCCTGGCGCACCCGCGCGCGGCCCGGCCTGTCGCTGCCGGCCGCCTTCCACCTGCTGATCGTGCTGGTGGCGCTGGCGGCGATCCACCGAAGCCCAGGCCTGGTCGGCGATTACACGATCTTCTGGCTCGCTCCCATCGGTGCGAGCGCCGGCGTGTTGATTGCGGCGTGGGCCCTCGGCTCGCTGATCGCCGGCGCCGGGGCGCGTGCCGCGATGGTGGCGCGGGCAGGCGCCTGGCTGCCGGCCGCCGTGCTGCTGCTCGCCGTCAGCCTCTCGGCCTGGGATCTGCGCGCCCACTTCGGAGACAGGTCCCCGCGACCGGAGTCCCAGTCGGCCGCGTTGTCCCGCCAGACCCGAGATGGGCTGCGCGCGCGCGGCATCACCGATCCCGTCGTCGACATCGGAGACGGGGTCTGGGTCGAAGCTGCTGGGACGCTGGTCCAGATGTACAAGGCCGGCGAGCCATTCGCGGTCGATCCAGCCTGGACGTTCATGTACGGCCGACCGCTGACGTGGGCCCGGTGCCACACGCACACACTCCGATTCGCGGCTGCAGACGTCGCCGGCGTTGGCGAGACGATTGCGGTAGCGGGACCGGTCCGTGTCCGCGTGGAGACGATCGGGACGTGCCCAGGCCGATGACAGGTCCCGCGCCCGATGCGCAGCCACGGCCTTGTGCAGGTGCCTCACTCGATGGCACACTGGTCATTCCAATGCTCACGCACCACCCTCAGAGAACGGTCAGCGCCTCGCGCTGACCCGACGGCCCGGCCCGATGCGGCCAGGCCTTCTCGAGGGAGGAGTCTATGCGTGGGAGGAAGCTTTCGGCTTCCCAGGAATCCCGTCGTCTGAGAACCGAGGCCCGGCTCGAGCGGCAGCGCCTGCGCGACGCGCGCCTGCGCGATGACGAGGCGCGTACGGCCGCCATGCACGCCGCCCTGGCGCGGCGGCCGGAGTCGTCCGCCCAGGTGGTGGAGCGCCTGCTCGCGGGGGCGCCCGGCAGCCAGTCGTTGCGCGAGCTGCTCGGCGTCGTGACGGAGCGCTCGCCGCGGCTCCTCGCCGCCGACACGCTGGGGGCGCTCACGCTCGTCGCGCAAGCGGAATGGGTCCGGCCGCCGGCGACCTGGCAGCCGTCCGGGAAGAGCACGGATCGGCTCTTCCGTGGGCTGGCCGAGCACGTCCTGGGGCGATACCGCGTGCCGTCGTTCGTCTGGAGCGCCTTCACGGCCGACGACGATGCGCCGATCCTGGCGCGCGTGGCCGTCCACGTCGCGGCGGGCGGCAGCTTGTACCAGGCGGTGAAATCGGGGCTGATGCCGGTGCCGCTGACGCGGGCCATGTGCCACGAGCTGCTGTCGAGTGCGGGCGAAGCGCGCTTTCTCGACGTCGTGCGCAAGGTGCAGGTGAAGGCCGCTGGCGGCGACGGCCGGCTGTTCCGCGCCTGGACGGCCACGCGCGCCGGCCGCCGCATGCACGGGCGCCAGGACGAGGCGTTCTGGCAGACGGTTCTGGCCTGGTTCTGCGCCAACCCGATGCTGCCGCTGACGGAGGTCGGGCCGCTCGTCGACTACATCGATCACCACCGGACGGAAACGCCCGGCTTCTCGATGAAGGGGCGCAGCGCGCTGGCGCTGCTGCGCGCGATGCGGGAATGGCATGGCCAGCTGGCGAGGGCGGGGGACGTCTCGGACCGCGTGTTCGCGCCGAGCGGCCTCCAGCCGATGGACCTCGATCGCTCGCGGCGCGACCGCCGCGGCAATCGCGTGACCGAAGTGTGGCACCTCCGGGAGATTCTCGACGCGCGCAGCCTCGCCGACGAGGGCCGTGCCATGGGCCACTGCGTCTACTCCTACGCGCGGGCGATTGCCGCCGGGCACAGCGCGATCTGGACGCTCACGCTGCGGGACGACACCGGGCATTGGCGCCGGCTGACGATCGAAGTACGTCCGTCGCTCCGGCAGATCGTCCAGGCGCGTGGGCGCTTCAATGCCAAGGCCGAACCGCGGGACCTCCTGGCGCTGGAGGCGTGGGCCGCGCGCAACGCCCTGTCCGTCGCGCTGGGGCGCTGGTGATCGAAGATAGCAGGACCATGTCACTCGTCGCGAAGGTCATCGTCACCATAGTGGGCTGCCTCGTGCTCTTCGTCGTCGGCGCCATCGGAATTGGGGCCCTCCTCTGGTCACGTCACGGTCACGACCTGCTCGAAGCTGGCGGCCGACAGTACGAACAGGGGCTGGCATTCGGGAGGCAATCCGATGAGGCGGGCTGCCTGGACGCGGCACTGACGCGCTACAAGGGCAACCGCGGCATGACCGGCTCGCTGGCAGCCGGCGTGTTCGTGGGGGCCTGCTGGCAGAGCAGCCGTCCAACCCCTGGTTTCTGCGACGGCGTGCCGAAGCCGCTCGACCTGCTCAGGGCCGCCCGATGGCAAACCGAGCAGGCGAAGAAGGCCGGCATCGACGAACACTTCGGCGGGCAGATCTTCGCGCACTTGCGAAACCACTGCGCCTCGAAACCGCAGTAGCGACGGCCGTAACCGCTCGCTGCAGCCTGGCCGTCGTTTGCTGCAAGGTCGTTCCAGGGCCGGGGTGAACCGGGATGATGCATCCCGGAGGCCTGGACATGCGCGGCATCACCTTCTGGGACACGCTCTGGCAGGATGTCCGCTTCGGCTGTCGGACGCTCCGCCGCTCACCCGGCTACACGGCCGCGGCCGTCAGCGTGCTCGCGCTCGGCATCGGCGCGAACACGGCCATGTTCTCCGTGATTCGCGGCGTCCTGCTCGCGCCGCTACCCTTCCCGAAGGGCGACGAGCTGGTGCTCGTACAGCAGTCGGCACCCGCCTCGAACGTGGACGACGCCGGCGTCTCGATCCAGGAGCTGGACGACTATCGCTATCGCCTCCACTCGGTGCGGGACCTGGTCGAGTTCCACTCGATGTCCTTCGTGCTGCTGAACCAGGGCGAGCCGGACCGGATCCAGGCGGCGGTCGTATCCGCCAACTTCTTCGACGTGCTCGGCGTGCGACCGCTCCGTGGCCGCACGTTGCGCAAGGGCGATGACGACATCGGCGCCGAGGCCGTGCTGGTCCTGAGCTACGAGTACTGGCTGTCGAAGTTCGGCGGCGAGGCCAGCGTGATCGGCCGCGTGCTGCGGATGAACAACCGGCCGCACGTGGTGGTCGGTGTGCTGCCGTCGTTTCCGCAGTACCCGGTCGCGAGCGACGTCTACATGTCCACGTCCGCCTGCCCGTTCCGGGCGGGTGCCCAGACGAATCCCCAGCAAGGCCATCGCTCGTTCGCCGCGCTGCGCGTGTTCGGACGCCTGGCCGGAGGGGCCGCCGTCGATCGCGCGACGGCCGAGATCAGGACCGTCGCCGAGTCGTTCAACACCGCGCATGCCGGCGACCATGAGGCGACCGGCTCGCGCGGCCTGACCGGGCGGGCGGCGGCGCTTCAGGCCGAGCTCACCGCCGAGAGCCGGCCGCTGCTCCTCGCGCTCGGGGCATCCACGCTGCTGATCCTGATCCTGGCCTGCGCCAACGTTGCGAACCTCGCGCTGGCGCTCTCGATGCGCCGTGTCCGCGAGCTCGGGCTGCGCACGGCGCTCGGCGCCGGGCGGGTCCGGCTGTTTCGACAGCTCGCCACCGAGAGCCTCATCGTCGCCGCGGCTGGCGGTGCGCTCGGCCTCGCCCTCGCGTATGCGACGCAGGGCCTGCTGGTCGAGTTCGTCGGCCGGTTCACGCCTCGCACGGGTCAGATCGAGATCGACGGCGGCGTCCTGCTGTTCGCCCTCGCCGTGTCGGTGGCGACGGGGCTCGTGTTCGGCGCGCGCCCGGCGATGGCTGCCGACAGCGCCCTCATGGTGTCGCTGCGCGAGGGCAGCGCGCAGAGCGGCGACAGCCGGCAGAGGCAGCGGCTGCGGGCGGGGCTCGTAGTGGCGCAGGTCGCCGTCTCCTTCGTCCTGCTGGTGGGCGCGGGGCTGATGATCCAGAGCCTCTACCGCATCGCGGCGGTCCCGCTCGGCTACCGCAGCGACAACGTGCTGACCGCGGCGTATTTCGGCAACTTCAGCCGGATGAACACGCCGGCCGAAGCGCACCGCGTCCAGCCCGGATCCTCGAGACGCTCCGCTCGACGCCCGGCATCCGCGCCGCCGCTCTGACCAACGCTGTCCCGCAGGTGAGCGTCACGCCGGGCCAGGTGATCGTCACGGTCGAAGGACGGCCGGCCGCGGACGGGCTGCGGCTCGAAGCGGACCCCAACGTCGCGAGCGACGGCTACTTCGATCTGCTCGAGGTGACGCTCGTCGGCGGCCGCGACTTCCACGCCACCGATACGCTCGACAGTCCGCGTGTCGCCATCATCAACCGGACGATGGCGGCCTTCTGGGGCAGCAGCGATCCGATCGGCGGCCGGTTCACGGTCGGGCCCCTGCAGAATCGCGTCACCCGCACCGTCGTCGGGATCATCGAGGACTTTCGGCTGTACGGTGCGTCCGAGCGAGGGATCGAAGCGCAGTTCTACGTCCCTTACACGCAGGTCAACGGCCCGATCGGACGGCTGCTCGTCCGCAGCCACGGCAATGGCGGGCCCATGGAGGCGGCGATCCGCGCGGCGGTCCACGGCGCGGACGCACAGCTGCCGGTCGAGGAGGTGCGGACGCTGGATCAGCTGCGCCGCGAGCGCCTGACCTCGCCGGGCGTGACGACCGCGCTGCTGGCCATCTTCGCCTCGGTGGCGCTGGCGATCACCCTCGCCGGCCTGGCCGGCCTCGTCAGCACGTCCGTGAGCCAGCGCACGCGCGAATTCGGGCTCCGGATCGCGCTCGGGGCGAGCCGGGGCGCGATCCTGCGGATGGTCCTGAGCCAGGGCACGTGGCTGGTGGCAGCCGGCATCGGTCTCGGCGCCGCCGGCGCCTACTGGTTCGCCCGGCTGATCTCGCGGTTCCTCTTCGCCACGCCGCCGACCGATCCTGTCGCGTACGGGCTGGTCGCGCTGGTCCTGGTGGGCGCCGCCCTGGTCGCCACGGTCGGTCCCGCGATCAGGGCGACGACCATCGACCCGTTGACGACCCTGAAGGACACGTGACGCGGCGTCACGCGGCGCGAACTACGGCTTGGCCCACTGATCCTTGATCAGCGTCCACTCGGCCAGCATCGAGGCTTCGGTGGCCTGCAGGTCGCCGTTGGTGGTCGCGGCCGCGACGCGCCGGACCCGCTCGGGGATGATCGCGTCCCGCACCAGGCGATCCAGGTCGGGGCGCAGCGCCATGCCGCGGTCGGCCGTCAGGATGCCGCGGACCCAGCCGGCGACGGCGGCGTCCCAGGCGCGGTCGACGTTGCCGCGGGCGAACGACGCGGCGGCGACCCAGTAGGCAGCGGCCGCGGACGTCGGATCCTTGCGCAGCTCGCCTTCCATCCGCGCCACCAGGCGGTCGAAGGCTTCCGCCCGTTTGTCGCCGGGCAGCCCGCGGACGTGCCGATCGACGGCGGTCGCCCACCAGTCGAGCAGCTGGTCGCGGGGCCCGGGGCCGAGGGCCGCCACGTCGTCCAGGATCGACTCGAAGAGGTCGGCGGCGGCGTGATAGTGCTCGTCGAAGAACAGCGCCTCGCCCAAACCGACCACCAGGTCGAGCCGATCGCGCTGGGACAACCGGGCCGCCTCGACCCGGCTCAGCGCGGACCGTGCGGCGGCCAGCTGGGCCGGATCCGCAGTCGTGCGGAAGCGCTCCAGACCGGCGCGGCCGATGATCAGGGTGGCTGAGGCGCCGACGGTACCTTCGACGGCCTTGGCCGCCTCGATGGCGTCGTCGAACCGGCCCTCGTTGTAATGGATCCGGGCCGGGGCCAGCGGATCAGCGACGGCTGGAGCCGGCTGGGCCGCGGCCGGAGCCGCGAGCAGGAGCATCGTCAGGGCCGGGGCCGCCAGCCGCCGGAAAGCCGTATCTGCCATAGCCTGCTATAATTCGCGAACGATGGTCGAACCCATCGTCCTGCCTCGTTCAGAGCATACTCTCTCCAGCCGCGACGTCGACTCCGACGCGCTCAAGGTCATGAGCCGGCTCCAGGAGCTCGGGCACACGGCCTTTCTCGTCGGGGGCAGTGTCCGCGACCTCCTGCTCGGACGGCGGCCCAAGGACTTCGATATCGGGACGTCGGCCCAGCCCCACCAGATCAAGCGGGGCTTCCGCAACTGCTGGATCATCGGCCGGCGGTTCCGGCTGGCCCACGTCAAGTTCGGCACCAAGACCATCGAGGTGGCGACCTTCCGGCGCAACGTCCCCAAGGACGAGCCGGAAGCCGCCAGCAACAGCGACCTCCTCGTCCAGCGCGACAACGTCTACGGCACGCCGGAAGAGGACGCGTTCCGCCGCGATTTCACGGTCAACGCGCTGTTCTACGACTCCTCCGATCGCTCGATCATCGACTACGTCGGAGGCCTGCAGGACCTCGAAGCCCGCGTCATCCGATCGATCGGCGACCCCGTCGAGCGCTTCCAGGAGGACCCGGTCCGGATGCTGCGGGCCGTGGTGCTCGCCGAGCGGCTCGGCTTCGACATCGACCCCGCGGTCGTCGCCGCCATCGCAGAGGTCGGGCCGCACATCCGCTTCAGCGCTCCGCCGCGGCTGATGGAGGAGTACTTCAAGGTCCTCCGCAGCGGCTACGCCGAAGCCTCGTTCTCGGGCCTGGCCCGCGCCGGCCTGATCGAGCACATCAGCCCGGAGATGGAAGAGGGCCTGTCCGAGGAGTTCTTCGGCTCGCTGGCCCGCCTCGACGCCTGGCGCCGGCAGTTCACCGACGCCCCCGACGCGCTCACCACCACGATCCTGGTCGGCTCGCTGCTCGAACCGCTCGGCCAGATGGACGCCGCCCACCGCAAGTTCGGCGTCAACGAGCAGTGGTACCCGGCCCTCGGCCGGCTGCCAGTGCCGCGCAAGGACCTCGAGCGCTTCGTGCAGCTCCAGGCGCTCGTGCCCAAGCTGCGCGACATCGAGGCGGCGACGCGCCACCAGCACGCGCTGCTGTCGCGCGGCGTGTTCCGCGAGGCGCTGACCTGGCTGGACATCTACAGCGACGAGCGCGACGTCGTCGATCACTGGAAGGCGGTGATCGCCGAGCCGGCGGCGCATGCCGTCGTCCACGCCGCCGCCGCGGAGGACGTCCCCACCCGGAAGCGCCGCCGTCGGCGCCGCCGCGGCCCGGTACACACGCCCGCCGCCTAGATCGGCCTGGAGCGCCAGGACCGCGCCGCTGCAGCCAACGGGCCGGCCGGTGCAGCCAACGGGCGCGCGCCGGGATCCGGCTGTGCCCGGCCGCGCTACAGTCGAGGGACGCATGTCCCCGATGCCGTCATCCCCGGACCGAGCCGGGTCGTCGCCCCGACTCGTCACCCTCGCCCTCGTCGCCGCCGCGCTCCTGGCGCTGTCGGTGTCCGGCCAGACCTACCTGGCCATGTACGACCACGGCCACACCTTCTGGCGCATCGCCGCCTGGCAGGGGCTGTCGTGGGGCGCCTGGGCGCTGGTCACCCCGCCGCTCTGCCGGTTGTGCGAGCGGCTCGGCGACGCGCCGCTGTCGGCCCGCCAGATCGGCCGGCTCGCGCTGATCGGCGCCGGCCTCATCGCGGCGCACCAGGTCATCTCGGCCGCGATCCTCGTCGTGCTCCAGCCCTACGTCCCGGTCGAGAGCTACACACCGGCCACCGCGCTCGAGCAGATCCGCAGGACGCAGATCGTCGCCGACGTCCTGGTCTACGCGATGCTCATCGTCGTCGGCCGGATGCTGGCGCACGGCCGGCGGGCGCGGCAGCTCGCGGTGCGCGAGGCCCAGCTCGAGGCCGACGTCGCGCGGGCCCGGCTGGAGGCGCTGCGGCTCGAGATCCAGCCGCACTTCCTGTTCAACACGCTGAACTCGATTGCCGCGCTGATCCGCATCCGCGCCAACGACCAGGCGCTGAAGATGCTGCTCGGCCTCGGCGACCTGATGCGCGCGACCATCGATCGCACGCCGTCGCAGGTCACGCCGTGGTCGATCGAGCTGGCCTTCACCCGCGGCTACATCGAGCTGCAGCAGGTGCGCTTCGGCGATCGGCTCGACGTGCGCTACGCCATCGACCCGGCCGCCGAGGCGTGCCTGGTGCCGGCCTTCCTGCTGCAGCCGATCGTCGAGAACGCGTTCCGGCACGGCATCGGCGCCAAGGCGGGATGCTGTCGCCTGGAGCTGGGCGCGTCGGTGATCGGCGGACGCCTGCGCGTGACGGTGCAGGACGACGGCGCCGGCGTCCCGGCCGGCTTCGATCTCGCGCGGCACGCTGGCACCGGCCTCTCGAACATCCGCACGCGCCTGCAGAACCTCTATGGCGGACCGGCCTCGCTCGACGTCAGGGCGGCATCAGGCGGCGGCACCATCGTCACCCTCGACCTGCCGCCGGAGCCGCCCGCCGATCTCGCCCGAGCCTCGGCATGACCGGCTTCCGCGTCCTGGTGGTCGACGACGAGCCGCTGGCCCGGGCCATGGTCGGCGCCATCGTCCAGGCCGACAGCGACGTCGCCTCGGTGGTCGAGTGCGGCGACGCCCGCCAGGTGCAGCCGCTGATCGCCGAGCACCGGCCCCACATCCTGTTCCTCGACATCGAAATGCCGGAGGTGTCGGGGATCGGCGTCGCCGAGATGGTCGACGACGCCGGGCCGGCGATCGTCTTCGTCACGGCGTTCAGCCAGTACGCGACGCGCGCCTTCGACGTGCGCGCGATCGACTACGTGCTGAAGCCGTTCTCCGACGATCGCCTGCGCGATGCGCTCGATCGCGCCAAGCAGCGCATCCGGGAGCGCCGGCTGGGCGAGCTGGCGCACGAGTTGTCGTCGCTCTCGGCCAACCTGCCGGATCGGACGGCGGCGGCAGACGGCGGCGCGAAGACCTATCTGCAGCGCCTCGCGTTCAAGGTCGGCGATCGATCCGTGGTGCTGAAGACGAGCGAGATCCACTGGATCGAGGCCGAGGACTACTACGTGCTGCTGCACACCGCGAGGGGTCGGCACCTGGTGCGGGTGTCGATGGCCTCGCTCGAAGCCGAGCTCGATCCAGGCGTCTTCGTGCGCGCGCATCGGGCCGCCATCGTCAACCTGGACGCGGTCCAGGAGCTCTCGACCCGCGACGCCAGCTTCCTGCGCCTGGTCGACGGCACGCGGGTGCCAGTCAGCCGGTCCCGGCGCCGGCAGGTCGAAGCCGCGATCGGCGCACGCGGGTAGCACCCACCGGCACGACGGCCCACGATCGCGCGTTCGGGCGCCGCAGCACGCGGGTCAGCACGACGGTTCGCTGCAGCCCGGCGCGCGTCCGCTGCAACGGCGTCCGCCGGCCGGACCGTCGATCGATGATGCACCGTGTCCCGACCGGCTGGGACACGAGGAGGTTCTATGCAGATGTCGACCTGGGCCACCGTCATCGTCGCCCCCGCGCTCGCCGCGGTGGCCGCCGCGGTTCCCGTACTCCCCTGGCCCGATCCGCCGAAGCCTGTCGCGCAGCCAGAGGCGATGGCGAACGCTGCGACGGACGCCGCGCTCATGCCGGCCTACGACAAGGATCGCGCCCTGCAGCTGCCGGATCGCTACCGAGAGTGGGTGTTCGTCGGCTCATCGCTCGGCCTGAGCTACAACGCGAGCGGCACCGGCATGGGCATGTTCCACGAGACCCTGATGGAGCCCACCGCGTATCGCCACTTCGCGAAGACCGGCGAGTTCCGCGAGGGCACGATGTTCGTGCTGATGCTGCACGGCATCGAAACGGGCGTGCTGCCCGGGCGGCGCGGCCAGTTCGCCGGCGCGGTGCACGGCGTCGAGATGGCGGTGAAGGACAAGACCCGTACGCCCGAGGGCTGGGCCTACTACGACTTCGGGGGGATGGACGGCGTGCAGAAGGCGGCGCAGCCCGAGGCCGCCGGCTCCTGCTACAACTGCCACAAGCCGCACGGCGCCCGCGACAACGTGTTCATCCAGTTCTACCCGCTGCTGGCGGAAGCGGCGCACATCACGATTGAGGCCAAGCGAGCGATCGCCTCAGACGCCCACGCCAAGCCCTAGGACGGCCACATCTCCCGGTTCTCGCGGATCCGGGCCGGCGGGCCGATTATGCGTAGGCATGGTCTCGGCCCTGCCGGTCTTCGTCCCTCCGCTCGCCGCGGTCATCGCGGCGGTGGTCGCCGCCGGCCTCGCCTGGGCCGTGGCCACGCCGCTGATCCGCGCGGCGGACAGCCCGATGCTGCCCGAGCGCCTGCTGCACTGGGCCGGCCAGCACCGATTCGTCGCCCTCCTGGCCTACCTGCCGGCGGCGTTCAGCGGCAGCCACGTCGTCTGGGTGCTGCCGCTGGCCTGGCTCGGGCTCCAGATCACCACGCATCGCGTCCGCCGCCGGATCTTCGGCGACACCTGGAGCTTCACCGGGCAGGTGTGGTGGAACGCCCGCGCCTTCCTGGCGATGTGGACGTGGTGGTGGACGCTGCTGCTTTTTCCCGCCGTCCTGGTCGACACCGGGGCTGCCCCGGGCGTCGCCGTGGCGACCGGCGTCCTGCTCCACGTGTGGCTGTACTTCTACAACGACGTGCTCGGCGCGATTCTCGGCGCCAGGCCGATCGACGCGCCGGCACTGCTCGAAGCCTTCGAGCCGGTCCTGGCGAAGGCCCGCGTCCGCCGGCCGCGGCTGCTGCACGCCGGGCCACGCGGCGGGCTCCTGATCAACGCCTTCGCGCTCGGCGCGGTGCGCGGCGACACGGTGCTCTTCTTCGACGGCCTGCTGGCGGAGATGACGCCGGGCGAATCGGCGGCGGTGCTCGCCCACGAGATCGGCCACCTCGAAGACTTCGCCGCCCGCCGCTGGCAGATCTATAGCGTGGGCCCGCTCCTCGTCGCCGGAGGCGTCGGCGTGACGTTGGGCATTCAGCAGCTCGGGTGGCCGAGTTGGGTGGCGACCGCCTGGTTTTCCGCGCCGCTCCTCACGCTCCTGCTGCGCGTGACGCGCTCGCAGCAGCGGGAGAACGAGAGCGACGCCCGCGCGGTGGAGCTGTGCGGTGACGGCGAGGCGCTGATCCGCGCGCTGACGACGATCCACACCCGGGCGCGCGTGCCGCGCCGCTTCCGGCCCGAGTTCGCGGCCCGTGCCTCGCATCCCAGCCTGGCGCGGCGCATCCAGGCGATCCGCGCCCTCGGCGGCGTCGCCCCGCCCTCGATCGCGCCGCGCGCCTTTGCCGCCGACGGCCTGCCTGGCGCCGTCGTCTTCGAAGCGGAGCGGCTGGTGTTCGTGTCGCTCGGCGACGAGCGCCCTGACCTCGCCGATCTGACCAGCCTCGTCCTGCGCGCCCGGCACGTCGACGCGATCCCCTACGCGGAGCTGTCGTCGCTGCACATCGATCCGCGGCGCGACGCCGGCGCCACGCTCGTCGCCACGGATCGACGCGGCCAGCCGCGCCGCCTGCGCATCGCCGATGCCGATCTCCCGGCGATCCAGGCGCTGCTGGATCTGGTCGACCAGCGCCTGAGTCCGGCGCCGATCGTGCCGAAGCTGCCGCACCTGATCGGCCGTGGCGCCGCGCTGGCGGCCTTCTTCGCGGCCATGCCGCTCTTCGCCTGGGGTGTCATCGCCACCGCGATCATCGCCATCGTGCGCCCGACGACGCCGCTGCTCGCCGCCATCGCCGCCGGCCTGGTGACGACGTCGGCGGCCGTGTCCCGGCATCCGTCGTCGCCGTGGCAGGTGCCGGCGCTCGCGCTGATCGCCACCGCCGCCGCGGTCCTCGCAATCCGGCAGCATCGCCGCGAACGCCACGACGACATCGCCTTCCGCTGGGACGGCTTTCTCGGCGCCGGGTTCGTCGTCACCCTCGCCGCGGCGCTGATCCCGGCCTGGTTGATCGTCGCGCTCGGCCAGGGCGATCTCGGCGGCCTGCACGTCGCCGCGCGCGCGTTCGTGAACGGCGCGACGGGCTGTGCCGCGCTGGGCGGCCTGTGCCTGTGCGTCCCGCGGCGCCTGGCCCGGATCGCGGCGGCTCTCGCCTTCACCGGCAGCGTGGCGATCCTCGGCCTCGGCTCGAATACCTTCCGCGATCACGTCGTGCCGGATCCGCTGGTGGCGCCGGCACCGCCGCTGGTCGTACAGGACATCGACACGCCCGCCAACGCACGCCTGTTCGCCGCGGGCACCCACTGGCAGGTGAGCCTCGCACCCGACGCGCAGCACGCCGTCCTCACTCCCACCCCCGGCGAAGGCCGGAGTGGCGAGAGCCGCTATACCGTCGCCGGCTTCGATGGCTGGCAGCGGGCGATCGACGCCGACGACGTGCTGTTCGTCGACGCCCAGACACTGCTCGTCGCGCGCCGGGACCGGCGCGCGTTGGTCCTCTCGACCGAGTCGATCCGCACCGCCGCACCGCGCTGGACCCTGCGCATCGACGACGCGCCAACCGGCAACGTGGACGTGGAGGCCACCGGCCACTGGCTGGTGGAGCCGCAGCAGGACTACGAGGCGGGCGACGCGGACCTCGATCGGCTCGAAGGTCGCGTCGGCGATGCGGCCGTCACGCGCACGCCAATGGCGCGGCCCAACCCGTCGTCGGGGACGATGTCCGAACACGGCGTGGCCGCGTCAGGCGCGGTGATCACGCTGAAGCGCGAGGTCACCGGCAGACTGCATCCGCTGGCGTGGCTCCTGCCGGACGTCGCCTTTCGCAGCGTGCTCGAGCGCAGCGGCGGCGCGGCGCCGGGCGTCCTCGCGCTCAGCCGCCTCAACGTGGACTGCTTCGGGCCGTCGCTGACCTCGTCGACCGCCACCTGCCTGGCGAAGACCGGTGACGACACGTTCGTCTGGGACGTGGCCGCGGACGCCGGCCCGCCGCGGCCGACCGCGGCGCTGACCGGCCACGTCGTCGGCACGGGTTACGAGGATCATGCGGTCCTGCTCTGGCACGAGCGCGACCTGCTGCTGCTCTGGCGCGGCACCAACCGGGCGCTGCGGATCGCGGCGGGTGGACGCTGCCCCTGTGCGCACGGCGCGTCCTACGCCGCCGGCCATGTCGCTACCCTGACGCGGATGGGCGATCGCGACGTCGTGGTGCGCTATCCGATCGGGCCGCCGCGCTGACGCGTCGGTCCACGCTCGACATCTCGGCCTGGAGGTTCGCCGCGGCGCTACCGCCAGAACACGCGGACGCCGCCGTGCGCGGTGCGCGGCAGGCCGACCGACAGGATCGGCGTGCGGCCGACCTGCACCTCGGTGTCGAACAGGTTCTCGATACCGACGAAGACGTGCAGGCGGGCGGCAATGGCGCGGCTGGCGAAGACGTCGACGATCGCCGCGTCGTCCAGCACCAGCGTGTTGCGATCGTCCTCGAACTGGCGGCCGAGGACGCGGGTCTGGAAGGTCGCCGTGACCCAGCGCGGATCGGTGAAGCGCACCGACAGCGCCGCCTGGTAGCGCGGCACCTGCGGCACGTCGAGGCCGTCGAGGCCGGCGGCGCCGCCGGTGAAGCCGGCCGAGGTCGCGGTGAGCTGGCCGCCGAGGCTCCACTGCGGCGTCGGGCGCCAGTCGGCCTCGAGCTCGAGGCCGCGGCTGCGCACGTTGGCCGCGTTCTGGCGCTGGCGCGTCGTCAGCGCCGGCGTCACCGACAGCGTGACGTTGGCGATGGCGTCGCCGAGCGAGGTGTGGAAGAACGTGGCGCGGGCGGTCCACGGTCCCTGCGCCAGCAGCGCCGAAATCTCGCCGCCAGTGAGCCGCTCGGCGACGAGCGCCTCGTTGGCCTGGGTCAGCGTGTCGCCGGCGCGGAAGTTGCGGAAGCGCTCATTCAGGGTCGGCGAGCGGAAGGCGCGATACGCCGTGCCGCGCAGCGACCATAGCGGCGAGGCCTGCCAGGTCACCGATCCGCGGGCGCTCGGGTGCACGTCGCTCTCGCTGCTGCCCGAAACGACGTTCTCGGTGCTGATGCGATCGACCCGCGCGCCGCCGACGACGGTCCAGGCCGGCGCAGCCTGGACGGTGACCTGCGCGAAGCCGGCCGCGGTCGTCTGCAGGCCGCCGGCGCGGGTCGGCGTCTGCGGCCGGCCGGCCACGAAGCGCGTCTCGTTGGTGGCGCCTTCGACGCGGCGGCCTTCCCCGCCGGCGACCAGCGTCGACCGGCCCCAGACACGCTGCCAGTCGGCACTGCCGCCTGCCGTTTCGCTGGGCACGCGCTGGCGCTGCGTGAGGCTCTCGCTGGCGCGGCCGGCGGCGACCGCGGTGAACGATTGATCGTAGGTCTGCGTCGACGCGAACCCCGACGCCTGCCACGCCCCGCCGCCCACGAAGCCGTTGCCGCGCAGGCTCGCCTGCCGCTGGTTGGTGTCGTTGGTCTGCAGCGGCGTGCCGTTGGTGCGGTCCTCGTCGAAGCCCTGGACGCGCGCGCTGATCGACGCCACCGCGGCGTTGACCGGCGCCCGCCACGCCGCCTGCAGCAGCCACGACGAGGCGCGCACGCCGGCCGGCGTATCGATCGGCCCGCGCTCGGCCTCGGCGATGGGGGGCGCGCCGTCGGTCGCGAAGCGCTCGGCGCCGACGCCGACGCCAAACGCGCCGAGCTTCGCCGAGCCGAAACCGGAGACGCGCGACGTGCCGAGCGAGCCGCCCTCGACCGACAGCCGCGCCCGCGTCCGCTGCACGTCGGCCGGCACCACCTGGATGACACCGCCGACGGCGTCGGCGCCGTAGAGATCGCTGGCCGCGCCGCGGACGATCTCGATCCGCTCGATCGCCGCCTGCGGCACGCGGCTCCAGTAGACCCAGCCCCCAAAGCCGTCGTTCAGCGGCACGCCGTCGGCGAGAACGAGGGTGCGGCTGGCGCCCGAGGCCGACAGGCCGCGCAGGGTGACGCCCTGCGTCGTCGGATTGGCGGCGCGCGACGACGAGCGCCGGAACAGCGTGAAGCCGGGCGTGAAGCGCAGCGCGTCGTCGACGGTGGTCGCGGCCGAGCTCAGCAGGTCGGCCGAGGTCACGACCGTCGTCGCCGCCGGGGTGTCGGCACCGCGCAGCTCACGGCGCCCGGCGGTGACGGTGACGTGCTCGGCCAGCGCGGCCGGGCGCAGCACCACCGTGATGGCGCCGCTCGTGCCGAGGCCGGCGGCGGAGACGCGCTCGGCGGCGAAGCCGGGCGCGACGACGACCATCCCCTCGGCCGGCACCGGGTCGAGATCCAGCATGAAGGCGCCGCGGGCATCGCTCCGGCCGATGACCGGACCGTCGGCCGTCCCGGCATGGATGGCGGCCGTCACCGGCGCGCCGGTGGCATCGGTCACCCGGCCCGTGACGTGAACGGGAGCGGCGGCGATGAGGAGGGACAGAAGGAGAAGCGCTGCTGGCATCAGGCTGACTGACTGAAGGGGTTGAAGGGCGGGCTGACGGGGCGTGAAGTTGGGAGTAGAATCCAGCCGTGGCTCAAAACGACGCCCCGAAGGCCAGCCCGCCGGCCCCGGCCCCCAAGGTCGACATCGGCGACGCGCTCGGCATGGTCGAGACGCGCGGCCTGGTCGGCATGATCGAAGCCGCCGACGCCATGGTCAAGGCTGCCAACGTCGTCTTCGTGGGCTGGCAGAAGGTCGACGCCGGACTCGTCACCGCTATCGTACGCGGCGACGTGGGCTCGGTGAAAGCGGCAACTGACGCCGGGGCCGCCGCCGCCCGCCGCGTCGGCGAGCTGGTCGGCGTCCACGTCATCCCGCGGCCGGCCGACGACGTCGAGCAGATTTTCCCGATTCGCTAGTTGCCTGGTATACGCCTTCGCCCAGGCTTGCGCTGAGCCGACCGGGCGGCGCTGTGCGTTCCCGCCACGAATCCTCTAGTCGCAGACCACCGCCGTCCCGCTGGCGCTCACCATGAGCATGCCGCCGCTCTGGCCGACGTTCTCGTAGTCCAGATCGACCCCGACGATGGCGTTGGCACCGAGCGCCTGCGCCTGTTCGACCATTTCTTCAACGGCGATGGTCTTGGCCTTGCGCAGTTCCTGCTCGTAGGCGGCGGAGCGGCCGCCGACGATGTCGCGGATGCCGGCGAAGATGTCGCGGAAGATGTTGGCGCCGAGAATCGCCTCGCCCGAGACGAGTCCCAGGTAGCTCCGGATCGGCTTGCCGTCGAGGGTCGAGGTAGTGGAAATCAGCATGGATGCCTCCTGGCAGTCCGGGCGTGGGTTCAGCGCGGCGCGATCGCGTCGGCGGCTTCCGCGCCGGCGAAGTCCTTGGCAGTCAGGCCGCCCTCGCTGTGCGTCCAGAACGTCAGCGTGACGCGCTTGTAGTGGACCGCGATGTCGGGATGGTGATCGGCGGCTTCGGCGGCGAAGCCGACGCGGACGATGAAGGCGACGGCGTCGGCGAACGTCGGGCAGGTGAACTCGCGACGGATCTTGTCCCCGGCACGGGTCCAGTGCGGAAGCGCCGTCATCCGTTCGGCGATCTGGGCGTCGGTGAGCGTCGACATGCGTACCTCTCGACTACGTCAGAGCGTCGGGCGATCGGGCCCGAGCGCGTTGAGCGCGGGATGCCGGCGGCCGTCGAGGACGGCATCGGCGACAATCCGCGCGGTGATCGGCGCCAGCAGCGCGCCGTTGCGATAGTGACCGGCGGCGTAGAGCAGCCCAGGCTCGGCGGCGCGCGCTCCGATCACCGGCAGCTCGTCGCGGGTGACCGGGCGCAGGCCGGCGCGGACCTCGACCAGCGCGGCGTCGGCCAGCGCCGGCACCAGTTCGATCGCCGCGAGCATCAGACCGGACAGGCCGGCGATCGTCGTGCTCTCGTCGAAGCCGACGTCCTCGACGGTGGCGCCGACGAGGACGCAGCCATCGGCACGCGGGACCAGATAGCAGCGCGGCCCCCACAGGATGCGGGTCGCGATCGGCAGGCGCGGGCGCAGGAGCAGCACTTGTCCTCGAATGGGACGGACGCCCGGGGCGGCGGGTTCGCCGATATCGACGCGCCCGACCCAGCTCCCGGCGGACATCACGACGACGTCCGCCCGCACCGTGGCGCCGCCGGCGTGGACCTCGTATCCGTCACCCGTCCGCGTCAGGCGGGACACCGGCGCCCCGGCAGTGACCGTGGCGCCGGACCGGCGCGCCGCCGCGACCATCGCCGACGTGAAGTCGGCAGGGGCCACGCGGCCGTGCCGGTTGATCAGCAGGCCGCCTCTGACCTCGGATGACAGCCCGGACTGGCGGCGCGAGACATCGGCGGCCTCCAGCCATTCGGCACCGGCCGACGGCCATGCAGACACTCGTTGATGCTCGTCGCGCAGGTGCGCCAGGCCGGGATCGTCGAGCGCCACTTCGAGCGATCCACAGCGCGTGAACTCGAAGGCGGCATCGGTTTCCCGGCGCAGGCGCGCGACGAAGTCGTCGTAGACCTCCAGGCCCTCGATGCACAGCGATTCGAAGGGCCCGGACGCCCGGACCTCGGTGAACGGCGCCAGCATCCCGGCCGAGGCCTGGGTCGCGCCATAGCCCGGCTCACGCGCATCGAACACCGAGACCGCGGCGCCCCGGGAAGCGAGCTCCCAGGCGACCGCCGACCCGATCAGACCGGCGCCGACGACGACCACGGCAGGTGGCGGCACGGCGAAAAGTGTAGCCGGTTGCGGCGCGATTGCCGGTCGGGGAGTCCCCGGGGGGAGACAGTCGAGCCCTGTCGGAGGTACGCTGCCCGACCGAAAGAGGCCCGTGAGGCGCTCCGTGCACCGGCACGCCTCGTGCACGTCGAGACCCGGCCCGGCAGTCTGCCGCCGGGCGAAGGACAGGCTCGTGAGCACCCAGCCCCACACCCCCTCTCCAACCCGCCCGGGCCGACCCGCGGCGCGGACGCCTCTGATCCTGGCCATGGGTGGCATCTGCGTGGTGGCGGCCGGGGTCGGCGGGTATGTCGCCCAGAGCCACCGTCAGGTCGAGGTGCCGACCATCGAGGCCCGTCCAGCGCAGCCCGCGCCGACGAAGCCAGCCCGACCGACAGCTCCCGCTGCTGCGGTGTCCGTCCCGGTCGCCGCCTCCGCGCCTGCCCCGGCCCGCACGCGCGAGACCGAGCCGGTCGAGAAGCCGAAGCCGGCACACAAACCCTCCGACGCCACCTCGCCGCGGACGGCTCGCGTCGCCGCCGCACCGGCGCCGCCGCTGCAGGCGTCCGTGCCGCCAACGCGAACCGCTGATCCGGCACCGGCCGTCGAGATGCCGGTCCCCGACGCGCCGGTCGTCGCCGAGGCGCCCCCGACCCTCTCGTCGCCGCCGATCGAGCCGGCCGCCAGGCCGCAAGGCACACGCGCGACGATCACCGAGACCTTCGTCGTGCCGGCCGACTCGGTCGTGGGCCTCGAGCTCGAGCACAGCGTCTCGAGCGAGAGCGCACAAGTCGAAGACCGCGTCGACGCCCGCGTCGCCCGCGACGTCAAGATTGACGGCACCACCGTGATCCCCGCCGGCTCGCGCGTTCGCGGCGAGGTCGTCCGCGTCGAAAACGGCGGCCGCTTCAAGGAACGCGCGCGCATCGAGATTCGCTTCCACACGCTCGTCCTGGACGACGGCGACACGCTGTCGATCGCGACCGACCCGCTGTTTCGCGAAGGCGACAGCGTGGGCCGCAAGGCGGGCGCGCGCATCGGCGCCAGCGCCGCCGGCGGCGCCATCATCGGCGCGATCTTCGGCGGCGAGAAGGGTGCGGCGATCGGCGCCGCGGCCGGCGCCGGGGCCGGCACCGCGGTGACCGCAACCCAGAAGCCGAGCGAAGCCCGGTTCCGCGCCGGCTCGGTGGTCACCGTCCGCCTGATCGCGCCAGTGTCGATCACCGTCCAGCAGTAGAGCGTGCAGCTCATCTGCCTCCGGCTCGAGCGTTCGCCGCGCTCGAGCTTTGTATCGGGATCCCCGCTCCTATACTGCAAGCATGGCCATGCGATACGCGATCCTTCCCGCTTTCCTCCTCACCGCGCTCGTCAGCGCGCCGGCCGCCGCGCAGACGACGATCACGCCCTTCACCGGTGTGACCCTCGGCGGCGAGACCACAGAGAGACGCTTCGTCTATGGCGCGGTGCTCGGCTTCGGCTCGGGCGCCGGCGTCGACCTCGACCTGGGCTTCGCACCGAACTTCTTCGGTGGCGACGATCCGTTCGGCGACCTCGACGGAAAGCTGAACATCACCACGCTCATGTTCAACATCCGCATTGGCGGCGGCAAGCCGAAGGGCGTCTCGCCATTCGTCTCGGGCGGCGCCGGGCTCATGCGCGCCTCGGTCACCAGCCCGGGTGACGTGTTCGACGCGGTGACGCGCAACGACTTCGCCCTGAACGCGGGGGGCGGCCTGACCGGCTACTTCAACGACCACGTCGGGCTGCGCGGCGATATCCGCTACTTCCGCAGCCTCCAGGGCGAGGCCGGCGCCGATGGGATCATCATCGACCCCCGCGACTTCGACCTCGGCGACTTCGACTTCTGGCGCGCGACGGTCGGCCTCTCGCTGCGGTTCTGACTTTGTGGTAACGGCCGCCCTCAGCGGCCGTCACGGGCAGCCTTCGAGCGTGCGGCTGCTGTTCGCCGCGCTGGGCGCGCGGCGGCGCCGCACGCGGGCTGCGCAGGTTCGCTACGGCAGCCGCCACGCTTCCTTCCACAATCGGTCGTCCGGCTCGCGCGACAGCGCCACGAGACCATGCAGCGGGAAGCCGAGGCTGACGTCCTCGCTCCCGGCGCTGAGCAGCGCGAGGATGCGGGGCAGGCTCGGCATGTGCCCGACCGCGAGCAGGTCGCGCGCTTCCTCGGCCAGCGCGTCGCGGAACAGCCACGGGCCGTCCGATGGCTGCAGGCCGCGCATCACCTTGAGCTCGGCGAACGGGTTGCACGCTTTCCAGAACGCCTCGGCGGTCTGGCGCGAGCGGAGCTTGCCGCTGTGCCAGATCACCGACGGCTTGACGCCCTTCGCCGCCGCGGCTTCGGCGAGGCGCTCGACGTCGAAGCGGCCGACCATCGACAGCGGGCGCTGCGGGTCGACCTCGGGACCGACGGCAGCGGCGTGATGGACGAGCACCAGGCGCATCGTGCCATGGTAGCCCCTGAGGCCGTCAGGATCGTCGGCGGTCGGTGAAGGCGAGCGTCAGGGCGACGACGCCGGCGATCGCATGGCCGATGGCGAGCGGGGCGACCGAGTTCACGAGCAGGCGGCTGACGAACGTCCCGGCCAGCGATCCCACGAAGAAGAACGTCGTGCCGTAGATGGCCGCGCTCGTCCCGGCCATGGTCCCGAGAGGCTCGAGCGCGAGCGCGCTGCTGTTGGGCTCGATGGTCGGCACCAGCGCCACCAGCGTCACGATGCCGGCGACGAAGATCACCATGTTGGGCGGATCGCCGCGCCACAGGATGACCAGCGTCAGCGCGCCGGCGACGGCGCTGTAGAGCAGGAGCAAGGCCCGCAGCGATCGCCGGGCGCCGAAGCGCCGCACGAGCCGGGAGTTCACGAACGTACTCACGCTCTGCAGCGCACCGGTGCCGGCGAAAATCCAGGCGAACTGCTCCGGCTTGCCGTAGATCTCGCCGATGATGCGCTCGGAGCTCGCCAGGTAGGAGCTGAAGACCGAGAAGACGACGGTCGTCACCCCGACGTAGCGCAGGAAGGTCGCGTTGCCGAGGACATGCCGGACGGCCCGCGCGACGCCGCCCGCATCGAGCGGGCGCCGTCGTTCCGGCGGCAGTGATTCCTCGAGCCGCAGCGACCACACGAACACCCCGATGGCGAAGATCGGCGGCACCAGGAACACGACGCGCCAGGACGACACGGCGAGCAGCCCCGCGCCCAGGAACGGCGCGACGATGGGCGTGAACAGGAAGATCGTCAGCACGAGCGACATCGTGCGCGCCATCTCGTCGCCGGAGAACCGATCGCGGACGCAGGCGATGGTGATCATGAAGAGCGCCGCGGCGCCCATGCCCTGGACGAAGCGGGCGACGCAGATGGTCGGCAGGTCCGGCGCCAGCGCGCCGGCCAGGCCGCCGGCGATGTAGAGCGGGAACCCGATCCGCAGGATCACCAGGCGCCCCCAGCTGTCGGACACGGTGCCGAAGCCGATTTGCGCCACCTGTCCCAGGAAGAACGACGCGATGATCAGCGATGTCTCGGTCGAGTCGGGGCTCAGGTGGAACTCCCGCCGGACGTCGCCGAACGTCGGCAGCATGATGTCGATCCCCAGCGCCGTGAGGATCATCATGCTGGCGGACAGGGCGATGAATTCTACGCGTGTCATGTGTCCTGAATACGGGTGGACCGGACGGGCTTGACCGATCAGCTCACCGTGCCGGCCATTCCCAGCGCGGCGGCTCGAGCGCGCCTTCGACCTGGGTGTCGCCGAAGGCCTTCGACAGCATGATCGCGTGGCACGCCGGCTCGGACTGCAGCGCGTCGATGAGCCCGGCGGCGTGCGACACCACGACGACCTGCGATCGCCGCGACGCCTGCACGATCAGGCGTCCCAGCGCCGGCAGCAGATCGGGATGCAGGCTGGTCTCGGGTTCGTTCAGGACCAGGAGCGCCGGCGGTCGTGGCGTCAGCAGCGCCGCGACCCACAGCAGGTAGCGCAGCGTGCCGTCCGACAGCTCGCCGGCCGCGAGCGGCCGCAGCAGGCCGTGCTGCGTCATCTCGACGCTAAACCAGGCGTCGTCGGTCACGCGCACGGACACGCGCGAGCCCGGGAAGGCGTCGTCGATCGCCGCGGCCAGGGCCTCGGCGTCGCCGATCGTGCGGATCGTCTCGAGCGCCGCCGCGACGTCGCGCCCGTCGTGGCCGAGCACCGGCGTGTGCGTGCCGATCTGCGGCAGGCGCGCCGGCGAGGCGGCGTCGGTGCGGAAGTGATCGTAGAAGCGCCAGCCGCGGATGCCCTCGCGCAGGAGCAGCATCTCCGGCGTGTTCCGCGGATCGGCGCAGTGCGTCATCATGCTGTCGAAGGTCGACAGGCCCTGCGTCACCGAGGCCCAGTCGCGGTCGGCGCGAGCGCGCACGAACGGGCCGCGCCGATCGACGAGCACGGCGGCTGGCCGCAGCGTCGGGCCGCTCCAGACGCACTCGCGCTTGATCTCGGGATCGCGGTCGAAGGCGCTGCCGCTCGGCACCGGCAGCCCCAGGTCGATGGCGTAGCCGAAGTCGTCGGAGGCGAACCCGAGCCTGAGGCTGATCGGGCCCTTGCGCCGCGTGCCCTGGACAGCGTGCTCGCCGGCCTTGACCGACCGCGAGATCTGCTCGGGCCCGGCCCACAGCACCGACGTCAGGCCGCCCTCCTGCGCGAGCGACGCAATCACCCGTCCCTGGGCGGTGTCGGCGAGCAGGCGCAGGGCCCGGTACAGGTTGGACTTGCCGCTGCCGTTCGGGCCGGTGACGAGGTTGAGGCCGGCGAGCGGCACCACCACGTCGCGCAGTGATCGGTAGCCCGAGACGGCGAGCGCGGTGAGCATCGCGCGGCCATTGTAGGCGGCACGGCAATGCGTCGCTCACGGTCGCGCCGCCCACGGATGCGGCCGGGCGCGTCAGATCTGGCGGTCGCGGGCGTGCAGGAGATTCTGCACCGCGGCGCCCAGGTCCTCGAGCGTATACGGCTTGGCGATGGTGGCGCGGATGCCGAGGGCTCGGGCGTGCTCGACTTCGGCCGGGCGCAGATACCCGGACGCCAGCGCCACCAGCATCGATGGCCGAACGCTCATCACCGTCAGCGCGACATCCATGCCGGACATGCCGGGCATGTTGTAATCGGTCACGACGAGATCGAAGGCATCGGGTTGGCGGCGGAAGGCGGCGAGCGCCTCCTCGGCGCCGGTATAGCCGATGGCGCGATAGCCGAGGCGCTCGAGGAAGCGCACCGCCAGCGTCACCAGCGCCGGCTCGTCGTCGACGCACAGGATGCGCTCGCCGTGGCCTCGCAGGGCCTCTGGCACGGGGCCCGCTTCCGGCGTCTCCTCGGCTGCCTCCACGCACACCGGGAGCAGGATCGTGAACGTCGCGCCCCGCCGCGGCTGGCTTTCGACGAGGATCGCGCCGCCGTGGCCACGGGCGATGCCATGGACCATCGACAGGCCCAGCCCGGTGCCCTTGCCAGGCTTCTTGGTGGTGAAGAAC
Source organism: Vicinamibacteraceae bacterium (assembly GCA_031407765.1). GTDB lineage: Bacteria > Acidobacteriota > Vicinamibacteria > Vicinamibacterales > Vicinamibacteraceae > JBDSLU01. Next base: position 61,069 of record JANOIR010000163.1, read on the forward strand.
GGCTCGAAGATGCGCTCGGCCGTGCTGGCATCCATGCCGTGGCCGGTGTCGCGGACCGAGAGGCGGACGTGCGGGCCGGGCCGCAGCTCGCCGTGGGTGTCGGTGAACGCGCGATCGACGACGAACGCGTCGAGCCGCACGTCGATCCGACCCGGGTCGCCGTCCATCGCCTGCCAGGCATTGGTCACCAGGTTGACGATCGCCTGGTGGACCTGCGAGGCGTTGGCCATGACGTCGGGCAGATCGGGCGCGATCGCGTGCACGAGATCGGTTCCGGCTGGAATGACCGAACGCAGCAGCCGGACCGCCTCGATCACCACCGGCCCGAGCTGGAGGGCCTTCTGGTCGTAGGCGTCCGGGCGGCTGAACGTGAGGATTCGCTGCACCAGCTCGGTGGCGCGCCGGACGGCGCCGCGCACCTCGCCCAGGCTTGCCTGGACCGGGTGCGTGCTCTCGAGGTCCATCGCGACCAGCTCGAGGTTGCCACCGATCGCCGCGAGGAGGTTGTTGAAGTCGTGGGCGATACCGCCGGCGAGCGTGCCCATGGCCTCCATCTTCTGCGACTGGCGCAGCTGCGCCTCGAGACGCTGGCGGGACTCCTCGGCGCGGCGGCGCTCGGTGATGTCGACGATCGTGCCGATCAGGCCGCTGAAGGCGCCGGCCGCGTCCTGCCGCGGCACGGCGTGGGTCGAGACCCAGCGATACTCGCCGTCGGCACGGCGGAACCGGTGATCCATCTGGAAGGGGGTCCGGGTCTCGAAGGCGGCGTCCTGTCGCGCCAGGCTCTCGGCCCGGTCGTCCGGGTGGACGAGCTCCGCCCAGCCATCCGGCCGCAGCTGGGTCGCGTCGCGCCCGGTGAACGCCGTCCAGCGCTGGTTGACGTACTCGCAGCGCCGATCGAGCCCGCAGCTCCAGACCATCAAGGGCGCGGAGTCGGCGAGCGTGCGGAAACGCTCCTCGCTTTCGCGCACCGCCGCCTCGGCGTGCTTGCGATCGGTGATGTCGACCATGACGCCGCGCAGCGTCACCGCACGTCCGTCGACGGCGTGCACGGTGACGCGATCCTGCAGCCAGACGACGCGCCCGTCGGCGGCGATCATCCGGTAGTCGAACTGGTGATCGCGGTTGGCCTGCGTGCATTCGATGCAGTACTGCACCGAGGCGTCGCGGTCGGCCTGGTGGATGTGCGCCGCCCAGAAGCCCGGGTCGTCCAACCACGCGCTGACCGGATAGCCGAGCAGGCGCTCGGCCTGGGCACTGACGAACGTGAAGGCGAAGGTCGTGGCGTCCGCCTCCCAGACGATGCCGTCGATGGTGGCGATCAGCTCGGTGAGACCCTGGCGCGCAGTCGAGGCCGCCTCTTCCGACTGCACGCGGGCACCAATGTCTTCGACGAAGAAGACGAGACCACCGACCGTGCCGGCCAAGTCCAACCACGGCTGGACTTCCCAGCGTAGCCAAACGGTGGCCCGGTCGCGGAGCGCCACGCGCTCCCGCTCCACCCGGGTACCCTCGCCAGCGAGGCCCCGCCGGTACGCCTCACTCCAGGATTCGAGTGTGTTGGGGTAGACGTCGTAGTGGTACCGCCCGACGATATCCTCGCCAGGCCTCGTGTACTCGTCTTTCCAGCGGCGATTCACCGCGAGATACCGCAGGTCGCGATCCAGCATCGCCAGCGCCCCGGGGGCGTGGTCGAGGAAGAACTGCAGCCGCTGCTCGCTGATCTGCACGGCCTGCTCGGCACGATGACGCTCGGTGACGTCCTCCGCGAAGGCCTGGATGGCGATGATCCGGCCCGCGTTGTCGCGGACGGCGGTGTTCGTCCAGCGATGCACCCGCTCAGCCCCGTTGGCAGCGACACTGCGATAGTCGAGGCTGATGGGAGGACCGTCTGGTGGAACACTGCCCAGGAGATCGCGGAGACGGTCGCGATCCGCCCCCGGTACGAGGTCGAGCAGGCTCGTGCCGACCAGGGCGGCCGGGGTCCGGCCGAAGTGGTTGGCATAGGCCTCGTTGACAAACTCGATCACGCCGGCGGGTGTGCACCGGCAAACGAGCAACGGCAGGCTCTCGACGATGCTTCGGTACTGCGCTTCACTGTCGCGCACCCGGTCCTCCGTAGTGGCTTCGAAACGAACGCCTGAGGGGGGAAACGACGCCTGCCCGATGGGGGAAAAACAAGAAAGTATAGGCTGGAACGGCGCCGGCCGGTTGACAACCTCGGGAGCGTCCGGTACCGTCTAGGGCAGTGTTTCTGTCCCTGTCCGCCCTGCGCCGCGACCACGCGCTCCACGTTGATGGACACGTCCATCATGGGGTGGGCCATGCCCATCATGGAGCCGGTCGAGGTTTGCGCGGACAGTAAAGGGCACGGACACGCCTGAGACGCACGCCTCGCCGACCATCCCGGCGAGGCGTTTTTTTTTGCCCGCGTTCCAGCGATTGTTCTTGGGCCCGTTGTGGGTCCGGCCCGACCGCCGGCGCACGGGTGACAGACGACCATGACGACGATCGATTTCTCCAAATTTCACGGCCTGGTACCGGCGGTCGTGCAGGACACCGCCACCCGGGACGTCCTGATGGTGGGCTTCATGAACCAGGAGGCCTGGGACGTCACCCGGCGCACCGGCTTCGTGACCTTCTTCTCGCGCACCCGAAACACGCTCTGGACCAAGGGCGAGACGTCGGGCAACAAGCTCCAGGTCGGCAGGATCTGGATCGACTGCGACGAGGACACCATCCTGGTCGAGGCGACCTGCCTCGGCGACGGCGTCGTCTGCCACACCGGGACGCGCACGTGCTTCCACGAGCTGTCACTGGCGGCGCCCGACGCACCGCCGGTCGACCCCGCCGGTCAGCCGCACGTGTCCGGGACGGCGTCCGGGACGGCGTCCGGGACGGCGTCCGGGACGGTGCGCTCGTGAGGCTGCGCTTCGGCATCCCCAAGGGCTCGCTCCAGGACGCCACCGTTGCGCTCTTCGCGCGCGCCGGCTTCAACGTCTACGTCAACTCGCGATCGTACTTCCCGACCGTCGACGACCCCGAGATCGAGTGCATGCTGATCCGCGCCCAGGAAATGGCGCGCTACGTCGCCGACGGCGTCCTCGACGCCGGCCTCACCGGCCAGGACTGGATCGCCGAGCAGCTCGGCGCCGCCGTGCTGCCGGTCGAGAGCCTGGGCGAGAACATCCCGCCGGTGGTCAGCGTCTGCGACCTGGTCTACGCCAAACAGAGCTTCGGCAAGGTCCGCTGGGTGCTGGCAGCGCCCGAGGATTCCCGCTTCAAGCGCCCGCAGGACTTCGAGGGCGCGACCATCGCCACCGAGCTGGTGAAGGTGACCGAGCAGTACTTCAAGCGGATGGGGATCAAAGTGCTGGTCGAGTTCTCGTGGGGCGCGACCGAGGTCAAGCCGCCGGTGCTCGCCGACGGCATCGTCGAGGCCACCGAGACCGGCTCGACGCTGCGCGCCAACCGCCTCGCCATCATCGACACGGTGATGGAATCGAATACCCAGCTGATCGCCAACCGCGACGCCTGGATCGACCCCGAAAAGCGGGAGAAGCTGGAGAACATCTCGCTGCTGCTGAAGGCGGCGATCGCGGCGCAGGGCCGGGTCGGGATCATGCTCAACGCGCGGCGCGACGACCTCGCCCGCATCCTCGGCCTGCTGCCGGCGCTGCGGCGGCCGACCATCTCGCCCCTCGCCGAAGGCGACTGGGTGGCGCTCAACACGATCCTCGAGGAGCGCACCGTGCGCGATCTCATCCCGCGGCTCAAGGCCGCCGGCGCCGAAGGCATCGTCGAGTACCCGCTCAACAAGATCGTGATGTAGCCGCGCGCGCCACCATGCTGAAGATCATTTCCGCTTCGGATCCGCGCGCCCTGGGCCGGCTGCTGGCCGTCGATCCGGCCGACGACGCCGCCCTCGTCAAGCGCGTCGCCGCGATCGTCGCCGACGTGCGGCGGAGCGGCGATCGCGCGCTCGTTGCCTACGCGCGCCGCTTCGACAAGCTGCCGGCGTCCGGCCCGGCCGGCGCCGTCGAGATCCCGCGCGCCGAGATCGAGGCCGGGGCCCGGCGGGTGAGCCGCCCGGTGGGCGCGGCGATCAAGCGCGCCGCCCGCGTCATCGGCCGCATCGCGCGGACGCAGGTGCCGAAGGGCTCGCGCACCGCGGCGTGGGCGGGTGTCGTCGTCGAGCAGCGCGTCACGCCGTTGGCGCGGGTCGGCTGCTACGTCCCCGGCGGCCGCTATCCACTGCCGTCGTCGCTGCTGATGACCGCGATTCCCGCCCGCGTCGCCGGTGTCGGCGAGGTAATCGCCTGCTGTCCGCGGCCGGAGCCGGCGGTGCTGGCGGCGGCGCTCGAAGCCGGCGTGTCGCGGCTTTACCGCATCGGCGGCGCCCATGCCGTCGCGGCGATGGCCTACGGCACGGCGAGCGTGCCGCGCGTCGACAAGATCGTCGGTCCGGGCAACGCCTGGGTGGCCGCGGCCAAGGCGCTCGTCGCCCGCGACTGCGGCATCGACTTCTTCGCCGGCCCGAGCGAGATCGTAATCATCTCGGACACCGGCCACGCCGAGTGGATCGCCGCCGACCTCGTGGCGCAGGCCGAGCACGATCCGGACGCGCGCGCGGTGCTCATCACCTCCAGCAAGCGGCTCGCCAACGCCGTGCGGGCGGCCGCCACGGCACAGGCCGCCACGAACCCGACCGCCCAGGCGTCGCTGACCAGGCGCGGCGGGATCATCGTGACGCGCGGGCTGGCGCAGTCGATCGAGCTGGCTACCACGATGGCGCCGGAGCACCTGGTCGTCGATACCGCGGCGGTCGCCGCACAGATCACCACCGCCGGAGCGATCTTCGTCGGGCCGTGGTCGGCGCAGGCGGCCGGCGACTACGCCACCGGCTCGAACCACGTGCTGCCGACGAGCGGCGCGGCGCGCTTCCGCGGCGGCCTGTCGGCCGCCGACTTCGTCCGGGTATCGAGCGTGCAGACGCTGTCCCGGGCCGGACTGCACCGGCTGGCCCCGACGGCGATCGCGCTCGCCGACGCGGAGGGGCTGTCCGCGCACGCCGCCTCGATCCGGATCCGGGTGTCGTCGGACGGCGCCGGACGGCAGGGAGCACGGTGATGTCCAGCCAGTACCAGCGCGAGCCCGAGCTGGGGGACGGCCTCCGTCTGCACCTCAACGAGAACACCGGCGGCTGCTCGCCGAAGGTGATCGAGGCGCTGCGCGCGCTCTCGCCGATGGACGCGGCGATCTATCCCGACTACGGCCGCGTCAACGACGTCTGCGCGCGGTATCTGGGCGTCGATCCGGCGCGGCTGCTCCTGACCAACGGCCTCGACGAGGGGATCCTGGCGGCGGCGATCGCGTATCTGCAGCGGCGCGAGCTCGGCAGTTCGTCCGGGACGGCGTCCGGGACGGCGTCCGGGACAGGGACCGGAACCGTGTCCGGGACACCGTCCGGGACGAACGGAGGCGCGCCAGAGGGCCTGATCGCCGAACCCTGCTTCGGCATGTACGCCGACTGCATCGAGGCGGTCGGCGGCCGTATCGTCCGCGTCGCCCCGCCGGCCGATCTGACGTTCCCGCTCGACGCCGCGCTGGCGGCGATCACGCCGCGGACGCGGGTGATCTACCTGACCAGCCCGGGCAACCCGACCGGCCTGCTCATCCCGTCTGCTGCGGTGCACGCGCTCGCACGTGCAGTCCCGGACGGGCTCGTCTTCGTCGACGAGGCCTACGCCGACTTCACCGACGCGCACTTCCTCGACGAGCTGCGCGCGGCGACGAACGTCGTCGTCGGCCGGACCTTCGCCAAGGCCTACGGGCTCGCGGCGCTGCGCATCGGTGCGGTCGTTGGCGACGAGGCGGTGATCGCGCGGCTGCGGCGGTCGCTGCCGCCCTACAGCATCAACGTCGCCGCGGTGGTGGCGCTCGAAGCCGCCCTGGGCGACCAGGCGCACCTGGACGCCTATCGCGCGCAGGTCCGCGCCTCGAAGGCCCGCGTCTACGCGGTGTGCGATCGGCTCGGGCTCCTCTACTGGCCGAGCGAGTCCAACTTCGTGCTGGTGCGGGTCGGCGATCGCGCCACCGCGACCGTCGAGGCGCTCCGCGCGCGCCGCATCTTCGTCCGCGACCGCTCGAGTGAGCCGGGCTGCGCGGGCTGCATCCGCGTCACGGCCGGCGTCCTCGCTCACACCGAGCAGGCGCTCGCCGCCCTGGAGGACATCCTGTGCGCCGTGGCGTGATCGACCGTCGAACGACCGAAACCCAGATCCAGCTCGCCATCGGTCTCGAGGGCCGCGGACGCTACGAGGTGCGCACGGGAATCCGCTTCCTCGATCACATGCTCGAGCTGTTCGCGCGGCACGGCGCCTTCGATCTGAAGATCGCCGCCACCGGTGACCTCGACGTCGATCAGCACCACACCGTCGAAGACCTGGGCATCGCGCTCGGCGAGGCCGTCACGCAGGCGCTCGGCGACCGACGCGGCATCAACCGCGCCGGCTACTTCATCATGCCGATGGACGAGACGCTCGCCGTCGCCGCGATCGATCTCGGCGGCCGGCCGCACGTCGCGGTCGACCTGAAGCTGAAGGTGAAGCAGGTCGGCGACCTGCAGGCCGAGCTCGTCCACGACTTCTTCGAGGGCTTCTCGATCGGCGCCCGCGCCAACGTCCACGTCAAGGTGCTCTACGGGCGCTCCAGCCACCATCACATCGAAGCGGTGTTCAAGGCGTTCGCGCGGGCGCTGCGCGTCGCCTGTTCGAAAGACAAGCAGTTGAAGACGATGCTGCCGAGCACGAAGGGGTTGATGTAGTGAAGATCGCCCTGATCGACTATCGGGCCGGCAATCTCACGTCGGTGCGCAAGGCGCTCGCCGCCGCCGGCGCCGAGGTGTTCACGCCGGTGTCGCCCGGCGAGATCGCCGGCGCCGACGGCCTGATCGTGCCCGGCGTCGGCCACTTCGAGGCGACGGCGGTGCTCGATGCGCCGTGGCGCGAGGCGATCCTGGCGCACGCGCGCGCCGGCAAGCCGCTCCTCGGCATCTGCCTCGGTCTGCAGTTCCTGTTCGAGGGCAGCACCGAGGCGCCGGGGCTGCCCGGGCTCGGGCTGCTGCCAGGCCGCTGCCGGAAGCTCGGGCCCGAGTGGGATCCTTCCGTGCAGCTCAGCGCCGACGGCTGGGCCGAGTTCAAGGTGCCGCACGTCGGATGGAACGCCGTGAGCCCGACGAGGCCGTCGGCGATCCTGGCTGGTGTCGACGCCGGTACGCAGACCTACTTCACCCATTCCTACGCAGCCCCGGTTGGCAAGGCGACCGTGGCGACGACCTCGACCGGCCCGAACACGTTCGCCAGCGCGGTCGAGCGCGACGCGATCTTCGGCCTGCAGTTCCACCCCGAGAAGTCTGGCGACGCCGGCCTGCAGATGCTGCGCAATTTCTGCAGCAGGATGGGGAGGACTCTAGGAGTTTCACCCACCTCTCCGGGAGCGTCTCCGGGAGCGTCTCCCGGAACGCTTCCAGGAGCGTCTCCGGGAGGCATGGCGCACGCGTCGAAGCGGATCATCGCGTGCCTGGACGTCCGCGACGGGCAGGTCGTCAAGGGCGTGAAGTTCGAAGGCCTGCGCTCGGCCGGGGATCCGGCGGAGCTTGCCGCGCGCTACAACGTCGAAGGGATCGATGAAGTCGTGATCCTGGACGTCACGGCGACGCTCGAGACACGCCGCGCGCTCGCCCACACCATCGCGGAGGTCGCGCGCAATCTCTTCATCCCGCTCGCCGTCGGCGGCGGCATCCGCACCGAGGCCGACGCGGCGGCGGTGGTCGAGGCCGGCGCCGACAAGGTCAGCTTGAACAGCGCGGCGCTGAAGGATCCCGACCTGATCTCGCGCCTCGCGGTCCGCTACGGCAGCCAGGCGGTGGTCGTGGCCATCGACGCCAAGCGAGCCAAGGCACCGACCGGCGAGCCGGGCTTCGCCGTTTACGCCCGCAGCGGCACCAGCGACGCCGGCCGCGACGCGGTCGAATGGGCGCGCGAGGCCGCCGACCGCGGCGGCGGCGAGATCCTGCTCACGTCGATGGACCGCGACGGCACCCGGAGCGGCTTCGACTGCGAACTGACGGCCGCGGTGTCCCGCGCCGTCTCGATCCCGGTGATCGCCTCGGGCGGCGCCGGCACACTCGATCACTTCGTCGACGTCTTCACCCGCGGCCGCGCTGATGCAGCGCTGGCCGCGTCCATCTTCCACTTCTCGGAGCACGGAGTCGGCGACCTCAAGGCCCACCTGGCCAAGGCCGCCATCCCGATGCGCCTGCACACCAGGGGCTGACTCAGAATGGCCATCGCCGGGTACTCGGGAACGCCGCTGCCGCAGAAACTCGGCATCAAGCCGGGGATGACGCTTCACGTGGTCGACGCACCGCTGGACTACTCGGCGCTGATCGCTCCAGTCGGCGCGAAGGTGGCGTTCGCCACCAGGCTGACCAAGGACGTCGAGCTGCTGCACGCCTTCGTCACGAAAAAGGGCCGCCTCCAGGAAGTCCTGGATCGGGCCCGCGCCGGGCTCGGATCCGAGGCCATCGTCTGGGTCTCGTGGCCGAAGAAGGCGGCCGGGATTCCCAGCGAGGTCACCGAGGACACGGTCCGGGATCTCGCCCTCCCGCTCGGCTTCGTCGACGTCAAGGTGTGCGCCGTCGACAACACCTGGTCCGGCCTGAAGCTGGTCGTTCGCAAGACATTGCGCTGAGTTGGTTGGCGGCGCCGCCCTCAGCGGCGCCGTGGGCAGCCAGCACTCCGGGAGGCGCTCCGGGAGACGCTCCGGGAGACGCTCCGGGAGCGGCTGCTAGAATCGGCCCGACACATGTTCATTCCTGCCATCGATCTCAAGGGCGGCCAGGTCGTCCAGCTGGTGCAGGGCAAGCGGCTGGCGCTCGCCTCGGACGACATCGACGCCTGGGTGCGGAAGTTCGCTCACTACACGCGCGTCCAGCTCATCGACCTCGACGGCGCGCTCGAGACCGGCGCCAACGACGTCATCGTGCGCCGCATCTGCGCCCAGCTGCCCTGCCGCGTCGGCGGCGGCGTGCGGACCATCGCCCGGGCCCAGGCCCTGATCGCGGCCGGCGCGCAGCAGGTCATCGTCAGCTCGGCGCTGTTCTCGGGCGGCCGGATCGATCGCGTCTTCGCCCGCGACCTCGCCGACGCCGTCGGCATCGAGCGCGTGATCGCGGCCGTCGACAGCGCCGGCGGGAAGGTCGTCATCCGAGGCTGGACGGAAGCGACGGCACTCACCGCAGTAGAAGCGGTGCGCGAGCTCGAGCCGTTCTGCGGCGGCTTCCTCTACACGCACGTCGACACCGAGGGCCTGATGCAGGGCATCGACATGGCTGCCGTCGAGGCCGTGCGGGCGGCGACGGCGAAGTCGCTGACGGCCGCCGGCGGCATCCGCACCCGCGAGGAGATTCTGGCGCTCGATGCGCTCGGCATCGACGCCGTCGTCGGCATGGCCGTCTACACCGGCGCGCTGTCGCTCGACGACCCCGCCCTCCAGCCGGCGATGCCCAGCACTCCGCGGTGACCTGAGCCCACTATGACCACGCGCGCAGCCCTCTCCGGCAGGCTCCCTCCGTCACGACAAGGCCGCCGCGGATGGCCGCTTGCGCTCATCGTCGCGCTGGCGTCGCTCTCGGGCTGCGCCCGGCAGAGCGACGTCCCGTTCCGCGTCGACAACGCCCGCGCGCACATCGAGCGCCTGACCAACGCCGGCCCCCGCCCGACCGGATCGGCCGCCAACGCCGCGGCGCGCGCCTATCTGGTCGATCAGCTGCGCCTCTACGGCTTCGACGTCCGCACCCAGACGGTCGACGCGTCGCGCCCCGAGTACGGCCGCACCATGCGCGTCACCAACATCGTGGCGACGCGTTCGGGCAGCCGCCACGACGCCATCGCCCTGGTCGCGCACTACGATTCCGTCCCGAGCGCGCCCGGCGCCATGGACGACGGCATCGGCACGGCGGTCGCGCTCGAAGCGGCGCGCCTCCTGGCCACCGCGCCGGCGCTGCGCCATACGCTGGTCGTCCTGCTGACCGATGGCGAGGAGTTCGGCCTGATGGGCGCGGTCGGTGCGATGGGCGACGCCGAGCTTCGAGCCAGGCTCAAGGGCTACATCAACCTGGAGTCGACCGGATCGACCGGGCCGGCGATCCTGTTCGAATCGGGTCCCCTCAACGAGACGCTGATCCGGACCTGGGCCAACGCCGCGCCGCGTCCGCACGGCGCTTCCTACGCGCTCGAGATCTACAAGCGCCTGCCCAACGACACCGACTTCACCGTGCTGAAGGCGGCCGGGATCCCCGGCCTCAACATGGCGCCGGTCGGCAACAGCCACGCCTACCACACCTCCCGCGACACCGCCGATCGCGTCGCCTCGGACACGCTGCTCCAGATGGGCGAGAGCACGGTGACGACGATGCGGGCGATGGACGCACTCGATCGCCTGGCCGGCGATCGCGACGTCCGCTTCGCCTCGATCGGCGAGCGCACGGTGATCGTGCTCGCCGACTGGCAGGGCCGGCTGCTGGCGGTCTTGGCCATCTGCCTCGGCGTCGTCGCCTGGGTGCGAATGGTGCGGCACCTCGCCGCCAGCGACGCGATCCGCTTCATCGCCACCGCCCTGTGGGGCGTGCTGGCGCTCGCCACGGCGGTCGTCGCGATGGTCGGCGCGTCGTGGCTGCTGGTCGCGTCGAGCGCGGTCCATCATCCGTGGTACGCCTCGCCGATGCGGGCCTGCGCGCTGATCGTGGTCAGCGGCGTGCTGGGCCCGTGGCTGCTCACGCGGCTGGCCTTCGTCGTGCCCGAGCGCGTCCGCTACCTTCGCGAGCCGGCCAGCGTCTGGGCCCTGATGCTGCCGCTGTGGTGCGGGATCACCGCGATCTTCGAGGCCAAGGCGCCGCTCGCCTCGCCGCTCTGGGCCTTCAGTCTGGCGATCGCCGGCGCCGCCCTCGCGGTGGTCCCGCCGGCTCGCACCGCGTGGCTCCGCGCCGCGTCGGGGCTGGTCTTGGTCGTGACGACGCTCCTGTTCCTGCGCGACGGCCTGATGCTCTACGAGTTCCTGGTCGCGGTCCTCGGCCGCCTGCCGATCGTCACGCCGATCTGGGTGCTGCCCCTGTTCATCGCCTTCGCCGGCATGATGATCGTGCCGCCGGCTGTGGCGGCGCTGATCGGCTTCGTGGAAGGGCGCCGGGGCCACGGCTCGATGGGCACGGGCCTCCTCGCCGCGTTCGCCGTCACGCTCGGCTTGGCCTACATGGCGGCGCCGTACACCGCGGATCGCCCGGCGCGGCGATCCGTCGTCTACGTCCACGACGCGGTGATCGGTCAGGCCTGGTGGGAGGTCGGCGGCAACGAGCCCGGCCTCGATCTGGCGCACGGCTCGGATCAGGCCGCACGCTGGCGCCAGGTCGATGCCGGCGCGGCACTCCCCGCCTCGGTCACGGTCGGCAGCGCCTCCGGCGCATTCCGGTTCCGCCGCCAGGGCGAGGCGACGACGGCGCCGGCACGTGTCGTGGCCCGCATCGTCGCGGCAGCGGACTCGCCCGGTCAGGTCGATTACGAGGTCGCGGTCTCGCCGCAGCGCGAGGGCCTTGGCGCCACGCTGCACCTGCCGCAGGGGATCGTCCCGGTCCGCGCCACGCCGGTCGGCGCCGAGCGCGCGGATCGTTGGCGCGCGACCTACCTGGCCATCCCTCCCGAGGGTATGACCTTCCGGATCCGTGTCCCCACGGCGGCGACGCCGTCACTTGCCTCGACCGTCGTCGTGATCGGGACCTGGGCCCTGCCGGGCAGCGATGGCCGCCGCCAGCTGCCGTGGCTGCCGCAGGAACGCACCGACTGGACCACCTACGCGCAGTGGGTGGTTCGACCCGAGACGGCCGTCGAAGTCCCGGTCGAAGCCGTGCCCGGCGCGCCGCTGCCAACGCCGAGCCTGCCGTCGCCCGCTCCTCCGCCCGACCCTCCGCCGCCTGCCTCGTAGCACTCGGCTTCGGCGGGGCGGGGCCTGGCGCCGTTACGTCGATCCGCGTTATCATGACGTCGATCGACGTAACGTCATGCACAACCCCTTCGTCTACGGTGAGATCGTGCCGCTCGAAGCGTTCGCGGACCGCGTCGTCGAGCTCGATCGGCTGGTCACCGATCTGGCCGAAGGCCAGAAGGTGTTCCTGATCTCGCCCCGCCGCTACGGCAAGTCGTCGCTGGTCCGCCAGGCGCTGGCGCAGCTGGCGCGCAAGCGGATCCTGACGCTCGAGCTGACGGTCAGCAGCTTCAGCTCCTACGTCGCCTTCCTGGAGGGCTACGCCCGCGCCTTGCTGGCGCTCGAGGCGAAGGCCGAGAAGGCGCGCGGCTGGCTGAGCGAGCTGTTCCCGGCGTCTCGGCCCGAGGTCCGGCTCGAGGCCGGCCCGGCCGGCGCGGCGGCGCTCGCGGTATCCTTCCCCACCGTCCGTACGCCGCGCGACGCCAGCCGCCTCGCCGAAGAGGTGTTCGCGCTGCCCGGCCTCCTCGCCGAGCGCCTGCGCCGCTCCATCGTGATCGCGCTCGACGAGTTCCAGGCGGTGACCGCCTTCGACAACGGTCAGGTCGAGCACGCCCTCCGCGCCGCGGTCCAGCAGCAGCGGAAGGTCGGCTACGTCTTCGCCGGATCCGAGCCGAGCCTGATGGAGCAGATGGTCGGCATGAAGCGGCCGTTCTACAAGGCCGGTCCGGTCATGCGCCTGGAGCGGATCCCGGCCGACGAGTTCGCCGCGTTCCTCGAGGCGCGCTTCGCCGCCACCGGGCTCAAGCCCGAGACCGGCCTCGGCGACGCCATCGTCGACCTCGCCGGCAACCTCCCCTACGACGTCCAGCGCCTCGCCCACGAAACGTGGGATCGCGCCACCACGCTCAAGCGCCGCAGCGTCGGGCTCGAGGACCTGCACGCCACGCTGCACCGCCTGCTCGGCGAGCAGCAGATGCTGTTCGAGGCGACCTGGCTCCGGCTCACGCTCGGCCAGCGCGCCGCGCTGCGCGCCGTGGTGCTCGAGCGGGGGGTCGAGCTGCTCGCCACCGAGACGCGGCACCGGCATCGGCTCGGCGGGGCGTCGAGCGTGCAGACGGCGCTCGCGGCGCTGATGCGCCAGGATGTGATCGCCCGCGAGCCGGACGGCCGCTACGTCGTGGTCGACTCGCTCCTCCGCGAGTGGGTCGCCCGCCGGACCTTCTGATGCCGCCGTCGGCCGCCGATCCGCTGTCGTCGTCGTGGCTGGCCCGCCTCGGCCTGCACCGGCCCGAGCTGCGCGCGTGGGTCTGGTACGACTGGGCCAACTCCGCGTTCATGACCACGGTCGTCGCCGCGGTCTTCCCGATCTACTACGCCACGGTCGCCGCCGACGGCCTCGACGACGCCACCGCGACCTTCCGCTTCGGGATCGCCACCACGATCGCGCTGACGCTGGTCGCGGTGCTCTCGCCGCTGCTCGGTGCGCTCGCCGACGCCACCGGCCGCAAGAAAGCGCTGCTCGCGGTCTTCACCGGCCTCGGCATCGCCGCCTCGGCGGGCCTGGGCCTGGTCGGCCGCGGCGACTGGGCGCTGGCGCTCGCCCTGTTCATGCTCGGCAACATCGGCATCTACGGGTCGCTGACCTTCTACGACGCACTGCTGCCGCACATCGCGCGGCCGGACGAACTGGACCGGGTGTCCACGGCCGGCTATGCAATCGGGTATCTCGGCGGCGGCGTGCTGCTCGCCATCAACCTCGCGTGGATCCTGCAGCCAGCCTGGTTCGGCTTCCCCGACGCCGGCGTCGCGACCCGCGCCGCGTTCGTCAGCGTCGCGGTGTGGTGGGCGCTGTTCTCGATCCCCCTGTTCCGGCGGATCAGCGAACCGCCGGTCGATCCCGCCGCCGCGGCCGCGGCGTCGATCGCCACCGCGTTCGTCCGCCTCCGGCAGACGCTGCGCGAGCTGCGGCGCTACCGCCACGCCTTCACGATGCTCGTCGCGTTCATGCTCTACAACGACGGCATCGGCACGATGATCCGGATGGCGACGATCTACGGCACCCAGGTCGGCATCGATCAGGGCAGCCTGATCGGGGCGCTGCTGCTGGTACAGTTCATCGGCGTGCCGTCCGCCTTCCTGTTCGGCGCGGTCGCCGCGCGGGTCGGCGCCAAGCCGGCGATCCTGGCGTCGCTCGGGCTCTACACGGTGATCAGCGTGCTCGCGTTCCGCATGACGACGGCGCGCGACTTCATCGTGCTGGCCTGCCTCGTCGGGCTCGTCCAGGGCGGCAGCCAGGCGCTCAGCCGGTCGCTCTTCGCCAGCCTCATTCCGAAGGACCGCACGGCCGAGTTCTTCGGCTTCTTCGCGGTGTTCGAGAAGTTCGCCGGGATCTTCGGGCCTTTGCTATTCTCGGTGGCTGTTGCGCTGACCCACTCCAACCGGGCGGCGATCCTATCGGTGATTCCGTTCTTCGTCGCCGGCGCGCTCCTCCTCGTCACCGTCGACATCGAGGCAGGGCGTCGGGCAGCCGACAGGTGACGCGCACACCGGCCGATGTTCGGCTCGGTCCCGGTTTTCGTTTCCTGGTCAGGAGGTTTGATGGCATCCCTTTCCGTCCGACGCGGGTTGACGACCGCTGCACTGTCTCTGCTCGCGGCGTCCCCTGCCGCCGCCCAAGCGCCGCTCGCCGGCCTCGTCGGCCGCGTCATCCAGGAGTCGACGCTGAACCGAACGGCTCCCAACCAGCCCGGCGGCATCCACGAGCCGCATTTCCTCGTCGGCGAGAGCCTGTCGCTGTCGGCCCGTCAGATGAATGTCGAGCTCGGCGCCCAGCTGCTGGCGTTCCCGCTCGGGTCGTCGTCGGGCGGTTTCAGTTTCACGACCGATTCGATGACCGGTGAAGTGTCGCCGGCCAGTGAGACCTTCGGCCCGGCCTTCGCCGAGCGGGCCATCACCATCGGCAAGGGCCAGACCAACGTCGGCTTCGCCTTCCACTCGACGAGCTACGACTCGTTCGAGGGCGTCCCGCTCGACACCGGCGCGCTCTCGTTCATCCGGCAGCACAACGACTGCTGTCTGGCGCCGGGCAACCCGACGCAGCCGACCAACTTCACGCCGGAGTTCGAGCGCGACCTGCTGCAGTCGAACCTGTCAGTCGACATCAGCACGCGGGCCAACGTGCTCTTCGCCACCCACGGCGTCACCGACAACTTCGAGCTCGGCGTCGCCATCCCGTTCGTGCACGTCGAGATCGACGCCCGCGTCGACGGCCGCATCTTCCGCACCGCGTCCGCCAGCAACCCGCTGATCCACAGCTTCGACGCCGCCGGCGCCGATCGCGCCACCTTCAGCGAGAGCGGCTCCTCGGACGGGCTCGGCGACCTTTCGCTGCGCGCGAAGTACAACTTCCTGCGCGGCGACACGACGTCGCTCGCGGCCGGCCTTGAACTGCGGCTGCCGACCGGCGACAAGGACGAGTTGCTCGGCACCGGCGCGACCCAGGCGCAGATGCTGTTCATCTACTCCGGCGACTACGGCCGCGTGAGCCCGCACGTCAACGTCGGCTACACGCTCTCGAGCGGCGAAGGCAGCCTGGCCGCAGGCGAGATCGAAGTCGACTCGAACGAGCACCGGGTCGAGACGATCACGGGCGGCCTGCCCGTGGCGGACATCGACCTGGCCTTCCCCAACGAGCTGAACTACACGTTTGGCGTCAACGTCGCCGCCAGCTCGCGCGTCACCCTCGGCTTCGACGTCAAAGGCCGCACGCTGATGGACGTGTCGCGCTTCGAGCTGCGCGACAACGTCTACCCCAACCGCTTGCCGGGCAACCTGCCGACCGGCAGCGTCACCTCGAGCCAGGAGTTCTCGCTGCTCGATGAAAAGGGCCGGCTCAACCTGCTGCTCGGCGTGGTCGGCGTCAAGATCAACGTCGCCCGCACGCTGCTGCTGAACGCCAACGTACTCTTCCCGATGAGCGACGGGGGCCTCAAGCCGAAGCCGACGCTGGTCGTCGGTCTCGACTACGTCTTCTAGTTGCGGCGCGGCTCTCACGCCGCGCCGCGGGCCGGCTTCTTGGCGTGCGGCCTGCTATTTGCCGACGCGCCTTCGCGCGTCGACCAGACGATGGCTCCGGACTCCGTCCTCGCCATTCGTCACGCGGCGCTACTGCGGCGTCACGGGTTGGCGACCCACCCGTTCGCGGTTCTGCGCATCCGCCACTCGATGGGCTGCGGCGGCTTGGTCGCAGGAGCTCCCGCCCGTTTGAACTCGTAGGTGTACTGCACGTCCGCCTTCAAGATCGCGGTCTGGCCGTTCTCGTGCGCGTAGATTTCCAGGCTCGAAAACGTGACCGAGGCGGACTTGACACTCCTGGCGCTCAGCTGGGCCCTCGGGTTCATCGATCGGACGCGGGGCTCGTTGAGCGCGCGGAAGGCATCCATGTAGTCGGCGACCCACCGCTGGATTTCCTCCTCGGCCACCTCCACCATGTCCTTGCCGGGCGGCGCCACCCGCACCGTGTCGCGCCCAGCCGGATCGGCCGGCGGCGTCTCCGTACGGCCGGAGGGCGACCCGGGATCGGGAGGCGTCGGGTTGACGGGCGAGGGCGTGCCGCCCGGCGTGACGACGCCGCCAGGTTCCGGCGTGTTCCCGCCGCCGGTCGCGGGAGTGCCGGACTTGGTGCCTGAGGTCGGGCCAGTGGCCGGGCCCGTCGGGACGCCCACCACACCGGCGCCGGCATCCTTGCTGCCGGTCGGGTTCGTCGCGCCGCCATCGGGTTTGCCGCTTCCCTTCGGGCTGTCGACGCCGGACGCGGCCTCTTTGCCGCGGTCGCCGCCGGACGGCTTCGCCCCTCCGTCGACGGTACCCGAAGTGCCTTTGCCGCCCGCTGGCTGGACGGGCGTGGCGTCGGGGCCCGGCGTCGCGGTGCCGGTGCCCGCGTTCGGATCGATCGGCGCCGGCGGAAAGATGCTGCTCCACGACGCGATCAGGACGACCACCACCAGCAGCGCCGCGACCGAGCCCTGAACGGCGCGGCTGCGCGCGAGGGCACCGGCCTGCGCCGTCACCGCCCCGATCGACGCCTGCCTCCGCTCGCGCTTTTCGCGGAGCAGCCGCTCGCGCTCCCGCGCCGCGTGGCGGTCTCGCAGGTTGGCGAGCGCGCTGTCGACGAGGCCGTGCGCCGGCGTGAAGTGCTCGAGCAGCTCCAGCGCTTCCCCCGGCTTGTCGGCAAAGAGTGCGTGCGCCCGCTCCACCGCGGTCGCGGCCTTGGCGCGCTGCTCGACGCCGCGGGCAATCTCGCGCTCGAGGCTCTTCGCGGCGGGCTGGTTCGGGTGGGCCTCGAGGATCGCCTGCACGACGCGGCCGGCACCGGCGAAATCCTGCCGCAGCACGAGCTCGCTCGCCGACGCCAGCTGCTTCGCCAGCGCCTCCTGCCGGCGCCGCTCGGCGTCGAGCCGTGAGGCGCCGGCCTCGGCCTGCCGCAGCACGGCAGTGAAGACGGCGTCGCCCGCCGATTCCGCGGCCCATGGCCGCAGCCGCTCGGCGGCCTCGACGACGCGTCCCGCGGCGACGTCCTGCTGCGCCTGCGCCAGATCGCGCTGTCGCTGCTGGCGCCTCGCCTCGGCCTGGCGCTTGCCATCCGCCTCGGCGCGTCGCTGCGCCTCGGCCCGTTCGCGCTCGGCCTTCTCGCGCGCCTCGCGGGCCTTCGCGAGCCGGGTCTGCTCGGCCTGTTCTCGCTCGATCCGGGCGCGCTCGATCCGCGCCCGCTCGGCCTCTTCGGCGCGGGCCTTCTCGAGCCGCCCCTGCTCCTGGCGGGCCTGGGCCTGGCGGGCCTCCTCCGCCCGGGCCTGCTCGAGTCGAGCCTGTTCGAGCCGAACCTGCTCGAGGCGGGCCTGCTCGAGACGACCCTGCTCGAGGCGGGCCTGTTCGGCGCGGGCCTGTTCGGCGCGGACCCGCTCGGCTTCCTCGCGCTCGACCCGCGCCCGCTCGGCCTCAGCGCGCTCACGAGCCAGTCGCTCGCGTTCGAGCTGCTTGTCGCGATCGAGCCGCTCCGCCTCGAAGCGCTCCTGCTCGAGTCGCTCCTCCTCGAGCCGCTCCTCCTCGAGTCGTTCGGCCTCGAGCCGGTCGTGCTCCGCCGCTTCCCGCTCGAGCTCGACCCGCGCGTCTTCGTTGGCGCGCCGCGCGCGCGCCAGTTGGTCGGCGGCCGCGGCGGCACGGCACGCCCGCTCGGAGGCCGGGGTCACCGGCGGCCCGGACGCCGGCGCAGACGACGGCGTCAGCGGCGGCGGCGTGCCCGGGATCGGCGTGCCGTGCGCCCCGCCGCTCGGCCGGCTGCCGGGGGACGCCGGCTCCGTGACCCGCATCGTCAGGGCGGTCGGGCCGAACCCGTCGGTCTCCTCCACTTCGAGCCGCTGGCGGATCCGGGCCAGGTCGCGCCGCAGTACGGCGAGATCCTGGTAGCGCCGATCCGGCGACTTGTCGAGGCACTGATCGATCGCGCGCACGATGCCCGGATCGAGGCCGGGCGTGAGCTTCGCCGCCGACTCCGGCTGCGCGTGCACGATCTTGTAGAGCACGTCGGCCATCTCGCCCGGGAAGGCGCGCTGGTAGGTGAACAGCTCGTGCATGACCGAGCCGACGGCGAAGACGTCGCTGCGGTAGTCGATGGCCGAAGACCCGGCGATCTGCTCCGGCGACATGTAGTTCACAGTGCCGACCAGGACACCGTGTGAGGTCAGGCCCGAACCGGCCATGCGGACGATGCCGAAATCGAGGATCTTGAGCGGACCGCCTTCGCCGTCGACCATCAGGTTGGCGGGCTTGATGTCGCGGTGGACGATGCCGGCCTTGTGCGCGTAGGCCAGGCCGGCGCACAGTCCTTCCATCATTTCCAGCTTGCGCACGACCAGGATCGCCTCGCGGCGGCGGATCAGCTTGGACAGCGGCTCGCCGCGGACGAACTCCATGGCGATGTAGGGCCGCCGGTCGAACTCGCCGAACTCGTAGATGGTGACGATGTTCGGGTGCGAGATGCGGCCGGCCGCACGGGCCTCGCGCTCGAAGCGCTCCCGCATCTCCTGGTTGTCGAAGCCTTCGCGCAGGAACTTGATCGCGACGGAGCGATCGAGGCTGGGATCGCGGGCGAGATACACGTCCCCCATCCCGCCGCTCTCGATGAAGCGCTCGATCGTGTACTTGCCGATGACCTCAGGCAATGATGGCGGCAACCGAGGCTCTCCACGTGCTCTGCGTGCGCCGGATCAGGGCACGCCGCCGGCTGCCGGCATTGTACAGGAAGCCACGGCCATCGCCTGCCGGCGGACCGGCCAAAACCGGCGTGTTCTGTGCGATAGTGCCTGCATGCTCACGGTCCACGGGGTGACACATCCGGGGCGCATCCGGAAGATCAACGAGGACGGGTTCTACTACGACGTGCAACTTGGCCTGTACCTGGTGGCCGACGGCCTCGGCGGGCACAATGCCGGCGAGATCGCGTCGAGGCTGGCGCTCGAGAGCGTCCTCGGCTTCATCCAGCGGACCCGCGAGGACGAGGAGTTCACCTGGCCGTTCGGCGTCGAGACCGGCCTCTCCTACGACGCCAACCGCATCCGCACCGCGCTGCGGCTGGCCAACCGGCGCGTGTTCCAGATGAGCGAGAGCGGACCGCAGTACGGCGGCATGGGCACGACCGTGGTCGCGGCCCTGGTCTCGGGCGAGACGCTGACGTTCGCCTCGGTCGGCGACTCGCGCATGTATCTGGTCAACGACCATCGGATCGCTCCGCTCACCGAGGACGATTCGTGGCTCTCTGCGCTCAGGGCGCAGGACCCCAACGTCGACGCCACGCAGCTCGAAAAGCATCCACTGCGCCACGTGATCACCAAGGCGATCGGAACGCTCACCGACACCGAGATCTCGATCCACGAGCGCCCCCTCCGCCACGGCGATACCCTGCTCCTCTGCACTGACGGACTCCACGACCTGGTTCCCGAAACCAAGATGCTCGAGGTCGTGGACACCGAGCAGACCCTCGAAGCGCGCGCGCAGACCCTGATCGATCTCGCCCTCGAAGCCGGCGGCCGCGACAACATCACCGCGCTTCTGGTCAAATACGAAAAACAGTAACGCCGACGTTGCGCGCTACAGCCGCCGCGGCTGCCAACCCCCGCCGCCCCGCGTGAGGCGCCGCGGCGCGCCCAGCGCCGCGAATAGCAGCCGAACGCGCCAAAGGGCGGCCCGCGGCCGCGCGTGAGAGCGCGGCCGCCAGCTAATAGAGCATCTCGCGCGTGACGCGCCCGCTCGAGACGCCCTGCAGCACGACGTACGGCTGCATCAGCGGGTTGCGAAACCGGTATCGCCGGCCCTGCGGACGCACCTCGGCGTAGAGGATGCCGCCGGGCGCTTCGTCGCCGGCCGGCGCGAAGTGCGCCAGGTGGCGCTCGATGCGGGTGTCTTTGTAGGTGCCGGGCGACAGGCGAGCGAGCGCGGCGCGAACTTCGGACGGCCCGAAAAAGCCGAAGTCGTCGTTGCGGGCCAGGGCGCAGGCCAGCAGCACGTCCGGATAGTAGTTGCGCTCGTGGCGGCTGGCGATCGACGCGGCGTAGGCGCTCTTGATCGAGTGCTGCGCCTTGTCGAGGGCGCGGCCGATCGCCTGGACGACGTGCGGCACGTCGACGCGATCGAGCCCGGCGTCGATGGCCAGGCGCGACGCGTGCAGCGACAGCAGATGCGTGTAGTGCGGCAGGCCCTGCGACAGCGCCGCGACGTGCGCCAGCGCCTCGGGCTCGATGGTCATGCCGAGCAGCTCGAGGCCGCGCGTCACGATGTGCTCGAGCTCGTCGGACGACATCCGCGGCATCCGCACCTGCACCAGCGCGCGCTCGACCGAGCCATGCTGCTCGATCAGCCCGTCGACGGTGTCGGAGACGCCGACCAGGATCAGCGTCGCCGGCACGGCGTGATCCGAGAGCACCTTGATGGTGTCGGCGAAGGTGGCGCGGACCTCGGGATCGCCGATCCGATCGAACTCGTCGACGATCACGACCAGCACGCAGCCGCGCCCGACCGAGCTCAGCGCGCGCTTGACGTCGGCCGAGGTGACGGTCTCGGGGACGGTCTCGTCGAGCGAGCCCTGCTCCTCGCGCGGCTTGGCGCCGAAGCCGACCACGGCGCGCTCGCGCGCGACCTTGATGTCGGCGAAGATGCGCCGCCACAACGACGAGAAGTCGTCGGTGCGCTCGCAGGTGACGCGCGGCGCCACGACCGCCTTCTTCTCGGAGCCGAGGCGCTTCGACAGGATGTTGGCGAGCGACGTCTTGCCGACGCCGGGCTCGCCGAAGATCACGACGTGGACGCCGGGCTGGCCAATGGCGTCGACGATCTGCTGGATCTGCTCGAGGCGTCCGGCGAACACCGCGCTCTGGCTGACCGGGATCGCCGGCGTGAAGACCGACGTGAGCTTGGCGAGGCGCGACTCGGCGTCGGCTGGCGGCGCCGGTTTGGCCGGCTTGTCGGCGGCGCCCTTGTCGGTGGCGGCCTTGTCGGCGTCGGACCTATTGGCGTCGGCCGGGTCAGCCGGCTCGGACGACGGCGGCGTGGGCGCGGACTCGGGGGCGCTCATGAGCCCCTACGACGATCGGAAGACGACTTCGACCAGGCCGAAGCGGATGCGGTCGCCTTCGTCGAGGCGCACCGTCTGGCCCGGTCCGACCCGCGCGCCGTTGACGAACGTCCCGTTGCGGCCTTCCTCTTCCTTGAGGAACACGCCGTCCTTCGAGCGGAGGATGCGAGCGTGCTTGCGGCTGAGGGTCTTGTCCGGATCGTGGCCCGAGAGGTCGATGTCGGCGGTGTAGCCGGAGGCCTGGCTGGAGCGGCCGACCAGCATGTCGGCCTTGGCCAGCGGGAAGTGCGCGTTCGAGGCGGTGTGGACGAGGACACCGGTCGTCGCCGGCGCGCCGGACGGCGCCGACGCCTGGCCGCCCTCGCGCGGCAGGCTCCGCAGCATCAGCAGCGCGATTTCCGGATGCACCTTGACGATCGCGGTGAAGGTGGCGCGATCGATGCGCAGCAGCCGGCAGGCGGTCAGGGCCTTGGCCGTCGAATCGCGCTGGTCGTAGACCAGGGCACGCTCGCCGAAGAAGTCGCCGACTTCGAGCGTGAAGGTGCGCGGCGGCTGCGCCAGCGACAGCTCGACGCGGCCCTCTTCGATGATGAAGAGGTCCGAGCCGGCCTCGCCCGCCTGGAAGACCACCTCGCCGCTCTTGACGGCTGTCGAGTACGCGTCTTTCGAGTCCGGCGTCGGCATTTCCGGGATATTACCGTGTTTGTGCGGGGCGACCCGTAGGGCCGGCCGCGAGTGAACTCAAAACGCCAGCGAGAAGCCGCCGACCACGCCGGCCTTCGGGAGCAGGCCGTCGCCCGAGACGGGCAGCAGCACGTCGACGCTCAGCAGCAGCGGGCGGCCGATGTGGACGCGCATCCCGATGCCGGCCATGATCTGGGTGAGGTTGCCCTGCCCGAGCGCCTGCAGGTCGCTCGCGACCGAGACCGCCGCCGGCGACGTGCCGGGAGTGCGCGACGGGAAGCTGGCGCCGGCACCCGCGAACTGCCAGGTGTTGCGCAGCTGGCGGGCAATGATGTCCCCCGAAATGCCGACCCGCGGTGCGACCGCGATCTCGACGCCGCCGACGATGCCGATCTCGTCCGGCAGCTTCAGCTGGTCGTCGCTGGCCAGGCCGCGGTTCGACAGCGGATCGACCGGCGCCGTCAGCGACGCCGGGAGCGAGCCGCCGGACGTCGTGTAGCCGCCGTTGAGGTGGGCGCCGACGCGGCCGAACTGCTGCGACCAGATGCCGCGCGCCTCGACGCGGAGCACGCCGGTGCCGAGGAGATTTTCTTCGTCGCCGGTCGGGACGCTGACGTTCACCGCGACCGCGACGCCGCCGTTCTCGGTCTTGACCAGCTGGGCCTTGCCGCGGACGACGAGGTCGCCGATGCCGCGGGCGTGGGCGCTGGCGTAGGTGGTGCGATTGCTGAGCCCCAGGGGATCGAAGGCGTGGATCGGGATGGCGTTGCCGTGTTCTTCGGCGTCGGTGGGCGGCGTCGCGGTCCGCAGGATCCGCGAGAACACGCGCGTGTGCATGTCCAGCTTGACGAACGGCACCACGACACCGAGATCGATGCGATCGGTGACACCGAATTCGAGCACCGTCGCGAACACGTTGCGATCGATGTCGATGCCGACCTTCTGCTCGAGCAGGTCGCGCTCGAAGTCCGGGGTCAGATCGGTAACCTGGCCGGGGTTCGCGTTGGGCCCGCAGCAGTTGTTGTGCTCGAAGACGAACGTCAGGTCGCCGTTCTCGAGGTCGATCCCGTCGATGCGATCGTAGTGCAGCGACTGCTGGCCGAAGCCGAAGGCGAAGACGCCTTTGCCCAGCGTCGCGGCGCGCTCGGCGAACGACGAGCGGGCGATCGGGCCGGTGACCTCCCGGGTGTCGTCGAGGTGGCCGCCCCACGAGGTCGACTGCGGGAAGGCGGTGAGCTGCTGCGCGATGCCGACGTTGAGCAGCGCCGGCACTTCCGACAGGTCGGTGCCGACGACGAAGGCCCGGGTGACGGGAAAGACGGCCCGAAAGTCGCTCATCACGGCGGCGTCGGCCATCGCCTGCGGGATCAGCCGCGAGGCTGGCACCGTCGGCGGCGTGTCCCGGAATCCGAAGCCAGGCTCGGCCGGGAGGGTGATCACCTGCGCAGCCGCCCAGGCGGGAAGCGCGACGACGAGGGCCAGCGACAGGACGGCGGGACGGCGCATGAACGTTGTTCTCCTTACACCAGAGGGGATCGCGTGGGCCGCACGCTCGAGGGCGGTGCCTCGAAGGCGGCAACCGACGGAAGGCTGGACGGCGCCGCCAGCCGGAGCAGCGTATAGCCGATCCCCGACACGCCCCGGAAGAACCCCGGGTCGAAGATACGGTACTCGAACCCATTGGCGGCCAGACAGAAATGGCCGGCCTTGCGGGCCCGGGCGATGACGACGCGGGCCAGCCGCCGCGATCCTTCGACCGCCTCGCGGCGCATCAGGCGCCGGCCGGTCGTGAACAGGGATTCGCAGCGCCCCATGTTGCCGCAGCAGACGTGGTCGGCCATGTGCGGCGAGGCACCGGCGGTGGTCCGAAGTGACGGCTCGAGCTGATCGAGCAGCTTGGCGTAGACGGTGTCGGCGCTGCCCAGCGAAATCGCCAGCGTCACGCCGGGCGCGCCATGACACCAGGCGGTCATCGACGGGCCGAGGCCGGCGACACCCTCGACGGGCTCGCCGAGCACCGGCCAGTTCTGCGCCGCGTCCACGTATCGCGAGGCCACATAGCGATAACCGTCGGCGGAGGCCCGACCGAACCGGCGTTCACCTGTTATGTCGAACAATCGGCCAAGGGCGTAGGCGATCCCGGCCACGCCGTGCGCGAAACCGGTATAGACCCGACCGTCCGGCGCGCGCCAGCTGAGGCCCTGGTCGGTGGCGATGGTGGTCTGCAGCAGCCGGTCGCCGCAGGCCGTGGCCAGGTCGAGGATGTCGGGGTCGTGGCTCACCTTGTAGAAGGCGAGCAGACCGAGCGCGGCGCCGGCCGCGCCGCTGAT
Source organism: Vicinamibacteraceae bacterium (assembly GCA_031407765.1). Lineage (GTDB taxonomy): Bacteria > Acidobacteriota > Vicinamibacteria > Vicinamibacterales > Vicinamibacteraceae > JBDSLU01. The sequence continues at coordinate 85,744 of JANOIR010000163.1, forward strand.
CACGTCGAGCGCCTGGTCGCGGGCGATGCGATGCGGCGCGATGCGGCGGGCCGCCATCCGGGCGAGATCGATCGACGTGGAGTCGCCGAGCAGGGCGCCGATCGTGGTCAGGCCGTAGACCATCGACCCGGCGCCCGAGCCAATCCCGATGGCGTCCTCGTCGACGGCGCCCTTGGCCACCGCGGCGCTGGCGCCGCCGGCGAAGTCGCGCGCGCACCGCCGCCAGCGGTCGTCGCCCGAGACGACGGCCGCCGCCGCCAGGAACACCGCCGGTCCGAGCGATCCGTCGTAGAGGTGGTGCCGGCGCGGCCCGGTCTCATGCAGCAGGGCCCAGCCGGCGTAGCCGATCCCGTCCGGCGTGTGCACCGCCCGTTCGACCAGCTCGCGCGCGATCCACAGCGCGTGATCGACCAGGAAGTCCGGCGAGGTGACGTCGAGCTCGGTGTGAGGGTCGTGCTCGGGCTCGGTCGAGTAGCGGGTGTGAATCGTCTCGGACAGCGCGTGGCTGATCCGCGTGAGCTGGGCCTGGATGTCGGCGTCCGAGAGGCCGGCGATGCGGTCGCGGACCGCGGCCAGCCCCGACCGCGCGTAGCGGTTCTCGATCAGCACCCGCTTGCCGACACGGACCGCGGTGTCGTCGGCGAGCACCGAGAAGTGCGGCACGTCGAGGCGCTCGAGCGCCTTGCGCTCGCAGACCAGCACTGGCCACACCTCGGGCGCGTCGTGCGATCCGTTGACGGAGCGGTTCAGCGCGTCGAACGCGGTGCTCCAGCGGCAGCCGTCCTTCTGATAGCGCGGCCGGCTGAGGAGGTAAATCAGCGACGCGTACTGGGTCGTCGGCCGCGGCAGCACCCGCACCGGCGTGCCGGCGAACGCTTTCAGGGGGCCGTCCGCGGCGAGTAGCGCGGACCGATGCGCCACCAGCAGCCGATAGGTGGCGTTGAACCCGTCGAGCAGATCCGCGGCGAAGGCATCGGGGGCCTGCGTCGCCCCGTCGAAGCGGATGGCGTTGCGGACCCGCGTCGTGAACGTCGCGTCCTCGGTGAAGCGGATGGCGTCCGAATCGAGGTCGTGCCAAATCCGGCCGGCGAGCGCAGCCGTCCCGGCGCCAGTCCCGCGCAGGCCGCCGACGTCGAAGACCTCGCCGCCGTTCGACTCGACCATCGTCACGAACCCGGTGGTCAGGCAGCTCTCGCCGTCGGCGCCGGTCGCGCTCGCGGCGGCGGCTACCGGCTCGCCGCTCGGCAGCGCCGGCGTCGACGCGGAGGCGACCTTGGCGACCGGCTGCAGCAGCATCTCGAGGTCGATCAGCACCGGTCCGCGCCTGGTCGCGATCACGTTCTCCATGTGGAGATCGCTGCCGCGCAGGACGTGGGTCAGGCAGATCAGGCCGCCGGCGAGCGCGAAGTAGGCGCGCACCTCGGCCACCCGCGCGCACGCCTCCTGCTCGACGAACTCGACCCAGCCGTGGTCGCCGCAATTGAGCACCCGCAGCGCCAGGCCGGCGAAGCGCGGCGTGATGTCGGTGCGGACGCCATCCGGCAGCGGCTGTGCCGCGACCCAGGCCAGCAGGCCGCCGTAGGCCACGTCGAGCGCGAGGCTGCGCGGCTTGTAGACGACCCGCAGGCCGGAGGCGAAGGTCAGCGCCGCGACGCGCCGGCCGCCGTGATGGGCGTCGGAGAGCGCCGGCTCGATGTCGACGACGAGACCGGTGTCGGAGCCGTCGCCGAACGTCGTCGCGAGCGCCTCGCGATCGATCACGGTGCGCGAGGCGAGCTCCGCGGTGGCGCTCACCCAGCGGCCGATGATGGTGGCGACCTGGCGCGCCAGCACCGGATACTCGCAGAACAGCGACACGAGGCCGTCGGCGAGCTGGCTGCGCACGAACGCCTCGTAGCCGCCGCGATCGGCGCCGCGGAACCCCTTCAGCTCCTCGAACAGCGCCAGCTCCGTGGTCCGCGCCAGCGTCCGCAGCAGGTGCCGCTCGAGCCGCGCCATCGCCGCCGGGGCGAAGATCGCCGGCGGATGCTCGCTGGCCAGGCCTCGCCGCGCCACCCGCAGCATCGGCACCAGCAGGTCGAAGAACGGCGGGAGCTCGGCGTCGCGGCCGGCTTCGGGCGAGGTGGCCGGAAGCGGCTCGGCGTAGAGCTGCCGCTCGCGGAGCGGGCCGCTGTCGATGTCGGCAACGGCCCGACGGGCCGCCCCGGCGATGGCGTCGATATGAACCAGCCAGTCGGGCTCGACGATCGCGATCGGGGGCAGCGACAGCGCCCGCGCGACGTCGGTCATCGACATGTCGTCCCAGTTCAGGCGGCGCTCGAGGGCTTCCGGATCGCCTGGGGAGAAGGCCTGGATCCAGGCCCGGATCACGCCGAGGGCCTGCTCGGTCGGGACGAAGGCGTCGGGCCGGCTCGCCTTGCCGGCGAGCGCGAACGCGGTGCGCTCGAAGACGCTGGCGGCCCCAATCGCAATCTGGCGCCGCTCGTCACCGGTCAGGTGGGTGAGCTCGGACAGCGACTCCACTGAGGCGGCCCTCGTCACGGCTTCAGGTCGTGATGGCGCAGGAAATCCATGAACCGCTGGTAATCGGTCGCCGGCAGGCGGAACAGCTCGAGCACCTTCCGGTAATTGCCGCCGGCCGCGGTCAGCCCGCTGCGGATCACGGCCTTCACCTGCGACCGGTTCAAGTCGCGGTTCATGAACGCTTCGTAGACCGTGGCCCAGAACTCTTCGCCTTGGTCGACGACGCGCTCGTACGGGTCCGGGCCATCGCCGCGGGCGCCGGCCGGATCCGATTCCTCCAGCTGCAGCGCGAAATCGGACGGCTCGATCGTCGAGGAATCAGCCATCGCGTAGCCGGTCTTGACGACGCCGATCAGCTGCCGGACATTGCCCGGCCAGCCGCAGCGCTCGAGCACCCGCAGCGACGCCGTCGAGAAGCGCTTGGCGACGCCGTACTGGCGCGCCAGACGCGCCAGCCAATAGTCGGTGAGCAGGTGCCAGTCGTCGCCGCGCTCGCGCAGTGCCGGAATCGCGATGTGGAACTGCCGCAGCCGGAACAGCAGGTCGTAGCGGAACTGGTTCTGCATCACCAGCTGGTTGAGCGGCCGATTGGTCGCCGAGACCACGCGCACGTCGACGTTGCGCGAGCGGGTGGCCCCGACCGGCCGAAACTCGCCGGTGGCGAGGGCGCGCAGCAGCATGACCTGCGCACTGGCGTGCAGGTCCGCGATTTCGTCGAGGAAGATCACGCCGCCGTCGGCTTCCTCGAAGGCGCCCTTGTGATCGGCCACGGCGCCCGTGAAGCTGCCGCGGGTGTGGCCGAAGAGCTCGCTGACGGTGAGGTTGCCTTCCTGGTACTGCGGGCAGTTCACCGGGACGAAAGGCGCGTTCCGGGTGCCGCCGAACAGGTGCACCGCCTGGGCGAAAAATTCCTTGCCGGCGCCGCTCTCGCCGGTGATGAGCACCGGCTCGCGATACTTGGCGATCTTCTCCAGCCTGGCGAGCGCCTCGTTCAGAATGGGCGCGAGGCCGACCAGCTCGATGGCACGCTCGGGGCCCAGCCGCTCGATGGAGAGCGTGCGCAGCCGCAGTGCCGACGGGCCGAGCGACCGCTCATCAGCCATGACACCGCCGAGTGTGGCCGCCGGGGCGGCCGAAATGGAAGAGCGCATGACGAATGCGGGTCACTATCGACGGTTCCCGACGGACAGATCGCGTCAGCCCCTGTTCGGGCCGGGCGCGGCCTAGAACGGTGGGTACGTGATGCCCTTCACCTCGACTTCGGTCTTCACGTTGGCGATCCCTTCCGGGATCTGGTTGCACGGGAAGATGAAGCCGGGTGCCTCGATCTGGTGCGTCTGGCCAGGCTGCAGATCCTTGATGAAGTAGAGGATCGTCGACAGCGGTTCGGCCGGCGCGTTGGGCCCGGGCGGCGCGTTGAAGGCCGCGAACTTGATGGTGACGTGGACCGAGACGCTGTTGTCGTTGCGGGCGGTGCCGGTGACGTGGCAGCAGCACAGGCCGGGGTTGCCCTGTGACGGCTTGAGTCCGAGGTTGGTGACCGGGACGGCGCCGAGCGAAGGGCCGACCGGCGAGTCTTCGCAGGCGGCGAGGCCGAGGGCACTGAGACCGACGAATGCCGACGCCCCAAGCAGGCGCGAGAGCTCACGCATCATATTCAGACCCACAGAAACGCCCCGGAGCCTAACACACGGGGGTGCCGCCCGCAATCGCGCGAACCGGCTCTTCGCCGAGGGTGACGCAGCCGCGCTTCACCCGCCGACGCCCAGTACTAACGGCGCTCACCCGGCATCCGAACACGCCGGATCAGGCCAAGTAGTTCTGGTAGAATCCGGCCGCCCCGTGGCCGTCTCGACGCGTACCGCCGGCGCCTGCGCGCCGTCTGCGTGCGCAGGCGTCCATGACCGGCGGCGTTCGGGTCGCGCGCATTTGGCGTTGAGTGTTGCGATGAGCCACCCCCGCCCGTCGCGGGCTCGACGGCTCGTACCTTCGGCGACAGACCAGGTCGGATCGCAGTGAGGAGTCTCGTTATGAGGAGCAGCGTGGCGCGTTCCCCGCGTCGCATCGTTCGTGTCATCGGCCCGGTGTCGGCGTTGATCCTGGCCGGAGTGACGACCGCACACGCCCAGGCTGTCCCGAGACAGCCTCCTCCTCCCACCTCGGCTCCGACAAGCCAGCCGCCGGCTCCGGGGACGTCCGCGCCGGTGACCACCGGTCAGCCGGGCCCTGGCGCGGGGGCGCGGCTGCGGCCGGTCACCGACGTCGCGCCGCCCGAGGCGCCGCCGGTCATCAACTTCGCCGTGGACGGCGTCAGCCTGGAGGAGGCGCTGCGCCTCACCCTGCGCCACGACTCGACGATCCAGTTGAGCGCGGCGAGCGCCGACCGCCTCGCCGGCTTCGCGCAGGAACAGGCCGGCATCTTCGACACCGCCATCACGGGCGGCGTCGAATACAGCTACCGCGTCCAGGAGCTGACCGAGTCGCGCAAGGAAGACGAGCGCAACAAGCGGCGCAAGCTCGATGACTTCATCGACACGGCGGGCCCGGACGTCGCCGCGACGCGCACCACGGTCAACCTGATTCGGCAGATCCTGTCCCTGCCGCCCGGGAGCGAGGCCGCGCAGGTCGATCAGCTCACCGCCGTGAGCCCGAACCTCGGCTCGCAGCTGAAAGTGCTGAACGCGTTGATCGCCGGTAACCCGGCGCAGGCGGCGCAGTTGCGCCAGATTCGCACCGACTTCCTGAACGCCGCATTCGCGGGCTTTGACGACAGCCTGACGAGGCAGGTGGACTCGCTGCGCATTGCTCGCCTGAACCGGGCCGACCTCGGCGACGCGCCTGAGGACGAGGTGTTCCAGAACACCCGCGCCAAGGTGCAGTTCTCGAAGCTGTTCCGCACCGGCATCCAGGTGGCGCCGTTCGTCGACTTCACCTCGGAAGGCTCCAACTTCAAAGGCAAGGAGCGCAAGGCGGAGTTCGGCGGCAAGGGCCTGAACGACCTCTATACGACGCGCATCGGCTCCGACTTCCTGCTGCCGCTGCTGCGCGGCCGCGGCGGCGAGGCCATCGCGGCCGGCGAGCGCGCCGCGCTGATCGTGGCCCAGGCCGGTACGCTCGACGTCGAGCACCAGCGCGCCAGCAGCATCCTGCGTACCGCCCAGGCCTATTGGGAGCTGCGCGCGGCGCAGGAATCGCTCGCCATACTCGAGCGGTCCGTGACGCGGCAGGGCGACCTGCTCCGCGCCACCACCTCGCTCGTCAACGGCGGCGAGCTGGCCCGCGTCGAGCTCGCCCGCTCGCAGGCCGGTGAGGCGCGCGCCCGGGCCCGCGTCCTCGACGCCCGCCAGCGCGTCTACGACGCGCGCGTCGAGCTCGCCGCGGCACTGGGCGTCGCCACCAGCGGGGCCGACACCACGCTGCCGACGGCAGCCAAGGATCCGTTCCCGGTGGCGCCAGACGCCGCTGCCCTGCAGCCGTGGATCGGCGCGACGGCCGCCGCCGGCCAGCGCCGCGACGTCGAAGCA
>JANOIR010000179.1:0-8283 GCA_031407765.1 Vicinamibacteraceae bacterium
GTCGCCGTCGTCGTCGAGATCGCCGCTCGCCAGGCCGCGCGCCACCCGGCTGCGGATCGGCGGCCCTGGAACACCTCGTACGCGCAGCGCGCGCTGCTGTTCCGCAACCTGCTCGGGCGGCGATTCGTCGAGATCGGCGCCGGGGCCGGCCCGGCGCTGACGACACCGCGGGTGGCGCGCGGCCTGGCGAGCGGCGATCTCGACGACGACGGCGACGTCGACCTGGTGGTCAACACGCTCGACGGGCCGCCGCTGCTCGCGATCAACGACGGGGGCGCCGCCGCCGGGCATTGGCTCACGCTGACGCTGATCGGCGATCCTGCGCAGCGCTGCCCGGCCGATGCCATCGGATCGACGGTCTTCGTCACCGCCGGAGGCATCCGCCGGCGCGGCGAGGTGGCCAGCGGGCGTGGCCAGATCTCGCAGTCGGACCTGCGCATCCACGTCGGTCTGGGGCGGGAAACGGCAGTCACGATGGTGGAGGTGCGCTGGGCCAACGGTCCAACGGTGCGCTACACCGTGCCTAGCGTTGACGCCGCCTACGTCATCGATCAGAAGAGTGGGACCGTCATGGCGCGATAGATCCGTTCGCCTCCGCTCCGTCCAAGCCTGCGCCGCTCAGATCACTGAGCCCCGACCTCGAACGGCTTTGCGAAATGTGGCGACGAGGACAGGCACATCGTTGCGCGCCCGTCCGCGTTCGACCACAAAGCCGGTCTTCGTCGGCCGTCGCGGTCAATGGTTGCATGCGTGCTGTCCCGCGGTCAGCACTCGTGTCAGTGTCAGGCGACGCGATACGCACGCAGTAAACTCGACGAAAGCCATGGAAGCCAATCGAGAGCATCTCGCCAGGATCATAGCCGGTGTACCCGTCTGGAACGCTTGGAGAGCGGAGAATCCTTTCATTGTTGCTCCCGATCTTGAGGACGCAGATCTTCGAGGTCGAGATTTGCGAGATGTAAATTTCGCCAGCACGAATCTCTGCAGCGTAAGGCTCGACGGCTGCAATCTTGCCGGCGCGCGCTTCTTCTCTGCCAGGCTGAGTGGTACGAAGATGGCCGGGAGCAATCTGCGGGGGGCGAAGTTCGGTCAGGCGAGCTTTTCCGGCACCGATTTCTCAAGTGCGGACCTGTCCGATGCTGAACTAGCGGGTTGTCTTCTGAACGGTGTGGATCTGAACGAGGCCAGTCTCGAAGGAGCGGACCTGACCAGGTCCGTGTTCTTACGTGCGAGTCTGCGAGGTACCAGATTCGCTCGGGCAGCGTTGTCGACGGGCTTCGCCGATGTTGATCTGAGCAGAGCGATAGGGTTAGACGAGGTTCGACATGTGGGTCCTTCATCAATTGGAATCGATACCCTCTACCGGTCGGCCGGGGCCATTCCGCATGCCTTTCTTCGCGAGGCTGGTATTCCGGATACTTTCATCGCCTACGTCGACTCGTTGGTTGCTGGCCCCATCGAATTTCAGTCGTGCTTTATCAGCTACTCGACGGTAGACGAACCGTTTGCCGACCGCTTGTATCGAGACCTGCGGCGGGAAGGTGTCCGTTGTTGGTTTGCCCCTGAGAGCCTCAAGGTTGGCGATCGATTTCGACGAGAGATTGACCAGTCGATCTTGGTGCACGACCGGCTACTGGTCATCATGTCGGCGGCCTCCCTCGCAAGTGCCTGGGTAGAGGAAGAGGTGGAAGCGGCGCTCGAGCGCGAACGCAGGACTACAGGGACCGTTCTGTTCCCCATTCGAATCGACGAAGCCGTTATGCAGACGGACACTGCATGGGCGGCATCGCTCAGGCGGACAAGGCACATCGGGGATTTTTCTGGCTGTCAGGACGCGAGGCTCTACTCGGCTGCCAAGACGCGGCTTATTCGGGACCTGCGCTTACTTACGCCTGCATCCCGCTGAGCGTGAACGGCGGCGGGCCCATCAGCCCCGAGTGCCAAGCTCACGGGCCAGCCGCGGGCAACCTTTTTGACTTGGTAGGGCGTCTAGTATGGTAGATCTTCTACCATGAGCCCGCTCCGGTCCCCGGTGTCCGATCGCATCGAGCTGCTGAAGGGCACGCTCGACCTCCTCGTCCTGCGCACGCTGGTGTTCGGCCCGCTGCACGGGCACGGCATCGCCAAGGCGATCCAGAGCCAGTCCGACGACCTGTTGTTGGTCGAGCACGGGTCGCTCTACCCGGCGTTGCACCGGCTGGTGCACCGGAAATGGCTCGCGGCCGAGTGGGAGGACACTCCGAAGGGGCGCCCCATGAAGTTCTATCGCCTCACGCCCGCCGGGCGGAAACAGCTGGCTGCCGAGGAATCGAACTGGCGGCAGCTGGCGCGCGCCATCGGGCTCGTCCTGTCACGCTCGGAGCTGAAGCGCTCCTGAAATCACGGTTCGGAGGGCATCCCATGGCACGCCGCTGGCTGACCACGCTCAGGGAACTCTTCACGCAAGAACAGCGCGAGGCCGATGTCGAGCGCGAGCTGCGATCGCACCTCGACGAGGAGGCGGCCGAGCGCATCGCCGAGGGCACGCCGCCCGACGAGGCGCGGTTCGCGGCGCGGCGAGCCCTCGGCAACCCCACGGTCATCCGCGAGCAGACGCGGGAGGCCTGGACGTGGCACCGCGCCGCGGGCGCCTGGCGGCAGCTCGGGCTCGGCAGCCGACAGGACATCCGCTACGCGCTGCGCAGCTTCCGCAAGCAGCCGACGTTCACGATCGCCGCGGTCCTGGCGCTGGCGCTGGGGATCGGGGCGACGACCACGATCTTCAGCGTGATCCAGGGTGTGCTGCTGGATCCGTATCCGATGTACAGGAACGTCGATCGCCTGATCCAGATCTCGATCCACGACCAGGCCAACGCGCGGCCGGGCGGCCGCGGCTACCTGCGGCTCGACGAGTTCCTCGAGTACCAGCGCCAGGCGACCCTGCTCGACGAGGTCATCGCCGGGACCGGGGAGGACGTGATGTGGACGACGGCCCAGGGCACCGAGCAGCTCAACGGCGGCTTGACCACTGCCAACACCTTCACGTTCCTCGGGGTCGGCGCGCTCGTCGGCCGCACGCTCGCGCCCGACGACGCCGAGCCCGGGGCACCGCCGGTGTTCGTCATGAGCTACAAGATGTGGGCGTCGCGCTTCGGCCTCGACCCGTCAATCGTCGGCCGAACGTTCACGTTCAACCAGGTCCCGACGACGCTGGTCGGCGTGATGCCCGAGCGGGTCTCGAAGCTCGCCGCGGAGGTGTGGATGCCGCTGCGTCTCGACCCGGCCAATCCTCGCCTGCGGGACCGCTACTTCCGCTTCCAGGCGCGGCTGAAGCCGGGCGTCACGCTGGAGCAGGCCTCCGCCCAGCTCGACGCGATCGGCCACCGCTTCGCGCCGTCGAGGCCCCGCGACTACCCGGAGCGGTTCGTCGTCTACGCCGAATCGTTCGTCGACAGCATCGTCGGCCCGTTCAAGAGGACGCTCTACACGATGGCGGCCGCCGTCGCGCTGCTGCTGCTGATCGCGTGCACCAACGTCGCTAACATGCTGCTCAGCCGCGCCGCCGGGCGCGAGCACGAGATGGCCGTGCGAGCCGCCCTCGGCGCGAGCCGCACCCGTCTGGTGCGTCAGCTGCTGGTCGAGAGCCTGCTGCTCGCGCTCGCTGGTGCGGCGATCGGCTGCCTACTGTCGCGGCTCGGCATCACGGCGATCGTCGCCCTGATCCCGGAGGGGCTGATTCCACGTGAGGCCAGGATCCAGTTGAACATGCCGGTGCTGCTGTTCAGCCTCGGCGTCGCAGCGGTCACGGCCCTGATCTTCGGGCTGGTGCCGGCGCTCCAGACCGCGCGGCGTCAGTTGACGCCCGGCCTGCGCGACGGCGGCAAGGGCACCGGCGGAGGGTTCCGCCGCGCCCGCTTGAGCAGCGGCCTCGTCGTCGTGCAGATTGCGCTGGCGCTGGTACTGCTCAACTCGGCCGGGCTGTTGATGCGGACGTTCATCAAGATGCAGGGCGCGAGCCTGGGCCTCGATCCCGAGCGCGTGCTGTTCGTGCGCGTGCCCAACGGCACCAGCCTCGAAACCGCCGACGCTCAACACCAGTTCCTCGTCCAGGCGCTCACCCGCATCCGCGCGCTGCCGGGCGTCGAGGCGGCATCGTCCACGACCGGGTTCCCGCCGTTCGGCGGCTATCCCGTGGACTTCGCGGTGGTCGGCGGCAGCCAGGCCCAGCAGCGCCGGGCCGTGGTCGAGCAGATCAGCGATGGCTACGTCACGACCCTGACGATGCGACTGCGGAGCGGTCGGGACCTCACCGCCGACGACGTCGGCGGCCGTCGCCGCGTCGCGCTGGTCAACGAGCGGCTGGTCGGACTGCACCTGAAGGGCGAGGCCGATCCCATCGGCCGCCGGCTCTCGCTGGCGCTGCCGGGTGGTGAAGGCAATCCCGTAGCGGAGGTATTCGAGGTCGTTGGCGTCGTCGGCGACGTGAAGAACCAGGGCATCACCGAACCGACCGACCCCGAGATCTTCCTTCCTGCGTCGGTCGCGCCATCCCACAACAGCCAAGTCCTGCTCGTGAAGACCACGGGCGCGCCGCTGGCGATGGTGCGGAGTGTGAAGAACGCGATCTGGGAGGTGAACCGTGGCGTTGCTGTCTCGGATGCCGAGTCGATCGCCAGCATCGTGCGCCTGGTCCATTTAGCACAGCCCCAGCTCGGGCTCGTCGTCTTCGGCGCCTTCGCGGTGATTGGGCTGCTGCTGACCGTTCTCGGCGTCTCGAGCCTGATCGCCTACACGGTGGCGCGTCAGACGCGCGAGATCGGGATCCGGCTCGCCGTCGGCGCGAGCAGCTGGGACGTCTTCCGGCTCACGTTCGGCCTGGGCCTGCGCTGGCTCGCGCTCGGCGTCGCCATCGGCCTTGCCGGCAGCGTCGCGGCCACCCGGGTGCTCGAGCAGCAGTTGTGGGAGGTGAGCCCAACGGACCCGCTGACGATGGCGCTGGTCGTGTCGCTGCTCGCGATCACCGGCCTGATCGCCAGCTATCTGCCGGCGCGCAGGGCGACCCGGGTCGATCCGCTCGTCGTGCTGCGCGCCGAGTAGGGGCAACGTCGGCGCGGAGGTCTGCATGTCACGCCCCTGGCTGGCGGCCCTGAGGGAGCTCACCAGACGATCTTGAGGCCTTCGTACAGCTTGAAGGCCTCGTCAGGCGTTACGACCGCGACGTCTTCCACGAGGGCTTGCGCGATGATTTGGCGGTCGAAGGGATCGGGATGGTGCGTGGGCAGATCGAACAGGCGGAAGGCATGCTCTGCCGCATACGGCAAGACCCGCAACCGCAGATCGGCGACGCCAGCTACCGCGTCCGCCTTGCCGAACGTGAGCTTCCCCCGGGTCTGCTTGATGGCGATCTCGGTCAGGGAAACGACGCTGATCTCGCGCACCGCTGTCGCCTTGCGAAGGGCGGACATCGCCGCACGTGAAAGGCGTTCTGGAGCGCTGACCGCCCAGATGAACGTGACGGTATCGAGGATGAGCCGCATGCGTCAACGGCCATCGAGGACGGCGTCGACCTCGGCGTCGGTCATCGGCTTCCACCAGTCCGGGTCGAGAGCCGTCACCCTGCCCTTCAACGTTCCGAACTTCGGCTTCTCGGAATCGGCCTTCGTCGTCCGGACGATGTCCACCACTGGCGTTCCGTGCCGGTATATCGTCACGGACTCGCCGCCTTCTACCGCCTTGATCAACTTGGGAAGGGTATTCTTGGCTTCGGCCACACTCACGTCCATCCATCGATTATAGCTATAATCGATGGCTATCGCCCACGCCTGGACAGCATGCCTTCGTCGGTCAGCTCAGCGGCGAGCCAAACGGCTCGCCGCCGAAGTCAGTCCCTCAGAACAGCAGCTTGAAGGCGACCTGCACGCTCTGCGGCAGGTTGAACTGGCTCGTGACCTTGCCGAAGTTCGCGTTCGTCGGATCGGTGGTCGGTGCCGAGAAGATGGTCTGGTTGAAGGCGTTGAGCAGCTCGATGTTGATCTGGCCGCGGATGCGCTGGGTGACGTTCACCCGCTTGACGAACGACATCTGCCATTCGTTCAGGGCCTGGCTGCGCAGGCCGGTGATGCGGTGCGGAAAATAGCGGACGTTGTTGGCCAGCCGGATCCGCTGATCGTTGCGCTGCCTGGTCGGGTCGACGACACCGTTGGTCTGGACGGCCGCGTCGGCGAAGTAGAAGCCCGAAATGTCGAAGACCGGCTGGCTGACGTCGCCGGAGTAGCTCGCCGATAGCCCATTCGGATCGCCGGCGAAGTAGAGGTTGCGACCGCGGTCGGTGAAGCTGATCGGCCGGCCGCTCTGGATCGAGGCGATGGCCGTGATCGTCCAGTCACCCACGAGCGCATTGACCACGCGGTTCGCCTCGGAGCCCCAGCGCCGGCCGCGGCCGAACGGCAGCTCGAGGATCCCCGAGAACGCGAAGCGGTGCGGCACGTCGGCGTCGGCGGCGGCCTCCGTTGGCGCGTCGTCGGTGAAGTTCAGCATGTAGGTGCGATCGGTGAACTTCGAATAGGTGTAGGCGAAGAGGACGGTGTAGCCCTGCGAGAAGCGCCACTCGATCCGGCTCTGCAGCGAGTGGTAGCGCGACGAGCCGTCGTAGCGCCAGGTCTGGATGTCCTGGTACGCCGGGAAGGGGCGCAGCAGCTGCTGCCGCTGGGCGGTGGAGCTGTTCAGTCCCTCGCCAGGTACCAGTCCGGCGAACGGGTTGGCGACGTTGGCGGTGAGGAAGTTGATCGCCGTCTGGTCACGTGACGGCGCGGTGCTCAGGTACTGGCGGGGCAGCGTGTTGTCGTTCTGCTCGACGGTCAAGTCGAAGCCGCGGGAGCCGACGTAGCCGAGCTCCAGCAGCCATTGGTTCGGCAGCTCGCGCTGGACCGTGAGGGCCCATCGCGCGTTCTGTTCGTTGCGCACCCCGTCGACGTAGGCGAACCGATCGAGCTGGCGCCCGACGAAGGCGTTCGGCCCGAGGCTGGACCCGGGTGGATCCTGGACGCCGGTCGGGAACGGGTTGGCCAGCGTCGCGCCGAAGGTCAGGCCGTTGTCCAGCGTGGGCACGATGCTGGTCGACTGCGAAAAGCCGGACTGGCGGACGCCGGCGATCACGAAGGGCGAGGTGTAGAGGCCGAACCCGCCGCGCAGCACCGTTTTCGCGTTGATCTGGTAGGCGACGCCGAGCCGCGGCTGCCAGTTGTTGGTGTCGGTCTTCCAGAACCCGCGCCCGCCGTCGCCGGCGAACGTCAAGCCGCCGCGCACGTCGAAGGCCGACGCCGGCAGCTCCGGCAGCGGATTGCGCGCGTAGGCGGCTTCCGCGCCGGCGGCAACGGTCAGGGCCGCGTCCGGATCGAAGCCGCGGACGTTGCGGTCCCGGCTCTCGTAGGTGGCCCCCTCGTACTCGTAGCGCAGGCCCAGGTTGACGCTCAGCTTGTCGCTGATCCGCCAGTCGTCCTGGATCCACAGACCGTGGTACTGCGACCAGTTTTCGCGGTCCGTGTTGCGTTCGATCGATCCACCGGTCGGCTGGCCGAGCATGAAGGCGGCGAGTTGCTGCCCGGTCGTCACGTCGGGCGAGTTGTCGAGCTGTCGGGTGAAATTGTTGCGGAAGTCGTACTGTCCGGCCGAGCGGCCCGGGCCGGAGCCGATCTCCTGGTACATCCGGAAGTCGTAGCCGCCGCGGAACGTGTGCCGGCCGGCCATGCGCGTGTAGGTCGGCTGGAACGAGTAGATGCTGTGCTCAGTCGTGCCGCCGACGTTTTCGCCGATCAACGACATGCCGGTGATGTCGAACCGCGGCAGGTACTGCGTGGACCCGAACTGCGCCAGCGTCGACGCGGGAAAACCGAGCGAGGCCAGGTCGAAGGCGCCTTCGTGCTGGCGCACGTTCGGCTCCTGGAAGCGCTGCCACCCGGCGCGGACGTTCAGCAGCGCCCGCGGCGTGATGGTCCAGACGTGATCGCCGGTCACGCCGTCGTTGACGCGAAAGAGGTAGTTGCCGATCGGCCGGATCCCGCCGACCTCGCCGGCCCAGTTGCCGCGGGCCTCCTGGCGATCGTTCCGCGTGTAGCGGACGAACAGGCTCTGGCGATCGCTCAGCCGGTGGTCGGCGCGCAGGGAGATCGAGTAGAAGTCGTCCGTTCGCGGATTGCTGCTCAAGTAGTTGTTCTGTTGCTGGGCGTCTGCCGCCTGGTTGGGCGCTGGCCAGTACTGCAGGTAGTTGCGGGCGATCGGGCTGATGCGACTGGCCGGGATGATGTT
>JANOIR010000189.1:0-4326 GCA_031407765.1 Vicinamibacteraceae bacterium
TCACGCGACGAGCTGCTGAACCACGTGTGGGGCTACCACGCCATGCCGAATACGCGGACCGTCGACGTCCACGTCGCGTGGCTGCGGCAGAAGATCGAACCGAACCCCAAGCATCCGCAGTACGTGATCACCGCGCACGGCTTGGGCTACAAGTTCGCTGGATAGCGGCGAACTTGAACTTCCAACCTCCAACGTCCAACTTCCAAGAAAACCCAACGCCCAACTCGCAAGCCTGGCTCGGAAGTTGGGCGTTGGAGCTTGGAAGTGCTTTGAGAGTTGGAGGCTGGAGGTTGGGAGTTGGCACGACCCGCGCGCGAGACGCGGGTCGTAACCGTTACTGCGGCTGCGGGCTGCAGAGCGCGATGCCGTTGAAGCGGTTGTCGCCGCCGCTGGTCGGGCAGAGCTGCCCGCGGATCTCGCCGCCAGGATTGGCCTGCGAGTGCACGTTGACGTAGGTATTGCCGGCGGCGATCGCGATCATCGCCTCTTCCATCGACCGGATGCCCTGCGCCGGGCGCGCCGCGAACGCGCGCGTCGAGCCGCTCAGGCGGAACGGGCCCGAGACGCCGATCGCGGTTGGCGCGAAGTCGATGATGACCGGTCCAGCCGTGCCGGGTGAGCCGACGTGGATGTGCGACGCGGTCAACCCGCTCGGGTAGTTGAAGACGTCGATCACCCAGGTGACCTCGCCGGTGGCCTGGTCGATGGTGATCGTGGCCTTGCCGTGCGCGCCGGTGTTGACGGCGGTCGGTGCCTCCGCGCCGCCCGTGAGGACGGCGACGAGCGTCTGTGTGCTGCCCTGAGCGCGGGGCGAGGTGGTCGCGCCCGCCACGAGGGCGGCCGTCATGAGTCCGTACAGGAACGTTCTCCGCATGGAGATTCTCCTAACCGTGAATTGGGCGTTCACGCAGCAGACGAAGACCATACGCCGTTTCCGGCCGCAGAGCAACGATCCCGGATCGCCAGTCCGGAGGCCTTACCCTGCGCTACGCGCCGGCAGGGCCGCCGGTTTGAGCGCCTCCATGGCGCTGGCGAACGTGTCGACCTCGTCGAGGGTGGTGTAGAGATTCGGGGTGACGCGGACGCCGTGGTACTCGTCGTGGACGATCGGCGTCACGATGATGCGGGCGGTGTCCCACAAGGTCGTCGTGATCGCGGCCGGCGTCAGGCCGTCGATGCCGACCGTGCCGATGGCGCCGGCCTGCGCCGGATCGAAGCTGGTGTGGATGCGGAAGCGCGGCTGCGTCTTCAGCCGCTCCGCCCAGCGCAGGCGCAGGTAACGCAGCCGGGCCGCCTTGCGCGGCATGCCGATCGTCTCCTGGAACACCAGCGCTTCGGCGATGCTCAACGCGGTTGCCGCCGGGTGCGTGCCGATCTCCTCGAACTTGCGGATGTCGTTGGCCAGGCGCTCGGGCGCCGGCGTCAGCGGCCAGAGATCCTTGATCAGCGGCCGGCGGACGTAGAGGAAGCCGGTACCGACCGGCGCCAGCAGCCACTTGTGCAGGCTGGTGCCGTAGCAATCGCATTCGAGGTCGCGCAGCGCGAACGGGAAGTGGCCGTAGGCGTGGGCGCCGTCGACGATGGTGCGGATGCCGCGGGCCCGCGCCATCCGACAGATCGCCTGCACCGGAAAGATCTGCCCGGTCAGGTTGGTGATGTGGCAGACGTGGATCACCTTCGTCCGCGGTGTCACCGCGGCCTCGAAGCGGCGCGCAAGGTCGTCGAACGAGGGCGGCGGCACCGGAAAAGTGATCTTCTTGAGGACGATGCCGTTGCGCTTGACCCGCTGCTCCCAGGTGTCGAGCATGCGGCCGTAGTCCTGGTTGGTCGTCAGGACCTCGTCGCCGGGCGCGAGGTCGATGCCGAGCTGGGCGATCTGCAGCGCTTCGCTGGCGTTGCGCGTGATCGCGAGCTCCTCCGGGTCGCAGCCGGCGCTGGCGGCGAGCTTGCGCCGCACCGCTTCGCGGTTCGGCTCGAGCACCTGCCACATGTGGTACGCCGGCGACTGGTTCGAGACGTCCAGATAGCGCTTGTAGGCCTCGTGGACCACGCGCGGGCTGGGCGAGACGCCGCCGTTGTTCAGGTTGATGATGCTGCGATCGAGGGTGAAACCGAGCTGGATCTCGCGCCAGAACGCCTCGTCGCGGGCGACGTCCTCGGGATCGCGATCGCCGGCGCGATCGACCGCCGCCTTCGCGCGCAGCAGCGCGTCGTCGGTGAGCACGGCGGCCGCCGCCAGCCCGACCCCCGCCGCCTGTCGCAGGAACCGCCGCCGCGCCGATCCATCACTGCGCATGGTCCCGGAGTATAAGTCTCTCGGATGCCGACGGTACACGCGGCGCTCGTGACCGGCAGCCGCCGCATCGGCGGCGCCATCGCCCGTGCCTTGGCGGAGGACGGGTATGACGTCGCCGTCGCCTACCGCACCTCCCGCACCGAAGCGGAGGCAGCGGCCGAAGCGGTGCGCTCCGCCGGCCGCCGCGCCGTCGTATTGCAGGCCGATCTCGCCGATCCGCTGGCGTGCCGCAGGCTGGTCGACGCCGCCGCCGAGGCACTGGGCGGCCTGTCCGCGGTCGTCCTTGCGGCGTCGCGGTTCGATCGCATCGCCTTCGACGCGTTGGACGTCGCCGCCTGGGATCGGGCGCTGGCGGTCGACCTCGACGCCTCTTTCCACTGCGCCCAGGCCGCCGTGCCGCACCTGCGCCGCGCCGGCGGTGGCCACGTCGTGCTGTTCTCCGACTGGATCGCCGCCAGCGGCCGGCCGCGCTACCGCGGCTATGTGCCGTACTACGTCGCCAAGCGCGGCGTCATCGCGCTGGGCGAGGCGCTGGGGCTCGAGCTCGCCGCCGACGGCATCCGCGTCCACGTGATCGCGCCGGGCCCGATCGTCCCGGCGGCCGGCAGCACGCCGCAGGAAGAGGCGGCGGTGCTGGCGGCCACGCCGCTCGGGCATTGGGGTGGCGTCGACGAAGTGGCGCGGTGCGTGGCGGGTCTCCTGTCGAGCACCTTCGTGACCGGCGAAACCGTCCGCGTGGACGGCGGCCGTCACCTCGGGTGAGGCTGTCGGACGGCTGCCTGCGGCCGATACACGTCTAGCAAAAGTGCGCACTACCGCGTCACGGCTGAGCATGTTTTTTGCTACCTCAACCGAACTCCACGTCGGGCGTCCGAAGCCCTGTAGCGAAGGCCTACAGTTGGGCTCTGACCGTCCCACAGTGGGTACTGGCTTACTCACCCGGATTCAGCG
The DNA here is from genome assembly GCA_031407765.1 of Vicinamibacteraceae bacterium. Taxonomy (GTDB): domain Bacteria; phylum Acidobacteriota; class Vicinamibacteria; order Vicinamibacterales; family Vicinamibacteraceae; genus JBDSLU01. The sequence goes on from JANOIR010000189.1 coordinate 3,248, forward strand.
GAGCAACGTTGCATGCAGCGGACTGTCGGCACCCGTTCCAAGAAAACAGCCCCTTCTCCCGCGCCTCCGCCTCCACCTCCGTCGAGCGTCCCATCCGGTCAGGAGCTATCCGCGCTCCTGGCCGCGATGCAGGCGGTCCGGAGCGGTGACTTCTCGGTCCGGCTGCCGGGCGATTGGACCGGCCTGCACGGCAAGGTCGCCGATACCTTCAACGAGATCGTGGTTGCCAACGCCAACATGGCGAGCGAGCTCGAGCGGGTGGGGACGACCGTCGGCAAGCAGGGCAAGACCCGCCAGCGCGTCCGGTTCGGAACCACGGCCGGTGCCTGGGGCGGCATGGAAACGTCGGTCAACACGCTGATCGACGACCTGCTGCGGCCGACGACGGAAGTCACGCGTGCGCTCGAAGCGGTGGCCAAGGGCGACCTCTTGCAGACCGTCCGCCTCGACGTCGAGGGCCGGCCGCTCGAAGGCGAGTTCCTGCGCTCCGCGACCATCGTCAACACGATGATCGAGCAGCTTGGCGTGTTCACCTCGGAGGTGACGCGCGTGGCGCGCGAAGTCGGCACCGACGGCAAGCTGGGTGGCCAGGCCGAGGTCCGCAACGTCTCCGGCGTGTGGAAGGACCTCACCGACTCGGTCAACTCGATGGCCAGCAACCTGACCGGTCAGGTGCGCAACATCTCCGAGGTCACGATCGCGGTCGCCAGCGGCGACCTCTCGCGCAAGATCACGGTCGACGTCCGCGGCGAGATCCTGCAGCTCAAGGAAGCCATCAACACGATGGTCGACCAGCTGCGCTCGTTCGCGTCGGAGGTCACCCGCGTGGCGCAGGAGGTCGGCACCGAAGGCCGTCTCGGCGGCCAGGCGGTCGTGCCCGGCGCGGCCGGCACCTGGAAGGACCTCACCGACTCGGTCAACGCGATGGCGCGCAACCTGACCGACCAGGTCCGCAACATCGCCGAAGTCACCACCGCCGTGGCCCGCGGCGACCTCTCGCGCAAGATCACGGTCGACGTCCGCGGCGAGATCCTCGAGCTGAAGAACACCATCAACACGATGGTCGATCAGCTGAACGC
>JANOIR010000190.1:0-47632 GCA_031407765.1 Vicinamibacteraceae bacterium
CGCGGCCGGTGCCACCCCAGTCGAGAACCTCGAGCTCGACGTTCGGCGCGACCGTGACCCGCCGCACCTGGTGCGGCGATGGATCGGCCCACGCCGTCGAGGCCTGGCCATGGAGGGTGGCCGCGGCCAGGATGATGAAGCCGAGCAGGGCGAGCATGCCGAGCACCGCCAGGACGGCGGCGAGCGGCGGCCGCGTGAACGGACCGGGCTGCGCCGCACGCACCGCCGGCGAGCGGACCGGGAGAGCAGGCCGGCTCACGACGCCGCCGATCCGTCGGTCGGCGTCTGGTGCGTGGTGTCCGTCAGCGTGTTCTGGCGCAGCGCCGCCGCGCCCATCAGCCCGCCCATGCCCATCGAGTCAAGGGCGCTGCTCGGGACCAGCATCAGCGCGCCCTTTTCCTTGAGGCCCTCGTAGAGCATGTTCATCGCCCGCAGGTGCAGCGCGGTCGGGTTGTTGTGGTACGACTTCGCCGCCTCAGCGAACGAGTGCGCGATGGCGAGCTCGGCTTCGCCGAGGATGATGCGCGCCTGCTTCTCGCGCGCGGCCTGCGCCTCGCGCGACATGGCGTCCTGCAGCGCCCCGGGGATGACGACGTCGCGCATCTCGACCGACGACACCGTCACGCCCCACGGGTTGGATCGCCGATCGATCAGCTGCTGCAGCTCGTCCTCGATGCGCTCGCGGCCGCGCAGGAGTTCGGTGAGCTTCGTACGGCCGATGATGTCGCGCAGCGCCGTCTGCGCTGCCCAGCTGATCGCCTGCTCGTAGTCCTGCACCTCGAGCGCGGCCTTCTCGGCGTCGTGCACCATCCAGAACAGCACGGCGTCGACGTTGACGGGAACGGTATCCGAGGTCAGGGTCTGCTCCGCCGCGAAGCTGGTGGTGATCGTCCGCTGGTCGATCCAGGTCGAGACGCGATCGACGAACGGCAGCACCCAGAACAGGCCGGGACCGCGAAGGCCGACGAAGCGGCCGAAGCGCAACACCACCGCTCGCTCCCACTGCTGCGCGAGCTGCGGCGCCTGCATGAGGATCAGGCCCACCGCCCCGCCCACTGCCAGCGGCGCCCAGTGGCCCGCCGCGCCCCAGCCGGCCCAGCCCGCGGCCAGCGCCATGAGCAGGATGAACACCGACACTACGTTCAGCCGAGGCAGTGCGACATCCAGCCGCTCTCGCCGGCGTTCCGATTGAGTGAAAGGCATCACGCGTCTCCCTTGTGCTGCGAGGTCAGGCCCGCCACGACTTCATCGAGGGCGAAGCCGGCCTGGTCGGCGTCGGCCATCACCCGGGTCACGAAGGCGCGCAGCCGGCGCTCGTGCTCCCGCGGCGAGCGGGCCCGCTCCGGCGTTGCGCAAACGAACGATCCGACGCCGCGCCGCGTCTCGAGGACGCCGGCGCGCTCCAGCTCGGAGTAGACACGCGCGACGGTGTTCGCATTGATGCGGAGCTCGATCGCGAGCTGGCGAACGGTCGGGAGCTGGTCGCCGGTCTGCAGCCGTCCCGCCGCAATCGCCGCCCGCAGCCCGCGTTCGAGCTGCGCGTAGATTGGCGTCTTGTCCCGGGCGTCGATGGTGACCAGGCCCATTGCCCAATAATACTAGGTCATTGGTACAAGTCAAGAGCGATGTGGCCGCGCTTCGCACCCTGAGGACCGTGGGTACATGGGTCAGCTGATCGGTGCCCACCTCGACCCAGTCGACGAGCGGGCGAATCCCGCCACGAGCGACCTGCCGGCCGATCGTCCGTATCGACACAATGCACGGGCCGCTTCATTCGACGCCGAAATGCTCGTGTAGCACCCGATCCAGCTGCGGCCACAGGCAGAAGGCGGTGATACCGCGGCGCGATTGAGCGGGATTCGAGCGCAAGCCGGTCGGCGTGACGCGCGCCCGGTCGGCCTTGCGTCGCGGCTGGCAGAACATGAACGCGGAGATCGGGTTGCGGCCCGGCTGAAACCGCACGCCAAGACAGTCGATGTCACCGACCGACGGAATCTCCTCGCCGATCCAATCGAGCAGCTCGCAGACCGCGATGCGACCGCCCTTGTCGTCGTGATGGTCGATCACTCGCAGCAGCGTCTGCCGTCCGGAGAGGAGCCGGAACGCGATGACGTCGCCGACCTCCCAGGTCGTCGTCGCAACGATTCGCTTGGCGACCCGCTTCGGCGGCGGTGGCGGCGTCAGCAGCTGGTCGCGTACTTTCGCGAGGACCGCCGTGCGCTTTGCTCGATCCCGCGGCTGGTCCCAGCGAGCGAGGTCGCGGCCGGAGTCGATCGCCGCGAGCGCCTGCCCGAGCGCGCGCTCGTCCAGCCGGCCGAGTCGCCAACCCATGTCCGCGAGAACCAGCCAGAAGGTCCCGCTCTCGTCGACATCGTCGACCGACGACGCGTACTCCGCGAGAAGACGATCGACGATCGCCGCCGGCGAAAGCCCATCGCCGGCCGCGTCCTTGAAATCGTCGCGGAGGTCAGCGGCGAGATCATCCGAGTAGAGCGCGGTGCCCCAGCTCCCCATCGATGGCGCATTGTAGCCGCCCGCCTATACTGGCCGCCGGAGTGTGCCCATGACCCGACGATCGATCCACCGGCTGGCGTTTCTGCTGGCGTGCGTGCCTGTGACCGCGCGTACGCAACAACCCGCACCGGCGACGCCAGCCACGCCCGCCGCCGCCCCGGCGCAGCCCACGGCCGCGACACCGCCAGCCGCCGCGCCGGCACAGCCCGCGCCCGGACCCAACACCGACGCGCACTACCAGCTCGGGCCCGATTCGCTGCCGCAGGACGGCGTGCCGAAGGGCGAGGTCCGCGGTCCGTTCGTGCTCCCGAGCCAGGCCTACCCGGGCACCCAGCACACCTACTGGGTCTACGTGCCGGCCCAGTACGATCCGGCCGCACCGGCCAGCCTGATGGTCTTCAACGACGGCCAGGCCTTCAAGGACATGGAGGGAAGCGCCCGCGCCCCGAACGTCCTCGACAACCTGATCTACCGGCGCGAGATCCCGGTGATGATTGCGGTCTTCATCAATCCCGGGCGCACGCCGGAGCAGCCCGAGCCGACGCCGCGGGAGTGGGGTGACCGCACGACCAACCGCCCGACCGAATACAACACGCTCGATGACAAGTACGCGCGCGTCGTCGTCGACGAGCTGCTGCCGGCGCTGAACAAGGAGTACCGGATCTCGCCCAACCCCGATCACCGCGGCACCGGCGGCGCGAGCTCGGGGGCGATCGCGGCTTTCACGGTCGCCTGGCAACGCCCCAACGAGTTCCACAAGGTGCTGAGCATCGTCGGCAGCTTCACCAACATCCGTGGCGGCGACGCCTACGCCGACCTCGTCCGAAGCAGCGAGAAGAAGCCGATCCGCATCTTCATGGTCGACGGCCGCAACGACAATCGCGGCCAGCGCCGCGACGGCACCTACGACCAGCGGCGCGACTGGTTCTACCAGAACGTGCGGCTGATGCAGGCCTTCACCGAGAAGGGCTACGACCTGAACTACACCTGGGGCATCGGCAAGCACGGCCAGAAGCAGGGCGGCGCCGTCCTCCCCGAGATGATGCGCTGGCTGTGGCGCGACCATCCGGTGTCGACGGACGTGAACGACGAGGTCGAGCGATCGTTCAACGAACCCAAGGCGAAGGTGCCCTGATCACCCTTTGACGCCGTAGCCCTTGGCGCGCAAGTGGACGCGCACGCGATCGCGTGCTTCGCCCTGGAGCTCGACGGTGCCGTCGCCGACAGCGCCGCCGCTGCCGCAGACGCGCTTCAGCTCGGCGCAGAGGCCTTTGAGGAAGGCCGCGTTGCGCGGCAGGCCGGCGACCACGGTCACGGTCTTGCCGCCGCGCCCGGCCTTCTCCATCCGGAGCGTCGCCACGATCTTCACCGGCACCGCCTCGGCGCCGTCGACGGCGCAGCGGCACGCGGCCACCGCAGCGCCGCAGTCGGGGCAGAGGCGCCCGGCGCCAGTCGAGTAGACGGGCCGGGCGTCGTCGCGCGAAGGCATTGCTCTATCTGACCACGGGAACTAGTGTCGCGTCCCCGAAGTCCTGCGACATTCGGCCGGCGCTGCATCCCGGGGCGCGGCGTTGCTCGTCGGTTGAATACTCCCGGTATTCGCCCTCCTCGCGCCGGGCGCGCCGGGCGCATCGCCGCCCTCGGTGTCAACAGGACTTCGGGGACGCGACACTAGCGGAACACGACGCCCGCCCGGAACGCCCAATACTGCACGTCGCCGCGCCGGTCGGGCCGGATGTGGTCGCGGAACTCGAGGCGCAGGCCGACCCGTTGCTTCAGCCAGACATCGGCGCCGACGCCGATGTTCCAGGCAGTGGGGGTGCCGTCGCCGCTGGTCATCCGGGTGTAGCCGGCAGTGACGAAGGGGGACAACCGACTCCGAATCGGCGTGGGGACACTCGGCGTGAAGTGGAACACACCGTTGATCGACGTCACCCACACGCCACCGTTCGGGTTGACGAAGATGCCGAACTCGCCGCCGACGCCGACGCGCCCACCGGCCAGCACTTCCGCTCCGCCGGCGGCATGGAGCGCGGTGGACGAGCTGTTGAAGAAGCCGGAATACCCCGCCGGTCCGGCGATGCCGTAGCCCAAAGCCTGCACCTGGGCCTCGGCCCGGCCGACCCCGGCCAGCGTGGCGGCCAGCACACCGGCCGCCGCAACGATCGGGATCAGGCGCCGCCGGGTCGCCAGCGCCTGGTGAACGAGTGGGAACGGCGGGCGCATCTGGTGATCTCCCCTAGAACTGCCAGCGTCCGGTGAACCCGAGGCCGAGTTCGCGATGCTCGCTGCCGAAGCCGGCTGGGCCGCTGTAGACGAACCGCATCTGTGGCGCGAGGGTGAAGCGGCCGGTCAGGGCGATGTCGAGGTCGACGCCGGCGAGAAACCCGCCGCGCACGGTCTCGACCGCCCGGGGCTGGAAGTCACGCGCCACGCGAGCCGGGTCGACGCCCTCGGGAATCGTCAGTACCAGGTAGCGCGACCGCTCGTTGTAGCGGCGCGCCGAGGCGCCGAGACGCCCGGCGACGCTGACCCTGCGGCTGGTCGCGGCACGCGCCACGATCATGCCCGCACCGCCGAGGCCCGGCTCGTAGTCCAGCCTGCGTCGGGCGGTGGGGGCGAGGCGCTCGGCCTCTTCGCGGCTGACATTCGGCCCCTCGGCGTAGGAGATGAACCAGCCTTCGTAGCTGCGGGCGATGTCCCGCGTGGCGCCGGTCAGCTCACCCTCCACGGCGATCGCCTTGGAGACCCGGACGCTCGCGGCGACACCCGCGACAGGTGTCGTGCCCCTGGTGTGCCCGTCGAGCGAGACACGATCCAGGCGGGCCACCGGCCCCAGCGTGAACCGCGAGGGTGACTGGGCCGCGGCGGTGGCCGCCCCCAGCAGCAGCAATAGCGTCGTCAGCAGCGTTCCGCACATCATGCCCCTCCGGCAGACAATGCGCGCGACGCCGACGAATCAGCTTACGGCAGAGGTCCTCAGCCCTCACCTGCCTCTGCCGCCGCTGCGGCGTGAGATCGCGGGACGCCGCTCGCCGGCTCGCTGGGCTGATACCCTTGACGTGCAATCGCCCGCACTCGACACATGCCTTCCACCCGCAAACCCATCCCCCAACCACGGCCCGCCGCGGTCGACGACGACCGCAAGAAGGGCCAGCAGTGGACCGTGGCGGCAGGCGACGCCGGCCAGCGCCTCGACAAGTTCCTGGCGGCGGCCGATCGCGCCGGCTCGCGCAGCCGGGCGAGCGACGCGATCGCGCGCGGACGCGTGTTCGTCAACGACGCCGAGATGGCGGCCAGCGCCGCGTCCCGGGTGGTCGCGGCCGGCGACGTCGTCCGACTGTGGATCGATCGGCCCGGGTCGGCGGCGCGCGGGGCGGCGCCGCGGTCGCGGCACGGCCTCGAGACGCTCTACGAGGATGACGAACTGATCGTCGTCAACAAGCCCGCCGGGATGCTGACCGTGCCGCTCGACGACGCGGAACCCTACACCGGTAAGAGCCGCGAGACCGGCTCGGTCCTCGACCTCCTGCAACACCGCTTCCGGTCGCACGGCGGACGCGAGCCGGCCGTCGTCCATCGCATCGATCGCGACACCTCAGGCGTAGTGCTGTTCGCGCTGACGGCGCGGGCGCGCAGCGCGCTGGTGAAGCAGTTCGCCGATCGCACGCCGGAGCGCGTCTATCTCGCGGTCGTGCACGGTCACCTGCTCCCGACCGAAGGCGAGTGGCACGATCGGCTGGTGTGGGACGAGGAGGCGTGCATGCAGCGCGTCGCGCGCGGCGACGAAGCGGGCGCGGTCGACGCCAGCAGCGCCTACCGCGTCGTCGAGGCGTTCACGTCGACGACGCTGCTCGAGGTGCGCCTCGACACCGGGCGGCAGGGACAGATCCGCGTGCAGACGCAATTGCGCGGGCACGCCCTCGTCGGCGACCGCCGCTACCACGATCGCAGCGGCGCCGCCCCGATCCGCTTCCCGCGTCAGGCGCTGCACGCGCAGCGCCTCGTCTTCGCGCACCCGGCGGATCGACGGCGGATCGAGATCGAGGCCCCGCCGCCGGCCGACTTCGCCAAGCTCCTCGTGACGCTGCGCCAGCGCTGACCCGTTCCGCGGGCCGAACGGCCGGGAGGGGAGCTGGCGCCACCACGCCGGCAACCGCCGGGCCGGTGTATCCTCTGCGCCTCCCATGCGCGCCCGCCTGAGCCTCGCGATGGCCAGCGGCCTGGCCCTCGCCGTCGCGGCGACGGCAGCCGCGGCGCCGCCGCGCGATTACGTCGTCGACGTCTGGGGCACCGACCGCGGCCTGCCCACCAGTTTCGTCACGTCGATCGCCCAGACGCCGGACGGCTACCTGTGGGTCGGCACCCAGAACGGCCTGCTGCGCTTCGACGGGCTGCGCTTCGTCGCCTTCGATCCCGACAACACGCCGGCCCTCGCCCACGCGCGCGTCGAACACCTCTTCGTCGACCAACGCGGCGCGCTCTGGGCCAACACCTACGACGGCTCGCTCACGTCGGTGCGGCACGGCGTCTTCAGCCGCGAATGGAGCGGCGCCGGCCCGGTCGACTTCGAGGCCTTTCTCGCCTCGTCATCCGGCGGCGAGCCGGTGTTCGTCGTCGATCATGGCGCGGTGATCAGGCGGCGCGCGGGGGCGAGCGGCGCCGAGGCCTGGGACGTGCGGCGTCCGCCCGGCGACGCGCTGCCGATCTTCGCCGAGGACGCCGCCGGCGCGCTGTGGCTCCGCTCGGTCGACGGGCGCCTGTGGCGGCTGCACGACGGCCGCTTCGTGGCGGTACCGACCGCCGGCCTGCGCGGCGCGCACATCCAATGCCTGGCGCGCGATCGAGCCGGACGAATCTGGGTCGGCACCGACCTCGAGCTGGCCGTCTTCGACGGCGGCCGCTTCCAGCCGATGACGCCGGCCAACGGCGAGCCGCGCCTCGACGTCACGGCGATGCACTTCGCGCGCGACGGCAGCCACTGGGTCGTCGCCAACGGCCGCGCCCGCCGGGCCCGCGACCGCACGTGGGTCTGGAGCGATCCGCAGGGCGGCGGGCTGCCGGGCCCGTATCGCCAGTCGGTCAACATCGTCGAGGATCGGCGCGGCGGCTTCTGGTTCACCCACTTCGGCCGCGGCGTGCTGCACGTCCGCGCCGACGGCCGGGCGCGCTGGATTACCGACGCCGACGGCCTGCCGGGCACGCGCGTCCGCGGCGCGCTCGAAGATCGCGAAGGCAACATCTGGCTGGTGATCGAGCGCAGCGGGCTGGTGCGGCTCCGCGACGCCTGGTTCAAGACCATCGGCAGCGACGGCCCGCGCGACACCGCGGTCGCGTCGGTTGCCGCCGATCGCCACGGCGCGATCTGGATCGGCTCGATGGGACACGGCCTGCAGCAGTATCGCGACGGACGCCTGACGCGCTTCGCGACGCCGGAGTCGCCGGCCGGCGGCTTCGTGTTCTCGGTCGAGCCCGATCCGTCCGGCCGCGTCTGGCTCAGCGCCGATCGCGAGGATCTCTCGTACTTCGACGGCCGGCGGATCCGGCCGTCACCGGTGCACGTCCACGGCGTCAAGACGCTGCTCGTGGACAGCGCGGGCGCCTTGTGGCTCGGCACCAAGACCGGCGTGTCGCGGATCATGGACGAGCGGCTCTACACCTTCGGGCCCGCCGACGGCTTCGAGCGGCGTGATGTGCGCGCCCTCGCCCGCGGGCCCGACGGGGCGGTCTGGATCGGGGCCGGCGACGGGACGATTTATCGATTCCGCGACGGGCGACTGGACCGGTTCCGCCCCCCGGACGCACAGGGCCTCCACTCCGTGTGGGCGCTGCACGTCGACGCCGACGGCACGGTGTGGGCCGGTACCTTCCGCGGCGGGCTGCTGCGGCTGCGCGACGGCCGCTTCGATCGCTTCACCACCCGCCACGGTCTGCCCAGCAACATCGTCTGCCAGATCCTCGAGGACGACGCGCGCCAGCTCTGGATCGGCTCGCACCACGGCATCTTCCGCGTCGCCAAGGCGTCGCTCGACGGCGCCGCCCAGGGCCGGCTCGACATCGTGACCTACGGCCCCTCGGACGGTCTGCCGGCGCTCGAGTGCAACGGCAACTATCAGCCCGCCGCGACCACCGGCCGCGATGGGCGGCTGTGGTTCGCGACGCCGAAGGGGCTCGTCTCGATCGATCCGCGCGACGCCGGCGTGGCGCGGCCGCCACCCGAGGTGATCCTCGAGGAGCTGCTGCTCGACCAGCGTCCCGTCGCGCTCGCGCCGCCCGGCGCCGCCCATGCCGGCTCGGCCCTGCGCATGCCGCCGGGCCCGCATCGGCTCGAGTTCCGCTACACCGGCCTCAGCTTCGCGACGCCCGATCAGGTTCGGTTCCGCTACCGCATCGAGGGCCTGGAGCACGACTGGGTCGAGGCCGGCGCGCAGCGGACCGCGCACTACAGCTACCTGCCGCCGGGCCACTACCGCTTCCGCGTCGCCGCGAGTCACGGCGACGGCCGCTGGAGCGCGACCGAGGCCGCGGTGGCGTTCGTCGTGCTGCCGCACCTCTACGAGACGCGGCCGTTCCAGGCGGCGATCGGGCTGGCGGCGCTGTTCGTCGTCGCCGGCAGCGTCCGCTTCGTCAGCACGCGCCGGCTGCGGCGCAAGGTCGAACGGCTCGAGCTGCAGCGCGCCGTCGAGCGCGACCGCGACCGCATCGCCCGCGACATCCACGACGACCTCGGCGCCGGGCTCACCCAGATCACGCTGCTCAGCGAGATCGCGCGTCGCGAAACGCCGGACCAGGTCGCCGGCCATCTCGGTCAGATCTCCGACACCGCGCGCGAGCTGACGCGGGCGATGGACGAGATCGTGTGGGCGGTCAACCCGCGCCACGACTCGCTCGATGGCCTCGTCACCTACATCTGCCAGTTCGCCCAGGAGTACCTCACGCTGGCCGGCATCCAGTGCCGGCTGGACGTGTCTGCGCACCTGCCGCCGCACCTGCTCGGCGCCGATGTCCGCCACAATCTGTTCCTGTCGGTGAAGGAAGTGCTGCACAACATCGTCAAGCACGCGCACGCCCGCGTCGTCTGGGTGCGGCTGATCGACCATCCCGACCGCGTGCACCTGGTGATCGAGGACGATGGCCAGGGTTTCGCTCAGGATGCCGGCGGCGGCGCCAACCACGGCGAGCGCCCGACCTCGGGCCGCGGCCTCGGCAACCTGCACGAGCGGCTGGCGACGATCGGGGGCCGGTGCACGGTGACGAGCGTGCCGGGACAGGGCACGCGCGTCGAGCTCGAGGTGGCCCTGCCATGATCCGTGTGTCGATCGTCGAAGACGACGCGCGCGTCCGCGCCAGCCTGGCGCGGCTGATCGACGGGACCGATCGCTTCTCGTGCGTCAGCCAGCACGACACCGCCGAGCGGGCGATCGCCGAGCTGCCCGCGGTCCGTCCCGACGTCGTGCTGATGGACATCAACCTGCCCGGCCTGAGCGGCGTCGAGTGCGTGCGTCGCCTCAAGGTGGTGCTGCCCGACGTGCAGGTGGTGATGCTCACCGTCTACGAAGACACGGATCTGATCTTCGCGGCGCTCGCTGCCGGCGCCACCGGCTACCTGCTCAAGCGGACGCCGCCCGACGAGCTCCTCGGCGGCATCTGGGACGTGCACCGCGGCGGCTCGCCGATGACCGGCCACATCGCCCGCAAGGTGGTGCAGTCGTTCCGCGAGGCCGATCGTTCGGACGAGGGCGACGGCGCGCTCTCGCCGCGCGAGCGCGAGGTGCTGGATCACCTGGCCCAGGGATATCTCTACAAGGAGATCGCGGCCAGCCTCGCGATCAGCTACGACACCGTCCACACCTACGTGCGCCGCATCTACGAGAAGCTCCAGGTCCATTCGCGCACCGAGGCGGTCGCCAAGCACCTGTCGCGCCCCGGCCACGGTCCGGCCCGCTTGCCGCTGCGCCGCCCTCGCGGCTGATGTCGCAACTCCCGCAGTCCCGGCCATCCCAACCGTAGCAGCGAAGTCTGGCCTGCGCGGTCGCCCGCCGAACAGAGCGGCTTGCCCCGCCGAAGCGCCGAAGGCGCGAAGGCGGGTCGCCAGAATTGGCGACTCGCCTCGGGCCCGTCCTCACGCCAGACTCCGACCGCTGAGATGGAGCGGGGATCCGCTCGACGTGTGTCGGATGGCAGGGATGGAGGTCGTTCATGACGCGCCGCCCAGGAGTCGTGTGTTTCGTGCTGATGGCGATGCTGGTGCCCGCTGCCCGCGCCGCGGGCCAGATTGGCGGCAGCGGATCGATCCAGGGCACCGTGCTCGATGCCTCGGGTGCCGCGCTGCCCGGAGCGACAGTCACGGCGACGCACGTCGGCACCGGCATCGCTACCGCCCGCCAGGCGACGGCGGCCGGCGTCTACTCGCTCTCGCCGCTCGCGCCTGGCGAGTACCGGATGACCGTCGCGCTCGAGGGCTTCCAGACCTTCGCTCAGGAGTCGGTGCTGGTCGATGCGCTCGGCGTGGTGGGGCTGAACGTCACGTTGAAGGTCGGCGGCATCACCCAGGAAGTCACAGTCTCGGCCGCCCCGCCGATGCTGCGCACCGCCGACGGCCGCCTCGGCCAGACCATCCGCAACGACGTCTACACCGCACTGCCGCTGGTGATGAACACCGGGGGGCCGCGCGATCCGACGGCGTTCATGTTCCTGATGCCGGGCGTCCAGTCGGTCGGCCGCTGGGGCAACGTCATGGGCGGCCAGGACTTCACCAACGACACCTACGTCGAGGGGGTCCCGATCACCAACGCGGTCGTGCAGGGCGAGGGCCGCAACCTGTCGTTCGGCATCTCGGTCGAGGCCATCGACCAGTTCCAGGTCGAGACCAGCGGCACCGCGGTCATGTACAACGGCCAGGGCGCCTCGAACTACGTCGTCAAGTCGGGCACCAACCAGCTGCGTGGCAGCGTCTTCGAGTTCTTCCGCAACAAGGCGCTCGACACCAAGGCGTTCTTCGCCGCCGCCAAGCCGGACGACAACCAGCACGAGTACGGCTTCACCGTCGGCGGGCCGCTGCGCAAGAACCAGGCGTTCTTCTTCGCCGCCTACGACGGCTACCGCGACCGGCGCCAGACCGAGTCGCGGCTGGTCTCGATCCCGACCGCGGCCCAACGCAACGGCGACTTCAGCGCGCTGCCGGTGGTCATCTACGATCCGGCGACGACGCGCCCGAACCCGAACGGCACCGGCTTCGTCCGCGACCCGTTCCCGGGCAACATCATCCCCGCCAGCCGCATCTCGGCGATCTCGCGCAACCTGCAGTCCTACCTGCCGGATCCCAGCAACGGCAACCTGCAGAACAACTATCTCGGCGGCCTCCTGCCGATCGGGTTCAACAACGACAACATCACCAGCAAGGTCGACCTGCGGCTGTCGTCGCGGCATCAGGTGTCGGTGCTGTTCGCGCACGGCAAGCGCAGCCAGGCAACGCCGTACCGCGGCGGCGGCAACGCCCAGACGCAGCTGCCGCTGCCCTACACCGAGACCCGCCTGGTCGAGGAGATCCCGACCACGGCCCAGGTGAAGCACACCTACGTGATCGGCGCGCGCTGGGTGAACCAGGCCAGCCTCGGGTTTGCGCGGCTGTCGGTGCCGATCGCCAACGCCACGATCGACGGCGGCTATCCGCAGCTCGCGGGCCTCACCGGGCTGCCGGCCGGTGAAGCGGACAGCGCCTTCCCCGAGGTCAGCTTCGCCGGGCCCAATGCCCCGACCCAGTGGCGCGGCACCGACGCCCGTGCCTTCACCGAATACCTGAACAACTTCACGCTGCAGGACAACCTGCAGTGGACGCGCGGCAAGCACGCGATCACGTTCGGCTTCCAGGCGCAGCGGATGGACGCCAACGAGCGCGAGCGGACCTACGGCAGCCTCGCGACGTTCGGCTTCAGCAACGTGCAGACCGCAGGCTTCACCGGCACCGGCACGCTCAACGCGGCCACCGGCAACGCCTACGCCAGCTTCCTCCTCGGCGAGCTGAACGCCACCAACGTCATCGAGGATTCGCAGGTCGCCACGAGCGGCCGCTTCCGCACCTACGCCTTCTGGGCCCAGGACGACTTCAAGGTCAATGCGCGCCTGGCGCTGAACCTCGGCCTGCGCTACGACATCATGCGGCCCTACACCGAGGTCTACGATCGCTGGTCGTTCATGAATCCGGAGCTGCCCAACGCCGCCGTCGGCGGCTACCCCGGCGCGCTCCAGTTCGCCGGCTTCGGCGACAACAGCTGCCAGTGCCGGACGCCGATCAGGACCTACTTCGGCAACGTCGGCCCGCGCCTCGGCGCCGCCTACAGCCTGAACGATCGCTCCGTGCTGCGCGGCTCCTACGGCATCGTCTACTCGCGCCGCGGCGCGGTCGGCGGCCGCGCCGGCGCGCGCAACGGCACCGGCACGCTGGGCCTGTCCGCCAACGCGTCGTTCCCCAGCCCCAACGGCTTCGCCCCGGCCTTCAACTGGAACAACGGCGTGCCGGCCTACAACAAGCCGCCATTCCTCGATCCGACGCTCAACGCCGGCTTCGTCACCGGCCGGCCGTCAGGCGGCGGCGTCACCTACGGCGACCCGGACATCGGGGGCCGGCCGCCGCGCTACCAGAACTGGAACATCGGCACGCAGTACGCGCTGGCCTCGAGGATCACGGTCGGCGCCGCCTACGCCGGCAGCCATGGCGACTTCCTCGGCGGCAGCGGCCGCGGCGTCTGGAGCAACCAGCTCGATCCGCGCTACCTGGCGCTCGGCAACCTGCTGACCCAGCCCGCCAACGCCGCCAACATCGCCGCGGCCCGCGCCATCATCCCCGACGTCGCCCTGCCCTACGCCAACTTCTCGGGCACGATCGTCCAGATGCTGCGGCCGTTCCCGCAGTACTCAGGCGTGACCGACATATACGGCAACGTCGCGCGATCGAACTACCACTCGCTCCAGCTCACCGTCGAGCAGCGGCGCGTGCACGGCCTCACGATCAACGCCAACTACACCTTCAGCCGCACCGAAGACGACCTCACCGCGCGCACCGGCTACGACTTCGCGCAGGACTGGGCGGTCGGCGTCAACGATCAGCCGCACGTCTTCAACCTGATCGCCGTCTACGACGTGCCGTTCGGCGCCGAGGGCCAGGCCGGCAGCGGCAACCGCGTGGTGCGGGCGCTGGTGCGCGGCTGGCAGGTCTCCGGAATCACGCAGTTCCGCTCGGGCCGGCCGATCGGCGCGATCATCGGCGCCTGCAACCTGCCCAACGCCGGCACCTGCTACGCCGACTTCAACCCGGACTTCTCCGGTCCGGCGCGCATCAACGGCGACTACGGTGACGGCGACGTGCTCGGCACCACGCCGCCGGCCTACATCGATCGCAACGCGTTCGTGTCGGCACCGGCGTTCACGTTCGGCAACACGCCGCGGACGCTGGCCTTCGGCCTGCGCAACCCGAGCAGCGTCAACCAGGACCTCAGCGTGCAGCGCGACTTCGTGCTGCACGGCACGCTGAAGGTCCGGCTGGGCATCGAGGTCTTCAACGTCTTCAACACGGTGGTGTTCGGCGGCATCAATGCCAACATCACCAACGCGAACTTCGGCCGCGTCAGCTCGCAGGCCAACCAGCCGCGCGTGGCGCAGCTGAAGGTCCGCGTCGATTTCTAGTCCAAGGGGGCCGCATGGACAGGGGCAACAGGTTCGGCCGGCTGGTGGGAACGGGGGCGGTGGCGGTTGGAGTCGCCGCGCTCGCCGCGATGTTCGGTGTCGCCGAATGGCCGATGGCGCTCGCCCAGACGCCGCCGACGACTCCTCCGGCGCCGGCCGAGGAAGCGGTGCGGCCGCCGACCGACAATGCCAGCACGATGCGGCCGCTGTCAGCGAACGAGATCCCGCCGAACCTGAGCTTCTACGCGATCGATCCGCTCTACACGCCGGGCGTCCCGCTCGGCTGGGCGGCGACGCGGATCGAAGAGCGGCTCGATCGTGGCCTCGATGTCCAGCCGGTGGGCGATCGCGGCGTCTACCTGTCGTGGCGCCTCCTGAAGAGCGATCCCGAAGGCATCGCTTTCGACGTCTTCCGCCAGGCCGACGGCGCCACGCCGATGAAGGTCAACGCCGGTCCGATCACCGCGACCACCGACTACACCGACGCCGCGGCGCCGCGCGACCGCGCGCTCACCTACTGGGTCCAGCCGGCCGGCCAGGCGGCGGGCGACGCACCGATCAAGGTGGGGGTGCCAGCCGGCGCCACCGCCCGGCCCTTCCACGCCATCCCGCTGCGCGACGACGTCAAGAGCGTCGACCGCGTCGGCATCGGCGACCTCGACGGCGACGGCACCTACGACTTCGTCGTCAAGCACCCCGCCGGCACCATCGATCCCGGGCGCGTCCGGCCGAGCACGGACACCTACAAGCTCGATGCCTACGACGGCCGCAGCGGGCGCTTCCTATGGCGCGTCGATCTCGGCTGGAACATCAACCACGGCATCTGGTTCTCGCCGATGGTGGTGCGCGATCTCGACGGCGACGGCAAGGCCGAAGTGGCGGTGCGCGGTGCCCCCTTCGCGGCGACGCAGGCCGAGGCGTTCGACGGCGGCAAGGGCTTCGTGCTCGACGGCCCAGAATCGCTGGTGGTCTACGACGGCACCACCGGGAAGCCCATCGACAGCGCGCCGTGGATCGAGCGCGGCAAGCCCACCGACTGGGCCGACTACAGCGGCAATCGATCGAGCCGGCACATGCTCGGCGTCGCGTATCTCGACGGCAAGACGCCGAGCCTGATCGTCGTGCGCGGCACCTACGGCCTGATGCGCGTCGACGCCTGGACGCTGCAGGGGCGCACGCTCAGGAAGCTGTGGCGGTGGACCAACGAGCGGGCGCCGTTCAAGTACCAGGGCCAGGGCCAGCACAGCATCAAGACCGGCGACATCGACGGCGACGGCAAGGACGAGATCCTGAACGGCTCGATCGCCATCGATCACGATGGTCGCACGCTGTGGAGCACGGGCATGGGCCACGGCGACCGCTTCTATCTGTCGGACATCGATCCCCGGCGGGCGGGCCTCGAGATCTGGTACACGCTCGAGGATCCGCACCCGCAGAATGGCGTCAGCCTGTGGGACGCGAAGAGCGGGTCGCTGATCTTCGGGACGCCCGAAGCCGTCATCGACAACCAGGTCGCGGGCGGCCTCGCCGGCGACATCGATCCGGCGCATCCGGGCCTGGAGCTGTGGGGCGATCGCTTCTTCTACACCGCCGGCGGACAGGCCCTCGATGGGCCGGTGCCGCCGCAGAACGAGCTGGTGTGGTGGGACGCCGACCCGCTGCGCGAGCTGCACAGCAAGGGTCGTGTCGCGAAGTGGACGGGCGCGGAGCTGGCAACCACCGAAGGCAGCGTCCAGCACGTTGCCGACCTCATCGGCGACTGGCGCGAAGAGATCGTCACCTTTGCCGGCGGCGCGCTACGTATCCATGCGACGCCGATCCCCGCCACCAGCCGCCGCGTCTGCCTGATGCAGGATCCGCTGTACCGCAACGATGTCACCCATCGCTCGATGGGCTACCCGCACGTGCCGATGCCCAGCTATTACCTCGGCACACCGGTGACGCCAGCCGCCGCCCGCGTGACGGCGCCGCCGCGCGCCAAGCGCGGCGAATAGCAGCCGGCACGCTCAAGGGGCGGCACGCGGTCGCGCGTGAGAGCGCGACCGCCAACAAGCTAGCGTCCGTCGATGACCCAGCAGCCGGCCACCTTCTTGAAGCGCATCGTCACGCGGCCGGCCGGCAGCGTGGCGGTGTCGCCGGTGACCTTCATCGCAGTGGCCGGCGCCTTGAGATCACCGCCGCCGACCACCAGTTCGTCGAGCTTGGCGCCCTCGCCCTTGACGCCGGAGGCTTCGGCGGCCTTCTCCACCTTCTTGAAGAACGCCTCTATTTCGCGCGCATAGGCCACGTGATCGATCGGCGCGAACTTCGCCAGCACCGCCGGATCCTCCAGCTTCATCAGCAGCGGCGTGCCGATCTCCTTGATCGTCGGCACCTTGTACTTGCGCAGCAGCGCGTCGAGCTCGGCCAGCAACTTCGTCTCGGCCGCCTTCGAAGCGGCCGCCTTGGCCGCCGAGCCCGACCCCTCGCCGGACAGCCCGCCGATCTCGGCCATCATCGACGCGCCGATGGCCATCTCGAGAGCGTTGCGGGTGCGGTACTCGGCCGACAGTTGCTCGGTGGCGAGCCCCACGTCGCCGGCGGCAACCGCCTTCTGCGCCAGCGTCCAGGCCTCCTGCGGCGTGGCGGCGCAGGCCGGCGCGACCGGCACCATGGCGCCGGTCGCGGCCGCGGCGGCGGCCTCCGGACGGACGCTGGCCGGAGCCAGCACGAACATCGCGAGCAGGGCGCCTGATGCGGCGCGGGGGACGGACGCTGGGAACATGCGGGGCACCTCGAAATGGACGGCCGGCTCCGCGCCGGGCGCGCCTTACGATGGCACAGGCGGACGCCGGCGTCAGCCGTCGATCGTGAGGGCGTCCAGCTCGGCGCCGAGTAGCGCCCCGCGGAAGCCGCCGACGGCCGCAGCCAGCGATCCGCCCGCACGCAGCCACGTCTCGATGGCCCGCTCACGCTGGCGGCGCGAGAGCAGCAGCTCGCCGGGCAGTTCGAGCTCGGTAGCCTTCTGCGTCACGAGCGCGGCGATGCGCACGCCGAGCGCGTCCTGACGATCGCGGACGTCGGCCGGCGTCCGCGGATCCTCGGGGGGCGCGCTGCCAGCCTCCACCTCGGCGCGGGCCGCCAGCAGCGCCGCGGCCCAGCGCGGCACCAGGTGCGCGTGCCGGCGTCCGTCGAAGCCGGGCAGCGCCTTGGCATCCGCCGGGTCCAGGGCGTCGCGCTTCGCCAGCGCCAGCAGCGTCTCGTCGCGCAGCAGGAACGGGCGCGCCAGGTCGGCACGCTCGGCCTCGCGCTCGCGCCAGGCGGCCAGGGCACGGGCGACGGCGCGCGACGTCGTGTTCAGCCGATCGAGGCCCTTGACGCGGCGCCAGGCGCCGGCCGGATCGGGCGTGTCACCGTCGTTCGCGGCCACCGCCGCCGAATCCTCGAGTGCCCACTCGAAGCGGCCGAGCCCACGCAGGCGCTCCTCGAGATCCGCCGCCACCGCCGCCAGGTACTCGACGTCCTCGCCGGCGTAGCGCAGCTGATCCGGCGAGAGCGGGCGCCTGAGCCAGTCGGTGCGGGTCTCGTGCTTGGCGAGCTCGACGCCGAGCAGCACTTTGACCAGCGCTGCGTAGGACAGCGACCCACCGAGGCCGGCGAAGGCCGCCGCGATCTGGGTGTCGAGCAGTCCGCGCATCTCGGCCCCACCGGCGCGCCGCAGGATCGGCACGTCACCGGAACCCGAGTGCAGCAGCTTGCGGCGTCCGGGCGCAGCGAGCATCGGCCCGAGCGCGGACAGATCGGGGATCCGCACCGCGTCGACCAGCGCGATCTCGCCGCCGACGGCGATCTGGACGATGCCGAGCCGCGGGCGGTAGGTCCGCTCGAAGACGAACTCGGTGTCGAGCGCGACGTCGGCCGAGGCCGCCTGCCAGCGCTCGGCAGCGGCAGCGAGCGCGTCGGGACGATCGATCCAGGTAGCGGCGGCAGCCATCAGAAGCGCCAGGAGTATTGCAGTTTTGCCGAGAGCTTGCTGTCCTGCGTGCGGAAGCGGCGTTCGATGCGGCCGGTCTGCGGGCCGTCGCCGTCCTCCTGGATCCAGCCCTGGTTGAAGGCGATGAACAGGTCGTTGCCCGGCTGCGGTGTCCAGCGCACGCGCGTCTGCCAGCCCAGGTTCCGCGAGCGGTTGTCGTACTGCATCAGGCTCGAGAACGCGAGCGTCGGCGAGAACGCGTAGCCGACGTTGCTGGTGTAGATGCGGGCGATGAAGTGCCCCTCCGGCAGGCGGGCGAACGTCTGGTTGGCGCTGGCGGTGACGATCAGCCGCGGCGGCAGCTTGAAGGTCACGCTCGGGATGATCTGCTCGGCCCTGCCCGACCAGTAGCCGCCGTAGAGGAAGTTGATGCTGCCCGACAGCCGGCGCTTGGTCGCGGTCGAGAGCAGGTTGCTGCGGAAGCGCGTGAAGCGGTAGACGCCCGGCTGGAGCCGCACCCCCGGCGAGATCTCGAACGGCTCGAACAGGCGTTCGTAGATCGGGTTGAAGTCGAACATCCCGTGCAGGTTGTCGCCAGACTTGAAGTGCCAGTCGAGGAGCGTCACGTAGAGATCCCAGCTCTCGGTCTCGCCGGTGTCGAGGCGGGTGAACCGCGTGTAATAGAAGTCGTGGTTCAGCTGCTGGATGTTCAGCAGATCCTTCGGGCGCGGGTTCCAGCTGAGTGCCGTGCGGAACAGCCGCACGTTGTCGCGCTGCACGAAGCCGAGCGCCGGCTTGAAGTTCTCCTGGACATCGCGCACGACGACCTGCGCAGCCCAGACGTCGTTGGGGTAGGCCGCCGAGAATCCGTACGACCAGTCGCGTGCCGACACGCCTTCGTTGACGCTTCGCGCCGCGTAGGCGTTGACCACGAGGTTCTGCGGCCGGCCGAGGAAGCGCGACGTCGCCAGCCGCATGTCCGCACCGTAGGTCTGGCCCGAGCGGCCCGGCGCCGGGTTGCCGTCGGTGACGAGCGCGCCGATGTACGACTGCCGGAACAGGTTGCGCTTGATGCGCCCGACGAAGAAGTTCTTGCCCTCGACGATCGGCAGGTCGCCGGTACGCACGTCGAGGACGCCGATGTCGGTGCGGCCGACCGTGCCGGTGAGCTTGATCCCAGCGTCGAGCGGAACCTCGTTGCCGCCGTAGAGGCCGATCTGCCGGCTGAAGAACGGGAACACGTCCGCGCCGTGCAGCGGGATGCCGCCGGCCGGCTCGGGTCCGGTGCTCGCGAAGCCGAACACGCCGGCGCCCTGCAGGAAGAACGCGCGCTTCTCCGGGAACAGCACCGAGAAGCGCGACAGGTTGATCTGCCGCGCGTCGACCTCGGTCTCGCCGAAGTCGGTGTTGAACGTGGCCGTCAGCTTGAGGCTCGGCGTGATGTTGTAGAAGAGATCGAGCCCGGGCTTGCCGGTGGTGACGCCGTCGCCGGCCTGCCGCAGCCAGCGGCCCACCAGGAACGGCCGCACGTCGAGGCCGATACCCTGGGTCAGACCGGCCAGGCCGGTGATCTCCCCCGCCTCGGCGACCTGCGCGAATGTCGTCGCCAGCCGGTAGCCGGACCAGCGGTCTTCTTCCAGCTTGCGGTAGACATGGCGCGCCACGTTGAAGCCCCACACCGAGCGCGACGCCGGAAAGCTGAGGCTCTTGAACGGGATCGCGAACTCCGCGACCCAGCCGTCCGCCGTGCGCCGGGTGCGAACGTCCCAGATCGCGTCCCAGTCGGTGTTCAACTGGCCGTTGGCGACCAGGCCGTCGACCAGCGCGCCCGCCGGATTGGTCGCGAAGTAGAAGGCGCTGCGCTGATCGCGGAAGGTGTCGAGCAGGATCTCGACCCGGTCGTCGGCGCCGAGCGCCGCGTCGCGCGCCATCTGCGTGCCGATGACGCGCGCCGGCTCGTCGTCGAAGGCGACGACGCCGATGTAGAGCCGATCGCGATCCGCGAGCAGGGTGACGGTGGTGCGCTCGCTCGGCGCCGCGCCTTCGATCGGCTGGCGCTGCACCAGCTCACCGATCGCCGGCGCCGCCCGCCAGGCCGGTTCGTCGAGCACGCCGTCGATGGCGATCGGCTCGGTGATCGCGGTGACCGCGGCGGAGCGAGGCGTCGCGGTCACGGACTGCGGCGCGGCGCCCGCGGCCGCGGCGGGCGGCGCGACCAGCATGCAGCAGATGACGAGGGGGGCGCCGGCCGCACACAGCGCCCGCAGGCACCGGCGGCGACGGCGCCTCGGACGAGGAGCGATCGGCAAGCTGCCTGAGTATACGAGCGCCGGTCGCTGTCCGCTGACCTGACGCCCCGACAACCGGCGCGGCCGGGCCGCGCGCGGAATCCGCTGCCGTCAGGCCCGCTACTGGACCCGCGCCCCGATCGCCGCGGACGACCGGGCGGCGGCGACGCCGCCCACGTCGGTGAAACGCTCTGCCTCGACGACGATCTCCGCGGTGCCACGGTCGGTCGGCTGGCTGGTCGCGCGCAGCGTCCCGAGTGTTTCGACCGGCGTCGCGACGACCGCCCGCCGCCTCGCCGGAACGTCGATGGTCACAATCCGGTCGTCGCCGTAGCTGGACGACGTGGAGAAGTGCAGCTCGACCCGCGCCGGGAACGGCGAGACGTTGGTCACCACAACGTCGCGGCTCTGGTTGACGCTGGCCAGCGTCCAACGCGTGCCCGGCTCGCGGGCGCCGACCGCGGCCTGGCGCCACGTCCCCGCCTCGTCCCGGCCGCTCAGCGTCCGCTCGCCGACGACGCCCACGCCGTTGACCGACACGATCTCGATCGCCGCACGCCCGTCCGGCAGGATCGCCCGCGCCGGCACCGTGACGCGGCCGCCGGCAGGGACGCGCACCTGGCCCGCTTTGCGCTCGTCGCGATCGGCGAACAGCAGGTTCACGTCGAGCACCGCCTCGCGGTCGCCGGGGTTGGCCAGCACGATGGTCGTGTCGTAGACCGCCTGGCCGTCGACCTCCGGGAAGAACCAGCGCGACGACGCGTCGGCGGTGCCGGGCGACGCCGCTTGCTGCGTGACGGTCCGCCCAGGCGGATCGAACCGCCAGGCACGCTCGACGAGAATCGGCGCCGTCGCGACGACGTCGACCCAGGCCTCCCGCCGGCCGAGTGACGCCTCGTCGACATTGAGCCAGATCGTGGTCCGGACTCCAGGCGGCAGCGTGCGCGTGCGCCGGCCGGCAATCGTGGCGTTCGGCGTGCGGTAGGTGAACGTGGCCACGACCGGGTCCGGCCCCGGGTTGTAGGCCAGGTAGAACGTGTCGAGCACGCCGTCGGTGCCGCCGTCGGCGAACATCCAGCGCGACGCCGGGGCGGCGACGCCGGTCGTCCCGAACGCCACCGGGGAGCGCGGACCGACCGCCGTCACCGCGATGCGCTCGACCACGAACGGCTTCTCGCCTTCGACGAGCACCGCGACCGCGCGATCCGCCGGGTACGCCCGTCGATCGAGCGGGCACTCGGTCAGCGCGTTGTTGGCGTTTCGGTGCACGGTCATGCGCCGGCCGTTGTCGCCGATCACCGTGATCCAGACGCCACCGAAGTCCTCGCGGTTCAGCGAAGCGAGCACGAAGCACTGCTCGAGGCCCGGCGCGCGATCGCCGGTCGAGCCCTCGGCGAAGTAGCGGAGGTAGCGGGCGCGAGGGTTCGTGTCGCGGCGGAACTCGTCGAGGTTGACGACGCCGTCTCCGTCGGGATCGTCCTGGGGTCCGCCGATGCGGGTGTCGAACGACAGGCTGTACTGGTCCTCCCAGGCGTCGGGCATGCCGTCGCCGTCGCGATCGAGCGCCGGGCGGACGTCGACGGCGGCCGACAGCGTGGTGCGGCGACCGCGCGCGTCGACGACCGTGATCGGGAACGCGTGCCGGCCACCCGGCAGGCGCACGTCGAGCTGGAGTGGCAGCAGGAAGCAGGCGCGGCCGGCGGCGCACGGCGTGGGGCGGACGCCGCTGCCGCATCCGCCGTACGGGCAATCCCACTCGGACGCCCACATCCACTGCACGAAGCTGTCGCTGGCGCCGAGACCGTCGACGAGCGCAGTCAGCGTGCCGGGGGCGTCGGCCGGCGGCACGACCGACAGGTTGATCTGCATGCCGTCGCCCTGGGTGAAGTCGCGTCCTGGGAAGGCGCTTACCCGGACGATCGGATCGAGCCCCTGCGCCCTCGCCTGGACGGGCGCGCCCGCCAGGGTGAGGAGCATGCAGGCGCTTGCCAGAAGCCTCTGTTGGTATGTCACGATACGCAGCCCTCCGTCGAGGAGCGCAGGGGGACGCTCCAGTCGAACCGCCAAACCGGATTTTATCCGATCGAGTGTGACGTCCCGACACCCATGCTGGTCCACCTCGTCGATGGCACCTACGAGCTCTTTCGGCACTTCTTCGCGATGCCGCCGGCGCAGACTTCGGATGGCCTGGAAGTCGCCGCGATCCAGGGCGTCCTGGGATCCGTGCTGTCGCTGATCGGCGATGGCGCCACCCACATCGCGGTGGCGACCGACCACGTCATCGAGTCGTTCCGCAACGATCTGTGGCCCGGCTACAAGACCGGCGCCGGCATCGAGCCGACCCTGCTGGCCCAGTTCCACCCGCTGGAGCAGGCGCTCTCGGCGATGGGCGTGGTGGTCTTCCCGATGGTCGAGTTCGAGGCCGATGATGCCTTGGCCGCGGCGGCCGCCGTCGCCGCCGCCGATCCGCGCGTCGCGCGCGTGCTGATCTGCACGCCGGACAAGGACCTCGCGCAGTGCGTGATCGGCGATCGCATCGTGCAGTTCGATCGGCGGGCGCGCGAGGTGCGCGACGAAGCCGGCGTGGTCAAGAAGTTCGGCGTGGCGCCGGCGTCAATTCCCGACTATCTCGCGCTGGTCGGCGATTCCGCCGATGGGTTCCCCGGCCTGCCCGGCTGGGGCGCGAAGTCGGCCGCGGCGGTCCTCGCCCGCTACGGCCACATCGATCAGGTGCCGGACCGTGCCTCGCAGTGGGACGTCAGCGTGCGCGGCGCGTCGTCGCTCGCCGCCACCCTGGCTGCGCGGCGCGACCAGGCCGCGCTGTTCCGCACGCTGGCGACGCTGCGCCTCGACGCGCCGACCGTCGCCGGCATCGACGAGCTGCGCTGGTCCGGTCCGGCCCCCGAGTTCGAGAGCATCGCCGCGTGGCTCGGCCAGACCAGCCTGTTCGCCCGCGCGCAGGCGCTCGCCGCGCGCCTGCCTCGAAGCTAGTCCGTCACCGGGGAAAGTTCGCGATCAGCGACTTCTTCATCTCATGGGCATTGGCGCCGCCCGACACCTTGCCCAGCTGATCCTCGGACAACTCGACGTCCGCCGGGGCCGGCGGCACCGAGCCGGCCTCCGGCTGCGCCGGCTTCCCGTCCTCGACTCGATCCTTGTGATCATCCACGTGCTCACTGCTCACGATTCGCCTCCTCGAGCGGTCGCCATATCCACTCGACCCGAGCATGGCAGCCGCGCCCCGGCAACACAAGCGGCGTGCGTCAGGGCAGTTTCGTCGCCAGCGCGTTCGTGCCGGCGGCCCAGATGATGCCGTTGGCGTTCGCGTACATCGCCCGCTCGACGACGAGCTGGGCTGGGGTGGCGCCCTGCGATTCGATCAGCGCGCCGTAACGGCGACCCGCCGCCGCCGCGAACTCGAAGTCGACGCTGACGTTGGTCCGGCTGCTGGCGGGAAGCGCGAAGACCCTCTCCGCCGTCGTGCCGTCCTCGAACATCAGGAGGACGCGCGCCGTCCCGGCGAAGGTCGACGTGTTGGCGATCAGCAGATACGTCTGCTTGCCCTGTGGCCCGCCCGATTCGCCTTCCGCCACCGCCCAGCGCGGGCCGGTAACGATCTCGCCGGGACTGTTGTGCGCCTCCTGCCAGTTGTTGCCCGGCGCCGGCCACCACATGGCCCGCTCGACGACGATCGGCACGCTGTTGGTCGAGGTCACCACCGTCGACATGTTGGCCGAGAACAGCTCCGGCGCCTCGAACGCGACGTTCAGCGTCAGCCGGCTGTTGGCCGCCACGGTGTGGGTCCGCGCCACCGTCTGGCCGTTGGTCAGCAGGTAGTCGAGCTGCACGGTCGCGGCGTCGTTGCTCGGGTTGGCGACCAGGATGAACATGTTGAAGAACGACCCGGTGGCACCCTCGGCGAGGAACCATCGCGTCTGCGGCGACGTCACGCCCGCGCTCTCGTGGCCGCCGGCAAAGACCTGGCCGGGCCGCGTGAAGTACATCGCGCGCTCGACGATGATCGGCACCGAGTTGGTCGAGCGGATGGCCCCCGACACGTCGGTCTCGGCCAGGCCGGGCACGCTATCGATCGAGATGGTCAACCGGCTGTTCGGCGCCACCGTATAGGTGCGGAAGACCGGCGGCCGGGGCGCGGGCAGCAGGTAGGCGATCTCGACCTCGGCAGCGGTCGAGCCCGGGTTCTGGATCAGGTAGAACAGGTCGAAGCTGCCATGCGTGGCGCCCTCCGCGAGGTACCACGTGGTCGCGGTGCGCGTGAGGACGCCGCGCTCGGCGTGGCTGCCGTAGCCGTCGATGCCCCAGGTCATCGTGCGATCCGCCACCACCTGGACGTCGGCCTCGATGAGCGACGAGAACGCCGCGCTGGCCATCGAGGACACGCCGTCGACGTCGATGGTCAGCCGGCTGAACGGCAGCATCGTGCGGTAGTCGGACACGACGGTGCCGTCGTCTTTCTGGTAGCGGCACAGCACGTTCGCCGGCGTCGCGGTGGGGTTGGCGAGTGCGATCCGCGTGTCGAAGAACGTGCCCGTCGCGCCTTCGGCGAGGTAGGTGATGACGAATCCGCGCGGATGGGACCCTTCGGTATATTCCTGGAAGTTGGTGCGCCCGTCGCCGTCGGGGTCGCCGCCGGCGCCGTTGTCGCCGCCGCCCGCGCCCGGATCGAGCCCGAAGCGCGTCTCCCAATCGTTCGGCAGGGCGTCGTTGTCCGTATCGTTCGGGTTGGCGCCGGGTGTATGCGACGTGGCGGTGGCGACGTTGTTCGCCAGCACCGCGTCGTAGGTCGACGACGTCACCGTTGCGGTGTTGACCAGCGTCGCGCCCATGCCGGCGGTGACCGTCGCGGTGATCGTCACCGTCGCCGAGCCGAGGCCGGCGATCGACGCGAACGTCACGCTGCGGTTGTTGCCCGAACCGCCGCAGACGCCGCCCGCCGTCGCCGCGCATGTCGCGAAGGTCACGCCGGCAGGCAGAGGATCGGTGAGCGTGACGTTCAGCGCGGGATCGCTGGAGAGGTTGCTGATCGTCAGCGTATACGTCAGGGTGCCGTTCGTCGTGACCGGCTCCGGCGCCGCGGTCTTGGTGAGCAGCAGGTCTCCGACGTTGCCGATCCGGGAGACGAACGCGTCCGAGCCGCCGCCGCCGAAGACGCCCTGCCGGGGATTGGCGATCGGAAAGCCGGTCGTAGCGGTGGGAGGATTGGTCGACGAGTTGTTGGTGTAGCCGGTGAAGAACGTATCGCCGGCGGCGTTGGTCGTCACCGCCATCGCCGCCTTGCCGTTGCCGGCGCCAGAAAAGTACGACGAAAAGAGAAGGGCGCTCCCGGCCGCATTCAGCTTGGCGACGAAGGGCTGGATCAGGTTGATGTGCGTCGATATCGCCGCGATCTGGGGGAAGTCGGTGGAGGCCGTCTCGCCGACGATATGGGCGACACCCTGCGCATCGGCGGCGACGTCCCAGCCGCGGTCGGCCAGCGTGCCGCCAAGAAAGGTCGAGAAGATGAGGGACGCGGCGCCGACCTGGGACGTGTCGATGCGGGCGATGAAGGCGTCGCTGTTGCCGCCGTTGAACGAGGCATCGAGCGCGTTGGCCGTCGGGAAGCCGGCATCCGCTTCGCCGGTGACGTACACCTGGCGGTTGCCGATGTAGGCGATGCCCATGCCGAGGTCGGTGCCGGTGCTACCGAGGTAGGTGGAATAGACGAGCGACGGCGCGCCCGACAGCGTCGTGTCGATCACCGCGACGAAGACGTCGTAGCCGCTGCCGGCGCCGAAGGCGGCCTGATAGCCGTTGACGATTGGAAAGTTCGTGCTGTAGGTATCGCCGGTGATGTAGGCACGGCCCTGGTCGTCGACGGCGATCCCGCCCGAGAGCTCGAAATAGTTCTCGCCGCCGCTGCCGCCGAGGAACGTCGAGTAGACGCGCGTGCCGGCGGCGTCGAACTTCGTCAGGAAGGCGTCGTAGCCGACCGGGGTCGAGTCGTAGGCGTTCGGCGTCTGGGGGAAGGTGACGTTGTCCGACGTCGAGCCACCGCTGACGTAGACATTGCCCGCCGGGTCGATGGCGATGCCGGTGGCCCAGTCGAAGCCCGTGCCGCCGAGGAAGGTGCCGTAGAGGAAGGCGCCGGTCGGCCCCAGCTTCACGTAGAACGCATCGCTCGGATTGGCGACGCCGCCGGCATACGTGGTGTCGGCACCGACGCCGCCAACGGGAAAGTTGGCCGAGCTGGTGTCACCGGCGATGTAGGCGTTGCCCGCGGCGTCGGCGGCGATGTCGCCCGGCCGGAACGAGCGCGTCTGGTCGGCCGCGCTTCCGCCGAGATACGTGCAATAGACCAGCGCCGTCCCGGTCGAGTTGAACTTGGCGACGAAGGCGTCGCTCGTGCCCCCCGGCAACGTCGACTGGAACGCGCCTGGCGTGACCGGCAGCGTGCCCCCACCGAACGTCTTGCCGGTGATGTAGATGTTGCCGGACGGATCGAGCCCGATGTCGAAGGCCTGCTCCTGCCCGGTGCCGCCGAAGAAGGACGAATAGATCAGCACCGGATCGATGGTGAGGGCGTGGCGACGATCGTAGTCGCCGACCCTGACGCCCACCTCGTTGGCCGCGAGCAGCGCGTAGCGGCTCTCGACCGGGCGGCGCGCGCCGTCGATCACCTGGTAGCTGATCGGCGCCTGCTGGCGCAGCGGCTCGCCCTCGGCGGCGTGGACGAGGAGGTCGCCGGCCGCGTCGATCTCGACGCGCTCGGCGCCGTCGAAGCGGACGCGGATGGCCGAGGGATCGGCGCCCGGCGCGACCACGAAGTCGTACTCCAGCCGCTGCTGGTTGCCGTAGAACTCGAGGTCGATGCCGTCGTAGACGCCGGCTTGCCGCACGCGGGCGAACTGGCCGACGCCGACCTGCCAGCGCGTCGGGTCGTTGCCGATGAGGTGGTTGACGACGCCGGGCAGGGGCTCGCGGCCCTCGACGCGCGTGGCCGCCGCGGCGGCACCGCCACGGCCGACCACGGTCATGGCGACTGCGGCGGTGGCACCGGTCGGCGACGCCAGGCTCAGCGTCGCGCCCGTCTGCGTGAGGGCGACCCCGTAGCCGACGCCGCGGGCGGCGAAGCGGACGCCCTCACCGAACTGGCCGGCGTTGGCCTCGAAGCGCAGCGGCAGCCGCGCCAGCGTGTCGACCACCTTCGTCCGCTCCTGGCGATCGTCGACGGCCGAGCGGGCGGCGACGGCCGGCCGCGGGGCGATCGGCTCCGCCGCCGGCGGCGGCTGGCCGTGACCGTAGGACACCCACTCGAGTGCCAGTACTCCGACAACCGCCGCGCCGCGCGTCAACCAGTGAGCCATGTTCGCGTCTCCATCTGCGGATCCCTGCGATCCGTCGTGGAGACGTGGTAGAGCGCGACCATTTCGTGACAGCGCCGCGGAAGTCTGCCTGCGCGGCTACTTCCGCGGGCCGAGCGCGGCCGCCAACACGGACGCGATCCATTTCAGGATGCCACGCATGGACGACTCCTCGGCTGGCCGAGCGAAAGGGGGACGGTCAGCAGACAACGAGCCCATGATGCCAGCCGCGAGACGACATCCCGCACGGCAGGTCAGGTCAGGTCAGGAGATCACGCACGAAGAAGACGAGCTCGAACAGCAGGATCAGCACGACCGTCATCTCGAGGAACTCACCCCGCGCCATCGACGCCTGCTCGACGGCGAAGCGATAGATGGCATCGAGCGTCGCCAGCTTGTCGCGGACGCTGGCCTTCCACTGGTCGAGGCCGAGACGGGCGCCGGCGAGCGTGTAGAGGCGCGCGGCGTAGACGTCACCGACGATCTTCAGGGTGTTCTCGGTGCGATCCGTCAGCTCGTTCACGTCGATGAAGATCGAATGCAGCTCGCGCGCCGCGCGAGCATGCCGGCGGCTGAACCTGCCCCGCCAGGGCGGGGCCTGCAGCTGCAGATAAATCCGCGCGAGCTGGCGCTCGAGCAGGCCGTCGTAAGCGCGGAACTGCAAGAGCTGCGAGTTGGCGTACTCGAGGATCTCGAGCGGCGCCTGGGCATCCTGCTCGGTGTCGTAGACGAACGCGGCGTTCCACGTCGGGATGACGAGATCGTTGGCGAGGTAGGAAAGCCGGTGGCGGAGGACCTCCTCGCCCTCCTGCGGGCTCAGCGGCTCGTGCTCGCCGCGCAACAGGCGGGCGATGTCGTGTCCGTGAACGCGGAGCAGGTCTTCAGCCGACGGCGCGCCGTCGAGCTCGTAGAGCCCGAACACCAGGTAGTCCTCGGCGATCCAGGTGTCGTGCAATTCGACAAGGCAACCGCGGATCCGCGACACCAGTTCCCGACAGCAGCGCTCCGCGGCCGCGGCCAGGCCGGGATCGTCGTGCCAGTTCAGGCCGAGATGGAGCAGCTCCGGCCACGTCGCCGGCAGCGGCCGGGCGATCGCCACCGAGATCACGCCGTAGTCGAACACCTTGAGGCGGACGCTCGTCCCATCGACCGCGGTCATGCCCAGGCCTTCGCCGTCGATCGACAGCGGCGGCTGGAGATACTGGATGTAAGCCGGCGTGTCGGGGCGTGGCGCGAGGCGCGCCGGTACCGCCGATCCGATGACGGTGCCGACCTCGGACAGCCGCGCCGCCTCGGCGACGTCGTACAGGAAGAGCGCGGTGAGCGTCCCCGATCGGATGCCGGTCATCTCGCCCTCGGTCTGGCGCAATGCCGCTCAACGGTCCTTGTCGTGCTTCGGGCGCTTCTGGTCTTTCTGGCCTTTCGGCACCTTCGGTTTCGGCACCTTCGGATCCGTTGCGGCCTTCGGCTCGTCCTCGTCGTCGTCGTCGTCGATGACGCGGATGAACCCGGCCCGCACCGGCGGCGGCATCGGCGAGTCGGCGCCGCGCACCGACTTCCAGAGGATCTCGTTCAGCTCGTACTCGGGCGTCATGTCCGCCTCGGTGAAGTTCATGGCCAGCGACGCCTCGGCGCCCCAGGCGTTGGCGGCGTTCTTCTCGTCGAGCGGCACCCGCGAAGGTCGCGCCGTGAACGGCGTCGCCACCGGCGTCGTCTGGAAGGCGTTGTACATCGGCGTCGCCGCGGCGTCGTACTGGCTCATCGGCGGCAAGCCGAGGATCAGCTCCATGGTCCGCAGCATGCCGGACGTCGTGTAGAGCGTGCTGTCGACCGCGCCGCGCCTGATGAACGGGCTGATCGCGAACGCCGGCGAGCGGTGGGAGTCGACGTGGTCCGGCCCGTTCTGGGCGTCGTCTTCGAGCACGAAGATCGCCGACTCGGCCCAGTAGCGGCTGCGGCTGATGGCCTCGACCAGCCGGCCCAGCGCGACATCGTTCTCCGCCACCATCGAGCGCGGCGTCGGCGCGTCCGGACGCGTGCCATAGGTGTGGTCGTTGCCCAGCCGGATGATGTTGAGCCGCGGCAGCTGGCCGTTGGCCTCGAACTGGCGGAACTCCTCCAGCCACACGTCGATCCGCTTGGCGTCGGGAATCGACAGATCGTAGGGCGGATAGGTCGGATGGACGAGCCCCTTGAGGCCGGGCACGGATGCCTCGACGCGGCGCGTGGCGACGTCGGTCGACGTCCATTCGGCGAACTCGCCGTAGCTGCGCACACTGACGCCGGCCCGCGTGGCGAAGTCCCACAGGTAGCCGTCGCTCGGTGCGGACAGATTGCCGTACGGATTGCGATCGCCGTAGCCGCCCTCGCTCAGATACACGCCTCCGCGGCGCCCGTAGTTGGTCGGCCACAGCTTCTCGACGACGTCGGTGGCGTAGGCGCCGGTCGAAAAGGCGTGGCCGTCGTAGCTCACCTCGGCATCGACGTAGAAATTGTCGAACAGCACGAACTCGCGGGCCAGCGCGTGCGCATTCGGCGTGACCTCCTCACCGAAGATCGTCAGCGTCGGATCCCCGTTGCCGACCTCGAGATCGCCAAGGACCTGGTCGTAGGTGCGGTTCTCGCGGATCACGTAGAAGACGTGCCGGATCGGTGAGGCGTCACCGACGCGGCGCGGGATCGGCGAGGCCGCGGGGGCGCCGGCAGGGGTCAGCCTGGTGGCGTCGGTGTAGGCCGAGAGCTCGATGACGCGGGCGGTGTGCGTGGCCAGCCGCGCCGCGTCGGGCACGTCGACCACCGAGACGGTGCCCTGCAGCATCTGCCCGGCGTACTGCCCGTCCGCGGTCGGGCTGATCGCCTGCGGTCCGCGCGGGTTGGCCTGGCCAATCAAGCCCTTGCCGCTGAGGACGAACAACCGCCGGCCGGTCTGATCGAACAGCACGCCGGTCGGATACCAGCCGGTCGGAATGAAGCCCTCGACCTCGCTGCTGCCCGGCCGCTCGATGTCGACGATGGCGATCGTATTGTTGTCGGCGTTGGCGACGGCGAGGGTCTCGCCGTTGGGCGAGATGGCCAGCGCGTTCGGGGTCGTGCCCGGTGGCGCGTCCGGGAAGGGCGAGACGCCAATCTGCTCGCGTGCCGTCAGCGTCGCGGTATCGAGCACCCACACTTTGTTGGTGTTCGCGCAGGCAACGAACAGCCGCTGGCCGTCCTTCGACAGCGCCATCGCATTGGGGTGCGCGCCGACCTCGACTTCGCCGGTGACGGCAAGCGTGGCGGCGTCGAGCGCGAGCACCTTGGCCCCGCCCCATAGCGACACGAACAGGCGCCGTCCGTCCGCAGCGGGCACAACGGTGTACGGCTCGGCCGGCAGCTGCGCGGTGGCGCGGACGGCGCTGGTCGCGAGATCGATGGCGCTGATGGCGCGCCCGAACACGTGGACGGCGTAGAGCGTCTTGCCGTCGACGCTGGTGGCGATGCCGCCGACGAAGCCGGTGCCGGCCATGTCGGTCGTGCCCGGCGGCAGCCGCAGCGCCGGCGGCGCCACCACCATCGGCGCGCCGGCCTTCAGCGTACCCGTGGCGTAGTCGAAGACGTGCACGGTGTTCTCGGCCGCGCCCGCCGAATAGAGGCGCTGTCCGGACGCGTCCCAAGCCAGGCCGAGCCACGCGTGCGGCACCGGGACCTTGGCTTTCACCACCCAGCGCAGCGTGTCGATCACCGTCAACGACGGCACCGACCAGCCGTTGTTCGTGATGACCAGATATCGCCCATCCGGCGTGGCGGTCATCGCCAGGGGAAAGTCGCCGGCCTGCAGGTGCTTCCCCGCCGGCGCGATACGCCAGCCGTTGGGCAGCAGCGTCACGCCGCGGCCCTGCACACCGGGGGTGGTCCTGGTCGCCGGGGCCGGCGACGTGGCCGGCATCGCCGCTCCCTGCGTCGCCGCTCCCGGCGTCGGCGTCCCCTGCGTTGACGCCGGCCGCGCCAGCACACGCCCGAGGCTCTCGTACTGGTCGGTGGCGATGAAGTCGACGCCGGCGTCGCGGGCGGCGCGCCAGCGTGTCTCGACTGCGGCGGGCGACGCGAAATTGTAGCTCGCCGTCCAGCCACGATCATCGGCGGCCGCATGCCCGTTCAGCGTGTAGAAGCGGATCCACAGGCCGCGGGCGTGGGCCAGCGCGGTCAGCGCGGACAGTCGCGCTGCGTCAGCTGGCGTCCACGCCCCGGCCTCGGCCTGGCCGCCGCGCTCGACGACCGCCCACGGGAAGTTCACCCAGCGGCGATAGTTCGTCGCGCCGCTCGCGATCAGGTCCGCCGGGGTCAGCCCGGCCAGCTTCGGGATCGCCTCCCTGCCGCGGCCGACCTTGGCCTCGACGTCGACGGGGACGGCCCCGAACAGCCGCAGGCGTCCGCCGACCGGCACGCGATCGTGGAACGCCGCCTGCTGCGCCTCGGGATTGCCGGTGAGCACCAGCACCGGCTTCACGTCGAGCGGTGCCGGCCGGGCGCCGTTGGCGACGCGCGGGGCGGTCGTCAGCCACGATTCATAGGTGCCGAGCGTCTCCCAGATCGCCGCGTGGTGCTCGGGCTCGTTGGTCTTGAGATCGAGGTTGAGGACGATGAGCGGCCAGGTCTCGCGCCGCCCCTCGCGCAGCGCCTGCTCCACCAGCGGCCGGATGCGCTCGAAGAAGTGCGACGCGAGCGACGGTTCGGTGCCGGTGAACGGCTCGCCGTGCGACAGGATGCTGCGGAACACGCCGCTGCGCGGATCGCGGAACCAAACCAGGTCCTGCTCGATGGCGACCGGCAGACCGCCGGCAAGCGCGCGCTCGATACGATCGGCCCACTGGCCGCCGTCCGGATAGCAGTTGTGGGCGTCGAGCAGCACCCTGGCTCCAGGGGCGATGGCCGACGTGTTCGACGCCGTGTCGGGGCTTGCCGACATCAACGCAACGAGGAGGCAGGAGAGGGCGGCCGTCGGCCGCACCGGGCGCAGCATGCCCGAGGGGTATAACACGCCGGCCCGGCATTCGGGCAACCCCCGGGCGCTGTCATGCCGACGACACACCGCTGTCTCGGGCCCGTCTCGCCCGACCACGAGAATGCGGGGTTTGGAGGTGTTCGTGACCGTGTTCGTCCTTCGCACCCGCCTCGCTCGCCTGTTGGGCCGGCGCGCGTGGTTCCCCTTTCTCGTCCTGGCATCGCTCTGGCTCGCCATCGCACCGGCCGAGGCCCAGCAGGATGCGGGCACGCTGCGCGTGCTCGTCCATGACGCCACCGCCGCGGTCGTCCCCGGCGCCAGCGTCGACCTGGCCAATGCCGGCACCAGCGCCACGACCAGCGCGACCTCGGATGACGAGGGCTACGCCAGCTTCGCCGCGGTGCCTCGCGGCACGTACCGCGTCCTGGTCGCGCTGTCTGGCTTTCGTACTGTGGAGGTCGCCGACGTCGTGATCGACGTCAACGAGCGGCGATTCCTGACCGTCCGGCTCGAGGCGGCCGCGACGTCGGAAACGGTGCAGGTCACCGCCCGCCGCGCGGCGCTGCAGAGCGAGGAAGGGTCGCTCGGCCAGGTGATCCAGGGCAGCGTGGCGGTGCAGCTGCCGCTGGCGGCGCGGCGCTACACCGAGCTGGCGCTGCTCGTGCCGGGCACCTCCAGCAGCACGATGACGGTCGCGACGCGCGGACCGGGCTGGTTCGTCTCGAACGGCAACTACCACACCCAGAACAACTTCATCCTCGATGGCTTCGACAACAACCAGGGCACGCAGAACGCCCAGTCGCTGTCGGCGCAGGTGGTGCAGCCCAACCCGGACGCGATCGAGCAGTTCAAGGTCCAGACCAACAGCTTCTCGGCCGAGTTCGGGCGCTCCGCCGGCGCGGTGATCAACGTCTCGATCAAGTCGGGCACCAACGATCTTCGCGGCTCGGCCTGGTACTACAACCGCGATCGATCGCTGGCGGCGAAGTCGTGGAGCGCGAACACGTTCGGCCTGCCGAAGGAGAACCTCGAGTGGCACCAGGGAGGCTTCACGCTCGGGGGCCCGGCGCGGCGCAACCGGCTGTTCTACTTCGGCTCCTACGAGGGCTTCCGGCAGAACTTCTCGGACACCGGCGTCGCTACCGTCCCGACGCTGGCGCAGCGCGGCGGCGTCTTCAACCGGGCCATGACCGACCCTGCGACCGGCCAGCCGTTCGCCGCCAACACCATTCCCGCCACTCGGTGGGATCCGCTCGGCGCCAAGGTGCTGGCGCTGTTCCCGGAGCCCAACCGTGACGGACGCGCGGTCGCCGGCGGCCGCGTGGCCGACAACTACGCCTACCAGCGGCCGGGCACCGAGCAGACCCACAAGCTCGATACCCGCGTCGACCACATCGTCGATGCCTCGAACCGCCTGTTCGCGCGCTACAGCCTGCTGCAGCAGCGCTTCGACCGCGAGCGGCTGTTCCCGACGCTCGGCGAAGGCACCAGCAACCAGGGTGAACAGTTCAACCGCAACCACTCGTTCGGCGCCAGCTGGAATCGCATCGTCTCGAACCGGTTCGTCAACGAGGTGCGCGTCGGCTACAACCGGACCGATTCGCGCTTCGCGCACGCCGCCGCCGGCGATCAGAATGCCGAGGCGTTCGGCTTCCGCGGGCTGCCCGCGGCACTGCTCGACACCGGCGGCATCCCGCTGATGGATTTCAGCAACTACCAGGACCTCGGCATCCGCAACTTCCGGCCGCAGTTCCAGAAGCCGCAGCTGGTGCAGTTCCTCGACACGCTGTCGGCGGTGGCCGGTACGCACGCGCTGCGCACGGGTGTCGAGGTGCGGCTGAAGCGCAACGAGCTCCTCGACGTCGAGCGGCGCAGCCCGCGCTACGCCTTCGGCGGCGGCTTCACCGGCGACGACATCGGCGACCTGCTCCTGGGCGCTGTGTCGACGCTGCAGGCGACGACGGTTCCGGTCGTCGACTGGCGCCAGCAGGCCTACGCGGCCTTCGTCCAGGACGACTGGAAGGTGCGCTCGGACCTGACCGTGAACCTTGGTCTGCGCTACGAATACACGACGCCGTACTACGGCGCCGGCGCCAACCGGAACATCAACTTCGACTTCGCCACGGGCCAGCTCGTCACCGCAACCGACGACGATCCGTACCTGATGGACACCGATCGGAACAACGTCGCGCCCCGGCTCGGCGTCGCCTGGCAGGCGATCCCCGAACGGCTCGTACTGCGCGGCGGCTACGGGGTGTTCTTCTCGCTCGAGGACATGCGCGGCTCTGAAGGCATCATCGCGCTGAACCCACCGGCGCTGGTGAACGCCGCGCTCAACAGGGTCGGCAACGGCCCGCCGCCGGTGCTGCTCTCCGATCCGTTCCCGGCCACGCTCACCGCGAACTTCAACCCATCGACGGTCAGCGTCAAGGCACGGGCGCAGGATCAGGACGCCGCGCGGATCCAGCAGTGGAACGTCGCCGGCGAGGTCCGCCTGCCGTGGGAGTCGACGTTCGAAGTCGCGTACGTCGGCAACCAGGGCAGTGATCTGCTGACGATCCTGCCGGTCAACGCCGTCCCCTTCGGGCGCGACGGCTCGGTGCCTGCCAATCGTCCGTTCCCGGGATGGGCCCAGATCGACGTCAACCTGACCGAATCGCGCTCGACCTATCACGCGCTGCAGCTCAAATACGAAAAGCGCCTTTCGCGGGGCCTCTACGTCCTCGGCGCCTACACCGTCGCCCAGGCCGAGGACGAGACCGGCGCCTGGGGCGCCGGCGGCAATGGCTCGCAGGTCAACCTCGCGTCCGACTTCTCGAACGTCCGCGAGGTGCTGGAGTCGGAGCGCGGGCCGAACGGCCAGTTCGCGCGGCACCGCTTCACCTTCACCCAGGTCTGGGAGCTGCCGATCGGCCGCGGCAAGCGCTGGGGCGGCGAGATGGCCGGCGCGCTCGACGCGGTCGTGGGCGGCTGGCAGCTGTCGACGATCACGAGTGTCCGCACCGGCTTGCCGGTCAACGTGTCGCTCGCTGCCACCGGCACCGACCCCAACACCGGGCTGGCGTATCGGTTCCTGAACCGCAACGGCGGATCGCTGCGGCCGAACCTCGCCGGGGACCCGAACGCCGGGTCGGACGCCGGCGCCAACCGGTTGACCTTCCTCGCTCCGTCGGCGTTCTCGGTGCAGGCCGCCGACACCGCCGGCAACGCCCCACGCAACGCGGCGTGGGGGCCGGGCGCGTGGACGACCGACCTGTCGCTGGTCAAGCGCTTCCGCCGGTCGTCGTTCACCGCCGACGTCCGCGTCGAGGCATTCAACCTGTTCAATCACACCAACTACGGCGACCCGAACGGCGGTTTCGGGACGTCGGCGTTCGGCGCGATCACGACGGCGGGCAGCCCGCGGATCGTGCAGCTGGCCGTGCGGGCGGGCTTCTGATTGTTGGCGGCCCGGCTCTCACGCCGGGCCGCGGGCCGGCCCTTGAACGTGCGGGCTGCTATGCGCGGCGCGGCAGCCCGAGGTGGAAGCGCAGCGTTACACCGAGACGGGCGAGGCGCCCGGCGATCCAGGCGCGAGGAGGGAGGAGATCGGGTATCTCCGACCGACGAGCAACGCCGAGCGCCGGAATGCATCGCCCGTCGAATGTAGCGGCGCTTCCACCTCTGGCTGCCAGCGCGCCGCGGCGCCCGCACGTGGCCGGCGTTCGTTGGCGGCCGGCTCTCGCGGGCGGCGCTTATTGACGTGCGCGCAACCGCAGGAGGTAGCGGCCGCGCTCCGTGCCGGCAGCCGTCACGACGACGACGTAGTCGTCGGGCGGCAGCGTGTCGGCCGGCACGCGCAGCGTGGTGAGCCGCCCGCTGGCGGCCGGCGCCGCGCGGCCAGTCCCGCGCCACAGCACCTGGCCGTCGACGGTCTGCAGCTCCGCGTCATAGGCGCGATCGGACGCGCCCGGCACGCCCTCGAGGCGCAGCAGGAGATCGACCGGCCCGCTCGGACGCACGTGGACCGGCTGTGAGCCGCCGCGCGTCGTGAACGGCGACAGCGTCAGCGCCAGCACGGAGCGGGCGGCGGCTAGCCCCCCTGGTGCGGGCTCGATAGGCGCGACTGGGCCGGGAGAAGGCGGCGCGATCGGCTCAGGCCGAGCCGGTGCGGGCGTCGACGGACGAGGCGGAGGTGTCACCGCCTGCTGGGGCGCCGGTCCCGGGCGCGAGACGATCCACAACGACAGGAGGACCACGGCCGCGGCCGTCGCCATCCAGCCGTAGAACCACGGCCCGGCCGGTGACGTGGCCGCCGACGACGCTGGGCTCGGCGCCCGTTCCCGCAGCGCCCGGGCAATGGCGACGCGATCGCGGTGGACCGGCGAGGCGAGGTAGTGCGCGCCGAAGCGGGCCCGATCGTCAGGCGCGAGACGGCCGCCGACGAACTCGTCGATCAGCGCCTCTTCCTCGGCCCGGACGGCGTCGAGCAAGGCCGGGTCGGCGACGTAGCGGTCTTCGAGCGCGGCGGCGCCCCCCTCGTCCAGCCCGCCGAGCAGATAGCCGCGGATCACCAGTCGATCGGCATCAAGAGGCATCGTCGGTTAGACCCGCGTCTGTAGAGGAGTGCACCCGGCCCGGTTTCATGCCGGCGCCACCGCCGGCGGCACACGCCCGGACGCAGCGCTCCAGCCGATCCCGGACGCGCTGCGCGCGACTGCGCAAGGCGTTCGCCGTCAGCCCGAGCTCGCCGGCGAGGCGGACCCGCCGATCGATCTTCTGCCGCTGCTGATCCTGGTAGTACTCGAGGATCAGCGACCGCGCGTCCGGTGCCAGCGACGCCAGGCAGGTGTCGAGGCAGTCGTGCAGCCTGGCGCCCGTCTCGATCGGCAGCGGCACCGCGGCCGGGAGCACGTGCTCGTCGAGCGCATCGTGACGGGCCTGCGGCTGCCGGGCCCGCTCGAGCAGCACCAGCCGCGCGATGCCGAGCGCGAAGCCGCGCAGGTCGGCGATCTCGACGCCGTCGTCGAGCCGGCGGGCCAGCCGGTTGAGCGCCTCGTCGGCGCACTCGTCCGGAAAGTGGGCGCCGCGCCAGTCGAAGAACCGGGTCAGCGCGAGGCGCAGCGCCTCGTAGGCATCCGCGGCCCGCCCCGGATCCGCGTCCAGCCGTCCGAGCAACCGCTGCAGCGCTGAGGCGGTGAGCTCCCACGGGGTCGCGCGTGTCGACATCTCGC
Source organism: Vicinamibacteraceae bacterium (assembly GCA_031407765.1). Lineage (GTDB taxonomy): Bacteria > Acidobacteriota > Vicinamibacteria > Vicinamibacterales > Vicinamibacteraceae > JBDSLU01. The sequence goes on from JANOIR010000190.1 coordinate 37,992, forward strand.
GCGGCCACTATACCCGCTGCGCGGCCGACGGCTCAGCGCCAGTCGCCCTGGATGACGAAGCCCGACCAGAAATAGGGCGCCGACCAGCGGGGGTCGGCGGCCAGCTCGCGCTGCGCCGCACGGAGAGCCGCGGCGGGGGCCTTGCCGTCCTTCAGCATGTGCCGGTAGAAGCGCGTCATGAGCTGCGCGGTGGCCTGGTCGTCCACCTGCCACAGGCTGGCGACGACGCGGCGCGCGCCGGCGTACATGAAGCCGCGTGTCAGCCCGACCAGCCCTTCACCCTGCATATCCGCGCCGAGCGCGGTGCGGCATGCGCTGAGCACCACGAGGTCGACCGGCAACCGGCGGTTGTAGATGTCGGACATACGCAAGTAGCCGTCGATGGGCGTCCCGCGCTCGTCGACGAGTGACAGCACCAGGCTCGACAGCGCCGGCTGACGCGCGTCGATCAGCCCGTGCGTGGCGAAGTGGACGATGCGGTAGCGATCGAGCGGCGCCTCGAGCGCCCAGCGGCGGGTGGCGGCGAAGTCGGTGACGACGAGCCGATCGGCGGCCGGCACCATCTCCGCGAGCGCGGTCGCCTCCCGGCGCGAGAACACCAGGCGGCCGAGCGACTCTCGGGTGGCGCCTCGACTGGCGAGGAGCGCGGACGGCTGCGGCGGCGTTGCGGCGGCCAGCGCTGCCGTTGACACGGTCGGTGTCGGGACTGGCGCGGCAGGTGCTACAGCGGGCCTGGAGGGCGTCCTCCGCGTCAGCCGCGCCCGTGCGACGCGTGGATCGTCGATCTCGAACACTGGATCCGCGACGATGGCCAGCGTCTTCGCCGCCGGCGGCCGCCCGGCGGTCTCGCGGCGCAGTTCGGCGATCACCGCGGCCGAGGGCGCAGCGACAACCTCGTGCGCCCCCATCAGCGGCGAGGGAGGCGCACCCGCCGCGCCAGGCAACGGGAGCGCCGCGAACGGCACGTACTCGAGCGCGCCGGAGGCGACCACGACGAGCCGGCGGCCCTGCCACGGCCCGCGCAGGCGATCGACGATCGGCCCGAGCACCTCCGCGCTGAGCCGGGCCAGAGCGGCCGGCACGTCGGCATCCTTCACAGCTCCGCCGGCGCCGTCCCGCTGCCGCGCCGTCAGCGCCTCGAGCGCGGTGCGCACCAGCGGATCGAGGCGCGCGCGACCGGCGAGCTCGAAGGTGTCGAGACTGGTCGGCGTCAGCGCGAAGAGCCAGGTGCGATCGGAGCCGACGGCGTACTTGAGCAGCACCGTGTCAGCGTCGAGGACGTCGCGGCGCAGCTCCTCGACCGCCACCGCCCGCGGCCGCGTCAGGGCGGCGAACGCCGGCCCGCTGGCGGCGATGCGGCTCTCCATCGCGCGCAGCGCGTCGGTCAGCTCAGCGACCTCGCGCTCGAGGCCGGCAGCCGCGGCGGCGTTGTCGGCGTCGATGGCGCGATGCCGCGCGAGGTCCTTTTCGGCGATCCGCTGGCGCAGATCGCGCTCGCCATCGAGCAGGGCCGGGTCGACGCCGGCGCGGACGTCGATCGACGACGTCGCCAGGACGTCGAGCAGGCTGCGCGCGCGCGACAGCTCGCTTGCCTCGAGCGCGAGCTGATCGAAGCCCTCGCCCGGCCGCTCGCGGTGGAGCGCGGCCAGCACATCGACGTGGTCCTCGTAGACCCCGTGATTGAGCGAGACCAGGCTGGCGCGAAGCTGGGCGCCGCCGAGACTGGCGCGAGTGCGCTCGATGCAGACGAGCGCCGCCTCGAGCGCGGCGCGCGCGTCGGCGAGCCGGCCGCTGGCGCGCGCCACGGCTGCGGCGACGCTGAGCGCGCTCGCCTCGTCGTCGGGGTTGCCGACCTCGCGAGCGCCGGCAATCGCCAGACGGAGGGTCGCCTCGGCCTCGGGCAACTGGCCCAGCGCCAGCTGCGCCTCGCCGAGCGCCTGCTGTGCGGTGGCCTCGCCAGGCTTGTAATCCCCCTCGCGAAACAAGGTGGCCGCCCGCGACGCGCGGTCGACCGCAGCCGACGCGTTGCCGACCCTGAGCTCGAGAAAGGCGAGCACGAGCGACGCGTGGCCTTCGTAGAGCGGCACCTTGGCCTCGATCGCCCGGCGCAGCGCGCGCTCGGCGGTGGTCCGCGCCGTGTCGAACTCGCCGGCTTCGCGCCGGGTGGAGGCCAGGTTCGTCAGCGTTCGGATCTCGCCGAGCCGATCGCCGGCCTCGACGAAGACCTCGATCGCTTCGGTCTCGAGGGCGATGCCGCGCGTCAGATCGCCGAGCTGCTTCCAGACCAGCGCCAGCCGGCCCAGGACGACGCCGACACTGCTCCGCGGCCCCGCCGTACGGAAGTACTCGAGCGCCCGCTGATGCAGGTCGAGCGCCTCCTGCAGGCGGCCGCTGCGGCGCATCGCCACACCCAGGTTGTCGCGCGTGATCGCTTCTGCGCGGGGCGGCTGCGGGATCGTCAGCGCTTCCTGGTACATGGCGATGGCGCGCGACGACTCGCCCACGCGCGCGCGGGCCTCGGCGACCTGGGTGAGCGCGCCGGCGCGGGCGGCGCCGTAGCGCGCGCCCTTCAACCAGGCGAGCCGGCGCTCGCCGGCGGCGATCACCTCGGGTGCGCGATCGAGGACCAGCAGCAGGAAGCTGCGGGCTCGAATGGCGCGATCGGTCGATCTCAGCCGTCCTGCCGCGGCGGCGTCGTCGGCCAAGGCACCGAGATCGACGGCGAGCTGGATCACCTCGGCGGGCTCCCGCCGGCCGACCGAGGCGCCTTCGTAGCGGGCCTCCAGCGCCGCCAATCGCGCGCTCAGCGCGGCACGCGCGGCGACCGTCGCGCGATCGGCGTCTGTGGCCGGACGGATTGCGGTGACCGCGAGCCGGCACCGTCCGGCGCGCACCGCCGGCAACGGCTCCGATCGGACAGCGAGCAGGTGGGTGCCGGAGGTGGCGGCGACGATGCGGACGTGTTCCGGTCCATCGAGCTCCGACGTATCGTCGATCTCCTCGATCGGCTCACCACCGGGCCCGGTCACGGCCACGATGACGTCGATGCCGAGCTGCTCGACGGCGACGTCGGCATAGTCGCCGGCCTGGAGCGACACGGCGACGCGGACGGTGCCGTCAGGTGCGAGCGGCTGCTCGACGGCGGCATCGGGCCGCAGGAGGATCGGCTCGATCGCCGCGGTCTGCCCCGCTGACGGCACCGACGCGGCAACCGCCGCCAGGCCCATCACGCACCCGGCCGCGGCCCCTAGCAGCCGCGCCACGTAGCTCATGCGGGACAGGATAGCGATAGAACCGCGCAATCGCACGGCCATCCCCACGCGACGCGGGTTGACGGGCAAACGGGGCCGGCGCTCGATGCCCATCCATCGAGGAGTGACGCCCTCTCGGAAAACGTGTCGACAGCCCGAGCTCGACGGCTCAGCCGCCGCGCCAGGGCACGGGGGTCAGCGAGGCAGGTCGGCGCCGTCGGTGCGCGCGAAGCTCACGGTGTAGCCGCCGACGCGGCTGCCGTGCTGCTTGCCGACCTCGATGTCCGAGCGATAGTGGATCCCGCCGTAGAGGCGCGAGATCGCGGCTTCGTCCTTGGCCGCGTGGAACTCGCCGGCCGCCGACGGAAACAGGTAGGCCAGCACCTCCGCCGCCGCCGCCGAGAACGTCGAATGGCCCGAGGTGTAGGCCGGGAAGTTCGGCAGGCCGATGATCGTGCGGATGCGCGGATCCAGCTGCGACGGACGCGGGTTGTAGTAGGCGAACTTGGCGTCCCAGCAGGCCACCGCGGCGTCGTGCATGGTCATGTTGAGGAGCGCGAACGCCCGGGCCGTGCGCACCTCGCTGAAGCCGGCAGCGGCGATGTGGGGCGAGCCGATGACGTTCCAGTGGCCCGGCGGCGTCGGCGAGCTGAGGCCGTCGGCCCATTTGTAGACAAGCGCGATCTGCTCGCGGGTCGGCTTGCGGACCGCCTGGCGGACCTCCTCGACCTCGCGCGCCATCAGCGCGGACGACGTCGACGGCGGTGCCGCCGGCCGTTCGTTGAGGATGTCGGCCGGCGTCATCATCCATGCCCGGACGCTGCCGAACGCGGCCAGCATCGGCGGACGCGGCGGCGACTCCAGGCTGCGCCACGGGATCTCGCCGCGCGCCGTGGCCGCCGCCGCGAGCGCGGCGAACAGCGCCGGCGAGCCGCCGGCCGTGCGCATGCCATCGGCGCCGGCACGGGTGGCGAACAGCGCGGCCACGGCGTTGCCGAGCGCCAGGCCGGCCGCGACGTCGCTGGCCGTGGCCCGGCCGGCGAGGATCGCGACCTGCCGCTGCTCCGCCGCCTTAAGGGTGATCTCTTCGACGTTGGTCGGGAACAGCAGCTTGAGGAGCTCGGCGGTCACGCCCGAGATCACCGCGTCCTCGGACGGATACGACGGCAGGCCGTTGGTCGGCTGGAGCGCGCGGACGCCGCCGTCGACATCGGACGGCGACGCGCGGTTGTAGAGGTACTTGAAGTGCCAGGCGGCCTTCAGGGCCTCGAACTGCGCCACCGAGACGTAGCTGTAGGCGCGTGCCGCGTAGGGCGGGTTGCCGAACGGGAACTGCGGCTCGGCGAACGGGTTGTTGGCATCGGGCGCGGAATACGTGCCGTCCGGATTCGGCGGCGGCGCCAGATCGGCGCGCGCCACCAGCTCCATCATGAAGTCGTTCCAGCGCAGGACTCCGCCGCGGCTCCAGTAGTCGATCGTCCGCTGCTGCGCCGCGGTGATGCGGCTCTGGGCCGTCTTGATCGCGGTGAGCTCGGCCTGGTAGTCGGCGCTGGCGGCCGACGCCGGCTGCGCCACCGGGATCTGGGCCGGACTGGTCATGACGACCATCCGCCACGTGCCGGCGTCGGCGTCGTTGCCGGCAGCGGCGAGCCGCGGCGCCTGACCGGCGGCGATGGTGAGGACAAGGGCGGACGCCACCAAGCGCGCGAACGACGAGGCAGAGCGGGACGGCATCACGGGGTGGGTCTCCCGAACAGGTGAAAGCGATACATCAGCCCGACCGACACGGTGTCGGATTGGCCGACGTTGCGTCCCAGCACCGTGGACGCGTACGACACCCGCACCGACAGCGGCGCCAGCTTCGGCAGCGGGCACATCACGACACCGCCGACGCGGAGCGCGTTCATGCGGTTCGATACGAACGGCGCATCCTGGCGCCGGATGTCGCCGCCGCTCGGCATGTACTGCTGCATCACCGTCGCCGCCGCCATGATGCGCGGCCCGCGGAATCCGCCCATGAGCTCCCAGTCCACGACCGGCGGGAGGACGACGTTGCTGGTCAGATAGAGCTGGTCGTTGGTGAAGTAGTACGGCCGATCGAGCTCGACGTCGGAGCGCCAGGTCCAGGCGGCCGAGGCGTCGACGAAGACGCCGTCCTCGCCCTGCATGCTGGCGGTGCCACGAAACGACACCCGTTTGCTGGCGCTGCCGATCGACAGCGGGAGGAAGTCGGGGGTGTAGTCGGTCAACGGGACCGCCGCGGCAACCACGCCGAGGACGCGAAGCGCGCCGACCGGGGACCTCTCGCGCTCGATCAGGCTGTACTTCGCCGCGATCGAGAGGTCCTGGACGCCATTCATGCCGTGCAGGACGCCCTGGCTGGCTTCCGTCCAGATGTAGGGGACGTTGCCGAGGATGTTGAGCCGCCCGGTGAGGCCGTAGACGGCAAGAAACGTGTGGGACTGCGTCGTCAGCGTCCCGATGTTGCCGTTGTCGCGTTTGAGTCCGCCCTCCCAGTAGTGGTCCCACGCATCGTGCGTGTAGACGTCACCGGTGAAGAGCTCGCCTTTGGCCATCATGACGCCGTCGTCGATGGTCTGCGCGCGCGCGGATCCCGCCAGGGCAGCTGTCAGCGCAGCCGCCACGACGACGATCCACGCGCGCCGGAGCGCGTGTGGAGAACACATGGTAGCGAGACAGTAGGATGGCGGTCCGCCTGCGGCAATACGCCTTTGGAACTAATCCACGCGTGCAAATGGATTGGGACCGCTCGAGGGCCGAAGCCGCTATCTCCACTCGCCCTGGATGACGAACCCGGCCCAGAAGTACGGCGCCGACCAGCGCGGGTCGCGGGCGAGCTCGCGCTGCGCCGCGCGGAGGGCGGCGGCGGGTGGCTGGCGCTCCGCGAGCAGGTGCCGGTAGAAACGCGTCATCAGCTCGGCGGTCGCGACGTCGTCCACCTGCCAGAGGCTCGCCACCACGCTGCGCGCTCCCGCATACAGGAAGCCGCGGGTGAGGCCGACCAGGCCTTCGCCGCGCACGTCCTGCCCGAGCGCGGTGCGGCACGCGCTGAGCACGACCAGGTCGACCGGCAGTCGCCGGTTGTAGATGTCGTGCATGCGCAGGTAGCCGTCGACCGGCGCGCCGCGTTCGTCGACCAGCGACAGGACGAGGCTCGAGAGCGCCGGCTGCGCGGTGTCGATCAGGCCGTGCGTCGCGAAGTGCAGGATGCGGTACTCGCCGAGCGGCGCGCCCAGCACCCAGGACCGGCTCGCCGCGAAGTCGGTGACCGACACCCGTGCCGAAGCCGGAACGAGCGCCGTGATCGCCGCCGCCTCGCGGCGCGAGAACGGGAGTCGCGTCAGGCTGTCGCGCGTCGCGCCAGGCCCGCGCAGCGCGATCTGGACCGGCAACCCGATGGCCCGCGTCAGGGCCGACGCACGGCGGACGCGCGGATCGTCGGCCTCGAAGACGGGATCGGCAATCACGGCCAGCGTCTTCGGCGCCGGCGCGCGGCCGGCCGTCTCGCGACGGACCGCGGCGATCGCCGCCGCCGACGGCGCGGCCACGACCTCGTGCGCGGCGATCAGCGGCTCCGGCGCGCCGGGAGCGCCGTCAGCCGCGGGCACGAGCAGCGCCGCGAACGGCACGTATTCGAGCGGGGCCGACCCCACGACGACGAGGCGCTTGCCGCGCCAGTCGCCGCGGAGCCGCGCAGCAACCGGACCGAGCAACTGCCGCCCGAGTGCGTCGAGCGCTTGGCCGAGGCTGGCGTCCTGCGTCGCCACCGACGCACGCCACGCCGCGGCGGAGACCTTCGGATCGCGCGCCTGGCGGGCCGTCATCGCGGTCAACGCCGCGCGGACCGACGGCTCCAGGGTCGTGCGTCCCGCGACCTCGAAGCTCTCGAGCCCGGTCGGCGTCAGCGCGAAAAGCCAGCCACGCGCGTCGCCGATCGCGTATTCCAGCAGCACGGTGTCGGCGTCGATCACGTCGCGACGCAAGGCATCCGCCGACACGGCCTGCGGACGCATCAGCGCCGCATAGCCGGGGCCGTGCGCTGCGACCTGGCTCTCGGCGACCTGCAGCGCCCGCGCCAGCTCGTCGATCTCCGTGGTCAGAGCCCTCCCGGCGGCATCGTTGCCGTTGTCGCGGGCGCGGCGGAGCGCGACGTCCTTGTCGTCGAGCCGGGCGCGAAGCCCACGCTCGCGGTCGAGCAGCGCGGCGTCGACGCCGGCCCGCACATCGATGGCCGACGTCGCCAGCACGTCCAGCAGGCTGCGGGCGCGCGACAGCTCGCTCGACTCGAACGCCAAACGGTCGAAGCCACTCGATGGCTGCTCCCGGTGCAGCGCCATCAGCACGTCGACGTGCTGCTCGTAGACGTCATGGTTGTACGAGGTCAGGCTGGCCCGGAGCTGCGTGCCGGCCAGGCTCGCGCGCACCTTCTCGACGCACGCCAGGGCCTGCTCGAGCCGCGTGCGCGCCTCGGCGAGCCGGCCGCGCGCGATGGCCACGCGCGCGCCGGCGTAGAGGGCATCGCCCTCGTCGTGGGGATCGCCGATGTCATGTGCGATCTTGGCGCTCGCCTGCGCCGCCTCGTCGGCCTCGACGAGACGGCCCATCGCGAGCTGGGCGTCGGCCAGCGCCCGCTTCGCCTGCCCCACGCCCGCCGGGTACTCGGCCGTCTCCAAGAGCGCCGCGGCACGTACGGCTCGCGGAACGGCGTCGCCGAACCGGCGCTCGCGGACGTCCAGGTTGGCGAGGACGAGCGACGCATGGCCTTCGTGCAGCGGCGCCTTGGCCTCGCTCGAGGCGGCCAGCGCCCGCTCGGCCGACTGCCGCGCCGCGGCGAGATCACCGAGGTTGCGCTGCGTGCTGGCCAGGTTGGTCAAGGTGCGAACCTGCATCAGCCGATCGCCGATGTCGGTCGTGATGCCGAGCGCCTCGGTGTGCAGCGCCAGGGCCCGCCGCAGATCGCCGAGCTGCTCCCAGGCCAGCGCGAGGCGGGTCAGCACCACCGCGACGCTGCGCTTCGGTCCGTTGGCGCGGAAGTACTCGAGCGCGCCCTGGTGGGCGTCGAGCGCTTCCTGCAGGCGGCCGACCCGGCGTAGCGTGCCGCCCAGGTTGTCGCGGGTGATCGCCTCGGCCCCGGGTGGCTGCGGAATCGTCAGCGCCTCCTCGAACAGCGCGATCGCGCGCGTGGTCTCGCCGAGGCGTGAGCTCGCCTCGGCCAGCTGCGTCAGCGCGGTAGCCCGCGCCACCGCGTCGCGGGCGCCCCTGAGCCGAGGCAGGCGCCGCTCGACCAGGGCCGCGACCTCGCTGGCGCGGTCGAGGCCGAGTAGCAGGAAGCCCAAGTTCGCGCGGGCGCGATCGGCCTGCCGGACGCGGCCCGCGGTGTCGGCGGCAACCGCCACCTCGCCGAGCGCGTCGACCAGGGCGGCGACGTCCGCTGGCGTCAACTGGCCGGCCTTCCGGAACGCGTCGTAGCGCACCTGCACCGTCGCGGCACGCTCGTTGCCAGCGCGCCGCTCGGCGACGAGCGCGCGATCGGCCTCGGCCGCCGGGCGCGGCGGCGACAGCGTCAGGCGGCACCGTCCGGGACGCACGCCGGTGAGCGGCTCCGATCGCACGACCAGGGCGTACGCGCCTGCGGCGGCCGCGAGCACGCGCACGTGCTCGGGCCCGTCCGTCTCCGAGGTGTCGTCCACCTCGTCGATCGCCGCGCCGTCCGGGCCAGTCACCGCGACAATCACGTCGATGCCGAGTTGCTCGATCGTGACGTCGGCGAAGGCACCGGCGTCCAGCGTCAGTGTGATGCGGAGCGTCGCGTCCGGCGCGAGCGCGCGCTCGACCGGTACGCCGGCCGTCAGGAGATCGCCCGGAGACGCCGCCGGCGACTGGGCTTCGAGCCAGGCGCCGAGGGCGAGGGCGGCCAGGCCCACGCACAGCGATCCACGCGAGACCTGGCTCATGCGCACAGGATAGATCGAACCCCCCGGAGGCCGAACGCCGCGGCGGTGAAGCCAGCTCCACGACTCGGGTGCGATAGACTCGCCCCCAACGCCCTATGCCGTTGGCTCCGGGTTCGAAATTGGGCCGCTACGACGTGGTGGCCTTCGTGGGGGCGGGCGGCATGGGCGAGGTCTATCGCGCCCGTGACACCGAGCTGGGCCGCGACGTCGCCATCAAGGTCCTGCGCCCGGATCGCCAGTCCGACGATGACGCGCGCCGCCGCCTGACCCAGGAAGCGCGCACCGCGTCGGCGCTCCATCACCCCCACATCGCGACCGTCTTCGATGTCGCCGCCGCCGACGGCGTCCACTTCATCGTGATGGAGTACGTCGCCGGCCGGCCGCTGAGCGCGCTCGTCGCGGCCGGCCTCGAGCG
>JANOIR010000219.1:0-2499 GCA_031407765.1 Vicinamibacteraceae bacterium
CCGTTCAGCACCGGCACGCGCGTCGCGCTGTCCGGCGCGCGGGCGGGGGAGCCGGCCGCGCGAGCCGGCGGCTTCGGCGGCCGGGCGGCGTAGGCGGCGGCGGGCGCCGTATCCGCGGTCGCGGCGGCGACGATGGTCGCCAGCCGGGCCCGCAGCGGCACGGCGTCGCCCTTGCCTTCGGGGTGGACGCGGTTGGCGAGGACGACGACGTAGGTCGAGGTCGACGGATCGATCCACATCGAGGTGCCGGTGAAGCCCGTGTGACCGAACGAGCCGATCGGGAACAGCTCGCCACGGTTCGAGGAAAAGCTCGAATCGAGATCCCAGCCGAGGCCGCGCACGTTGGGCTCGGCGGCCGGCGTCGACGGCGCGGTCATCCGGGCGACCGACAGCGGCGACAGGATGCGCGTGCCGTCCAGCGTGCCGTGACCGAGCAGCATGCGGCAGAAGCGGGCCAGGTCGTCGGCGGTGGTGAACAGGCCGGCGTGGCCGGCGACGCCACCCATGCGCCGCGCCGTCGGATCGTGGACGACGCCGCGCAGCATCGGCGGGGCCGAGGCCGCGCCCGCGCCGGAGGCCGTAGCTGGGGCCGCGCCAGGCACGCACGGCTCGTTCGGTGGGCAGCGCTCGGTCGGCGCGATGCGCGGCACCAGCGCCGCGCCCGGCCGGAACATCGTGTCGCGCATCTTCAGCGGGGTGAAGACGTGCTCCAGCGCGTAGCGATCGAGCGGCAGGCCGCTGACGCGCTCGACGATGCGGCCGAGCAGGAAAAAGTTGATGTCGCTGTAGATGACGCGCTCGTCGAGGCGCGCCACCGGCACTTCCTCGATGGCCAGCGCCAGCGCCCGATCGGCGCCGGACCACGGATCGGCGAGATCGACGTCGGGCCGCAGGCCGGAGGTGTGGGTGAGGAGGTGGCGGACGGTGATGTCGCGCTTGCCGTAGCGCTCGAAGCCGGGGACGTAGCGGGACACCGGGTCACCGAGGCGGACGCGGCCGTCCTCGACGAGCTGCATCACGCTGGTGGTCGTGGCGACCACCTTGGTCAGCGAGGCCGCGTCGAAGATGGTGTCGACCGCCATCGGCTCGCGTGCCGGCAGCGTCGCCCTGGCCCCGATCGCCTCCCGCACGAGCACCCGATCGCCGCGGCCGACGACGACCACCGCGCCCGGCAGCTGCTGGGCGGCGATGGCCTCGTCGACGAGCGCGTGGACGCGCGCCGGCAGCGCCGCCTGGGGATCGGTCTGGGAGAGTCCGTGGAGCGTGCCCGCCGCCGCCCCGAGCAGGGCGACGGCGAGCCACAGGGCCCGCATCAGCGCGGCATTATACGGGCTCCCCGATGCGGTTGCCGCCCCAGTCGATGCGGCGGGTCAGATACATGACCAGCGCCAGCATCAGGAACACGAACACCGATCCGACGAGCAGGGCCACGTCCTCGAGCTGCAGCAGGACGAACAGCACCCCGTAGAGCGCGGCCAGCCAGCCGCCGATGCCCAACGCCCCGCGCAGGCCTGCAGCCAGCACGCTGGCGGCGTAGGCGGCGACCAGCGCGATGGTGGCGGCGGCAGCGATCCCGTAGGCCAGCGCGAAGCGCATGTGCTCGGCGAGCGAGAGCAGGAGCAGGTAGAAGACCACCAGGGCCGCGCCGATCAGCAGGTACTGGACCGGGTGCAGGCGCAGGTTGCGGAGCAGCTCCCACAACAGGAAGACGGTGAAGGTGAGCAGCACGAACAGCAGGCCGTATTTCACGGCCCGCTCGGTCTGCTGGTACTGGTCGACCGCCTGGACGAAGGTCACGCCGAACGTCGACTGGCTGCGCTGGTGCAGCAACGTCGTGCGGTCCACCGTGCCCTCGAGCCACGAGTGGGGAAAGGCCCGCGCGAGGTAGGAGACCTGCCACCGCGCCTCGAAGCCCTGGGCGGTGGTGCTGCGGGTGGTCGGGAGGAACGCGCCGCTGAACCCGGGATCGGGCCAGCCGGCGCCGAGCCGGACGCTCGTCGCCTTGCCGGTCGGCAGGAAGCGCAGCGCCTCGCTGCCGGCCAGCGTCAGATCGACCGCGAACGGAATCGGCGCCGTGGCGTCCGGCGCGAGCGGCGTCAGTCCGCGCACGCCGCTCGCGAACACGGCGGTATCGGTCGTGGGCTCGAGCGTGACCGGGCGATCGCCGAAGAGCAGCGGCGACACGGCGAGCGTGCCGCGCAGATCGCTGATCTCGACGGTCGTCGCGGCGCGATCCCAGTGGACCGCGACGGGGGCGGCGTTCAGACGGTTGAGATCCGGCGGCCTGAACATGCCCTTCAGGCGCACGGACGTGCGATAGACGATCACCTTGTAGAGGCTGCGGTACCGGACCTCCGGCGTCGCCGAGGCCTCGATGGTCAGCTCCTCGGGGTGGACGTAGGCGTGGCGCGTGACCGTCACCATCGCGCCGTTCGACTGGCGTTCGAGGACGTCGTAGGGCAGGTCGAGGACGAGGCCGCCGACGGTCTGGGCCCGGCC
>JANOIR010000253.1:0-22344 GCA_031407765.1 Vicinamibacteraceae bacterium
GCTGGCGCTGGCCAACGCCGGGCTCGGCGCGGTCCACGGTTTCGCCGGCCCGATCGGGGGCCGCTTCCCTGCCCCGCATGGCGCGATCTGCGCGGTGCTGCTGCCGCACGTCGTGGCGATGAACGCCGCGCGCACCGACGCCTCGAAGTTCGCGGAGCTCGCCGCCATGACCGGCGACCTGGCGACGTTCGTGGCGCAGTTCGCGCTGCCGCCGCTCTCCGCATACGGGATCACGGCCGCCGACGTACCGGCCCTGGTCGCGCAGGCGAAGCAGGCCAGCTCGATGAAGGCGAATCCGGTGTCGCTGTCTGATGCCGAACTCGCGGACGTGCTGTCGCGCGCGCTATGAGCCACCCCATGTCCAGACTTCGTGCTTTCGCGGCCGCGGCAGCCCTCGCGGGGATCCTCGACACCTCGCGTCCCCCGTCGCTCACGGTCGTCGCGGCCGCCGACGCCCCGCTCGATCGCGCCGCCGCTGCGCTCGGCGCCGACGGCATCGAGAGCCTCGAGTTCACGGCGAGCGGTCGCTACTACCAGTTCGGCCAGGCGCCGGCGCCGGAGCTCCCCTGGCCCGCCTTCGACGTCACCGACTACGTCGCGGTGCTCGACTACGCGCGCAGGGCGGTGCACGCCCGCTACCGGCGCGTGCAGGTGCAGGAGCCCGGCCGCGCCCGGCCGCACACCGACCAGACGATGGATCAGTTCGCCGTCGACGGCCACAGCTGGAACCTGACGCCGGCGCCGGTCGCGATGCCGACCAACCTTGCGGAACGGAGCGCCGAGCTCTGGACGTCGCCCCAGGGCTTCATCAAGGCCGCGCGCGCGAACGCGGCGGTGGCCACGACCGGCCGCGATGGGAGCGCGACCGTGACCTTCACGCGCAATCGCGCCTTCCGCTACGAGGGGCTCCTGAGCGCCGCCGGTGAGGTGCTCAGGGTCCGCACGTTCATGGATGCCCCGGTCACCGGCGACACGCCGATGGAATGGCGCTTCTCCGAGTATCGCGACTTCGGCGGCGTGCGCTTCCCAGCCCGCATCGAGCGGGCGATCGCCGGTCACCCCTGGTACGACCTGCGCGTGAGCGCCGTGCGCATCAACACCGCGACGCCATTCGAGGTGCCGGCCGAGATCGTCGCCCGTCCCATGCCGGTGGTGACGACGGTCCAGACCCAGGAGCTGGCGCCGGGGGTGTTGTTCGTCACCGGCACCACCCACAACAGCGTGGTGGTCGAACAGGCGGGCGGAATCGTCGTCGTCGAGGCGCCGCTCAACGAGGCGCGCTCGGAGGCCGTGCTCGCGAAGATCCGGGAACTGTACCCGGGGCGAACGATCGCCGGGGTGATCAGCACGCACGCGCACTTCGATCACGCCGGCGGGCTGCGCACCTACGTGGACGCCGGCGTCCCGGTCATCACGCACGCACGCAACGCCGCGTACTACAAGCGGGCCTGGGCGGCGCCGCGCACGATCGTCCCCGATCGCCTCGCCGCATCGAAGCGCGCGCCCCGGTTTACGACTTTCACCACGAAGCTGGTCCTGCCGGACGCACGAAACCCGATCGAGGTGCACGCCATCGCCGGCAGCGGCCACAACGACGCGTTCGCCATGGTGTTCGTGCCCAAGGCGGGACTCCTCGTCGAGGGCGACGCGTGGACGCCGGCCGCCACCCGCCCGGCCACGCCGAGCCCGCTGTGGGTGAACCTGAACGAGAACATCGTGCGCCTGAAGCTCGGCGTGCAGCGCATCGCGCCCCTGCACGGCACCCTACAGACCATCGACGATCTGCGCGCCGCCATCGCGCCGCGGTAACGCGAGCGGGGAGCGCACTCTCCGACCTGCGGCCCCGGGGACGTTACACCAGCGCGGGACAAAGAAAAAAGCCCGCGAGCGACCTCGAACAGGTCGCCCGCGAGCCTGGAGTGACAACGCCTTCAAAGGTGCGGCGCAGCCCGGAGGGCTGCCGCGGCCGCGCCTGAGGGGCGCGGCCGCCAGACAAACTAGAAGTCGAGCTTCAGCGCGAGCTGCAGGATGCGGTTGTCGCCGTTCAGCCCCGTGATCTGACCGACCGTCGGCGAGCCGATGTTCGCGTTCGGGAAGCCGAAATACGGCGTGTTGGTCAGGTTGAACGCGTCGAGGCGGATCATCAGGTTCGACGTGCCGACGAAGCCAAAGCGCCGCGTCAACGACAGGTCGATGTTCTTCTGGCCCGGCGCGTAGAGCACCCCGCGGCCGACGTCACCGTAGGTGTTGGCCGGCGGCGCCACGAACGCCGTCGGATCGAACCACATCGCGCGATCCGGATTGTCGAGCACACCCGAACCGATGCGGTTCGGCCAGCTCGGCGCGCCGTTGTTGACGCCGGTGTTCAGGTTGACGTTGAACGGACGGCCGCCCTGGAACGTGGCGATGGCCGACAGCTGCCAGCCGCCGACGATCTGGCCGAGGATGCCCTCGCTCAGCATCGGCTTGTCCGGGCCGAACGGCAGCTCGTAGACGCCACTGAATACCAGGCGGTGCCGCACGTCGAAGCCCGAGGGCCCCTTGCCGGCGTTGAGGTTGGTGACCGTCTGGGGGCCACCCGTGCTACCGCCGCCGCTCGCCGCCGACCCGCCGTAGTCGAGCGACTTCGACCAGGTGTAGCTGGTGAGGAACTGCATGCCGTTGGTGAACCGGCGCTGTACCTTGAGGATGCCGGCGTGGTAGGTCGAGCGGTTGCGCGGATCGAACTGCACCATGTTCGAGATGTTGCTCAGCTCGGGTATCAGCCGGCGCGACGCCTGCGTCCCGGTGCCAGGCTGCACCTCGTTCGGGTTGTAGCCGAACACCAGGTGGGTGCCCTTGGCGCCGATGTAGCCCACTTCCACCATGTAGTTGGTGAACAGCGCGCGCTCGAGGCCCAGGTGCCACTGCTGGGTGTACGGCGTCTCGTTCTCGAACGAGTGCCCGAGCACGCGCGGGTTGGTAGCGTTCAGCTCGGCCGTCGTGCGCGGCTGAATCGGCGCGATCGGCGCGAACGGCTGCGAGATCAGCGGCACCACCGCGAAATTCAGCGGGTTGGTCTCGGTGCTGAAGTTCTGGCTGATCGCGTACGGCACCTGCAGACCAATCATGTTGCCGGCGGCGTGCGGCATCGGGAAGTAGGTGATCCCGTAGCCGGTGCGCAGGACGGTCGTGGCGTTGCCGGAAATGTCCCAGGCAAGGCCGAAGCGCGGCGCCCAGTTGCCGAACTGGGTTTTCTTGTTGGCGGAGCGACTCGCGCCATCCTGACCGGCGTAGATGAAGCGCCGGCCGGCCGGGTCGTAGTTGGTCAGGCGATCCTCGCGCTCGACACCCGGCGTGAAGATCTCGTAGCGCAGGCCGGCGTTCACGGTGACGTTGTTGCGCAGCTTGAAGTCGTCCTGGATGAACATCCCGTGCTCGTGGACGTCGAGGACGTAGGTCCGCTCCAGGAAGCCGCGCGAGCCGCTGTTGACGTAGCCGAGGAGCAGCGTCGCCAGGCCGGTGCCACCGGTGTTGTTGACCGGGTTGTTGACGAAGTTACGGCCGAAGTTCAGGCTGCTGCGCGTGTTGTCGTGCGTCAGCGGTGACGGCGTGCGCCACACCCTGCGGTAGCCGAACTTCAACTGATGACGGCCGCGGACATGCACGAGCGCGTCCTCGAACTGGTAGTGCACCTGCTTCGGGTTGACCGGCAGGAACGCCGGACCGCCGGACAGGCCGGTGTAATCGGTGATGTTGAGGTTGGGCAGGCCGGTCGTGATCTCGTTGACGTTGATGCCCTGGATGCCGAGCGACGTCGCCGCCTGGGTGCCGTAGTCCGACTGGGTCGTGAACGGCAGCGTGCGGGCGTAGCCGAAGCGGAATTCGTTGACGAAGCCCGAACCGATGATCTTCGTGTGGTTGAAGGCCAGGCCGTGCGTCGTCAGGCGGGTGTTCTGGATGCCGGCGACGTAGGGACCGAGATCGAAGCGGGCCGCCGCCTGTTCGGGCGTCGGCAGACAGCAGGCCGCCTGGCCCTGTGGCGCGTCGAGCTTGAACTTGCCGTAGGTGAAGCGGACGAAGAACGAGTCGCTGTCCGACAGCCGGTGATCGACGCGGCCGGTCACCTGGTTCTCGGTCACCTCGCGGTTCGTGGTGTTCAGGTAGTTGTTGAAGTTGCCCTGCTGGTTCGGCTCGGGGTAGATGCTGGCGACGTTGCGGCCGACCGGGTTGAGGCGGTTCTGCGGAATGATGTTGCCCGGGAACGGATCGCGCAGGAACTGCGGGTTGGTGGCGCTGACCGGCGAACCCGGGTTGAAGGTCGGGTTGAGCCGCGTCGTCAGCGGATCGTAGATGACGATGAGCGCGCCCGCCGGGGTGCGGTAGTCGCTGAAGTCGCCGATGCGCTGCGCCGCGGTCGGCACGGTGTTGACGAACGAAAGGCCGCGTGTCTCCTTCCGCCCGGAGTAGTCGGCGAAGAAGAACGTGCGGTTCGTGCCCTTGTAGCCCGGCAGGTTCAGCGGCCCGCCGACGGCGCCGCCGAACTGGTGCTGGCGGAGGGGCGGCTTCGGCACCTCGCTGCCGTCGGCGCGGACGCGCTGCGCGAAGTAGTTGTGGGCGTCGAACACGTCGTTGCGGATGAAGTCGAAGACGGTGCCGCGGAACTCGTTCGAACCCGACTTGGTCGACACCGAGACGACGCCGGCGCCACGACCGAACTCGGCCGAGAAGACGCCGTTCAGGACCTTGAACTCGCGCACTGACTCGACCGAGGGCGAGACGATGACGGTGTTGAAGGTGAACTCGTTGTTGTCGATGCCGTCGACGAGCCAGCCGTTGGTGTTGGCCTGCTGGCCGAGGGCGTTGAAGTTGGAGGCGCCGCGCGGGTTGAAGGTGCTGGCGCCGGAGAGGTTCTCGCCCTGCTGGCCCGGCGTCACGCCGGGGACGAGGTAGACGAGCGACGCGAAGTTGCGCTGGTTGAGCGGCAGCTCACGGATCGCCTTCTCCTCGATGACGGTGCCGACTTCCGACGACTCGGTCTTGACCAGCGGCGCCGCCGCGATGACTGTGGTCACTTCCGTGAGCTGGCCGACCTCGAGGCTGGCGTCGACGCGGGCGCGATCGTTCACCTGGACGGTGATGCCCTGCCGGACGTACTTCTTGAAGCCGGTGAGCTCGACTTCGACTTCATACAGGCCGGGGTTGAGAAACGGGGCGTTGTAGGCGCCGTTCGAGTCGGTGACGACCGTGGTGACGGTCTGTTTGCCGACTTCCTTGATGGCGACGGTGGCGCCGGGCACCACCTGGCCTTGCGTGTCGGAAACCGTCCCGACGATGGAGCCCGTCGTGACTTGGGCGGAGACCGTCGCCACCGTACAGATGGCTGCAACGAGCCACGCAAGCAGCCGGAACCTTAGCATGTGCACTCCTAACTGGGATCCGCGCCGCGAACAAAATCCGCGTCACGAATCAACCACGTGTGTTTAGAAGGGCAGAGTGTATTACGCCGAGCTAGCGCCATGTCAAGGCGCGAACGAAATATGAACAAAATAGATCGGGTCGCACGCCAAGTGGTCGACCACTAGCTAACTACTGGCAGCTGTGGTGGTTGGGGTTACAGCCGGCCGAAGCCGAAGACCGCGTCGGCGGGATCGGGCTCGCCCTGGTACTGCCGCAGGACGATCCGGGCGGCCAGCCAGGCGCCGGCCAGGCCGGTGGCGCCGAGGCCGAGGGCGAACAGGTGGTGCGGGAAGTTGCGGTGGGCGCCGGCGATCGGCAGGCCGTCCTTGCCGGTGACGCGGGTCGCCGTCCAGGCATAGGCGGGCTGGATCCCGGACACCGCCGGGTGCCGCAGCGACCACTCGTACATCAGCTGACCGGTGCGCTGGACCAGGGCCTGATGGGCCAATCGGGCCGGCACCAGCGGCTGATCGCCGCCCTGGATGACGACCCGTCCGCCCTTTGTGAGGGCCGCGACCAGGGGCGCTCCGACGCCGCGCACGACGGCCTCGGCGGGGACCGCCCGGCGCATCGCCGGCGGCAGTTCCTCGGTCACGACGACGTAGGTGTGGTCGACGCGAACGTGGCGCTGCAGCGCGGCGACCAGCGGCCGCGGCGCTCCGGTCGCGAGCACGACCGCCTTGGCGCGGACCAGGCCCTTCGCGGTGCTCACGTCGACGCCGGTCCGGGTGTGGCGGACCCTGGTGGCGGCGGACAGCTCGAACAGGCGCGTCCCGGCGCTCGTCGCGGCGTCGACGACGGCGCGCACGGTCTGCCAGGGATCGAGGACGCCCTCGCTGCGGGTCTTGAGCGCGCCACGAACGAGATCGGCACCGCTCTCGGTCGCGGCCCGGCGTGCCGGCAGCCACACGGCGTCGAGCCCGGCGGCGGCCCGGGCGGCCCGCTCGCGCTCGAGCGCGGCGGCGTCGGCCGGCGTGGTGGCGATGACCAGGCTCTCCCGCGACTCGGGGGCCAGCTTCGGGCCCAGCCGGCGCAGGAACGCGGCGACGTCGAGTGCGGCCTTGCGCGAGGCCTCGTAGGCCCGCCGTGCGTCCTTCAGGCCGAACGCCGCCTGCACGGCGAGGAAGTCGACACCCGGCGTCTCGAGCAGCCAGCCGGCGTCGAGCGCCGCCCGATCGCCCACCCGTTCGGCTTCGAGCAGCACCACCGGTACGCCGGCGCGGGCGAACAGGCACGCGGTGAGGCAGCCGGTCAGCCCACCGCCGACGACGACGACGTCGGTCTCGACACTGTCGGCAAGGCGCGTCGCCGGCACCGGGCGACGCCCGACCCGGTCGAGCCAGTAGGACGTGCCGTAGGCCGGCCCTGCCTGGCGGGCGATCGGGGCCGGGCGGACCGCCTTGGCGGTGCTGGACCTGGTGCTCACGACCCCGACAGCTTACCTCAGCGCCCCGCGCCTCCTGGCGGCGTAGCCCGGCGCGGAATCACCAGCAGGACGTCGCTGACGGTGCGGGCGCCGGTCGGATCGGACGGCTGGTTCACGACGTTGCCCGCGATGACCATGGTCGTGGAGCCGCCACCGTCGAGATTGAGGGCGTCGGTGAGGCCGATCCGCTTCGCCAGCCTCTGCAGCTCGACCAGCGTCATCCCGGCGCTGGTGTCCGGCTGGCGGCCGTCGACGGTCACCAGCCAGGCAAAGCCGGCGCGATCGATCCCGAACATCGTGCGGGGGTGGCGGCCCAGAAAGCCGCTGGCCAGGTGCTCCGAGTCCCAGCTGCGGACGTCGGCGTTGGCACGCCGCAGGAGACCCGCCCCGCTGACCACGTCGGCGGCGGTACGCCAGCGCTCCGCCGCCCGTCCGCTCGCCGGCTTCCACGTCTCTCGCAGGGTCAGCCGATCGCCGGCGTCCAGCTCGTCGAGCGGCGCCGGCGGCGTCAGCCCGCCATAGGAGAGCACCAGGCCCCGCCGCGGGATGGGCGTCTTGCCAACGTTCGAGCGGCGCTCCTTGACGAGGTAGCCGCTGCCGCCCGCGGGAGGCTCGAGCACCCACTCGATGCCGGTCGGCGCGGTGTCGCTGTGCGGGCCGTAGCGCGGCGTGTAGAGCATCAGCGCGCCAAGGGCGCGGGTCGTGTCGACGCCGTCGATGGGAATACTGCCGCCACCCTCGAGCATGGCGGCGATCGCCACGCTGGCACGATCGAAGAGCCAGGCGGCCTTGCCGCGACGCGCACCTGGGACCAGCGCCGCGGCACCGCGGCCCTGCGTGCCGTCGCTCACCAGCTCGCCGTCGATGCGCAGCGGGCCGATCGGATCGCCGTTGTGGAGCGCGAAGAAGCCGGCGTTGACCGCGGCGATCGCCTGCCGCCGGCGGGCCGCCGACAGCACCGTGGCGCGCCCCTGGCGATCGCCGAGGGCGAGATCGGTCGTCAGCTCGACCTGCGCGAGGTCGAGCCGCAGCAGCTGGACCGAGATCGGCGCCGGTGGATCGAGCAGGGCGGTATCGGTGACCGTGAAGTGCACGACGCCCGGTGCGACCGTGCGGCCGGCACCGAGGCCGGGCACGATCTCCTGCCCGACGGGCGCGACCGGCGCGACCACGACCGCGACGATCAGCGTGATGAGCCTGATGCAGACGTGCAGCATGCGGTTTCCCCCTACTATATGGGGATGACGCCGGCCACGCCCCCGCTCGGACCGACGATGGAGGACGTCACGGAGGCGGCGCGGCGACTCAAGCTGCACGCGTATCGCACTCCTGTGCTCCACTCCACCTCCTTGGACGCGCGCGCCGGCGGCGCCGTCTTCCTCAAGTGCGAGAACCTGCAGCACGTTGGTGCGTTCAAGTTCCGGGGCGCGCTGAATGCCATCTCGGCCCTGCCCGTGGAAGCCCGGGCGCGCGGCGTCGTCGCCTACTCATCCGGGAACCACGCTCAGGCCGTGGCCCGGGTCGGCCAGCTGCTCGGCGTGCGCACGACGATCGTCATGCCGGCGGATGCCCCGGCGATCAAGCGCGAGGCGACGGCGGCCTTCGGCGCCCGCGTCGTCCTCTACGATCCGGCCACCGAGTCGCGCGAGGCGATCGCGCAGGGGATCCTCGAGCGGGAGAGCGCGACGCTGATCCCGCCGTTCGATCATCGCGACGTGATCGCCGGCCAGGCGACGGTGGCCCTCGAGCTGCACGAAGAAGTGACCGCGCTCGACGCGGTCGTGGTGCCCTGCGGCGGCGGGGGGCTGCTCTCGGGCACCGGCATCGTGACGCGGGCGCTCGCCCCCGGCTGCAAGGTCATCGGCGTCGAGCCGGAGCTCGGCGACGACGCCACGCGGTCGTTCCGCACCAAGACGCTGCAGACGGTGCACAACCCGGCCACCATCGCCGACGGCACGCGCACGCCGTCGCTCGGCGCGCTGACCTTCCCGCTCGTCCTCGCTCACGTCGACGACATGCAGACGGTGTCCGAGGCGGCGATCGTCGAGGCGGTGCGGCTGCTCTTCTACCGCCTGAAGCTCGTCGTCGAGCCGTCCGGCGCGCTCGGCGTCGCCGCCCTCCTCTCAGGCGCCATCACCGGCTTCGATCGGATCGGCGTCGTGATCAGCGGAGGAAACATCGACGGCTCGACGATGGCCGCGATCCTCACCGCCGACGCGCCGGGCGCGAAGACCGCGCACGCTTAGGACGCGTCTCGATAACGCCCAACTGCCAGCGTTCAGCGCCCGAATCCCGGGACGAACGCGTAGACGCGCACCTCGCCCAGGTGATCGACCGAGACCGCTTCGAGGTGGAACATCGGGTTGGCCTCGATGCGGGCGATCAGCGGCGGATAGCGATCGGGCGGGAACAAGTCGCGGTGGATCACGATCCGCTGCACGCCCATCTCGGTCAGCGCGTCGGTCGCGTCGCGCGATGGCAGCCGCGTCATCGCCTTGATGAGCTCGAGGTAGCGGGCCGAGTAGTGGCCGCTGTAGCCGTTGACGAGCGGCTGCCAGTGCCAGGTCGACGAGTACATGTAGAACGAGTCGTGCAGCGGCAGCTCCCCGGGTGGCGGCGTCGGCAGCTCCAGCGTCACCAGCTTTGGCTGCGTGGCCAGCCAGGCGTAGACCGGCGGCGGCTTCACCGGCAGGCGCTGCACGGCGAGCGGGCCGGTCGCGTACTCCACCATCACCAGGCACGCCGAGGCGGTGATCAGCATCGGTCCCACGCGGGGCCAGCGCCGCGCCGCGCGCGCCAGGCCGATCGACGCCAGCACGCCGAGCGTCAGCTGCACCAGGATGCCGAAGCGACCCGGGGCCCGCAGCGCCCGGAGCGTCGACACGTGCTCGCGCGCCAGCGCGAAGGTCAGGCCGTTGGTGCCGAGCGCCATGTCGCCGGCAACGGCGAGCGAGAGCCCATACGCGACCGCCGTGGCCGTCGTCGGCGGCACCAGCGCCGCCCCGGCCAGAATCAGCGGCGTCAACCCCGGGAACAGCTCCGTCTCCCCTTCTGCGTCGTGCGGCAGCAGGGAGCCATAGAGCACGCTGTCCGGTGACACCGTCACGAAGCTCTCCGGCGTGGCGCTGTAGCGCCTGGTCTCTTCGATCGTGCGGTCGCCGACCCGGGCCTGCGCATAGGCGTAGGGGCGCGCGTACGCGGCGGCCACGACGGCCGCGATGATCGCGCCGCCCATCAGCCCGAGGATCGCCGGGCCGCCCACGCGACCGCGCCGCACCACGAGCGTCACGCCGCCGACGACCGTGAGGCCGATCGCCAGGAACATCGCGTAGTAAATGCTCGACAGCAGCTGGAGAATCACCGCACCGGCGCAGAGCAGGCCGTCGCGCATCCGGCCGGTGTCGAGCAACCGATGCCAGGCCCACAGCGCCAGCGGCATCCACTGCGCCCACTGCAGCTCGAGGTGCTGCAGGTGCACGCGCCGATACGACGAGAAGGCAAACACCAAGCCGGCGATGACCGCGGCGCCGCGATGATCGGTCAGCCGGGCGGCGAGGCGGTAGGCGAAGTAGGCCGAGCTCACCAGCCCGACCAGCGTGAGCACGTTGGCGACGGCATTGGGTCCGGCGCCGAGCCTGATGAACGGGGTGCCGATCAGACCCTGCAACAGCACCGCATCGGAGTAGGCGAGCGTCCGCCGCTCAGGCGAGAAGATGTTGCCGTCGAACAGGTCGCCCGCCTGACCCAGCTGGTGCGCGATCCAGCCGAGCCTCCACGCCGTGAACGGCGGATCGAAGTGTGCAGGGGCCAGCTCGGCCAGCGACGTGGCCAGCGGCCACGTGAAAGAAATACTGAGGACCGTGTAAAGAAGGATGACGCCGACCTCGGCCGCCCACGGCCGGGCCGCCCATTCACGCGCCCGCGACGGAATGCTCATGCCAAAATGCGCAGCATCGCGAAGATGATACGCAATCCGATTGCCAACGGCACAGGCGGCGCATGAGGCATTCGTATGCGCGAGCGGTTTGCATATAGTGGGGAAGTGGTGAATCGGCTGTCCCCTCGGGCCTCGTCACGGCGGGCCCTCGTCGGCCTCGCCGCGGGCGCCGCGGCCACTGCCTTCGCCTCGGGCCGGCTGACCGCCGCCAGCGTGGCGCCGCACCGCAGCCCCGCCCCTGAGCTGCTGCTCGCGGCGCGGCTCGCGCCCGGCGACGTCGTCGGGCTCGTCGATCCGGCCAGCGCGACCTGGGAACCGATCGACGTCGACATCGTCGAGGACACGTTGACGG
Source organism: Vicinamibacteraceae bacterium (assembly GCA_031407765.1). Classification (GTDB taxonomy): domain Bacteria; phylum Acidobacteriota; class Vicinamibacteria; order Vicinamibacterales; family Vicinamibacteraceae; genus JBDSLU01. The sequence goes on from JANOIR010000253.1 coordinate 11,155, forward strand.
CGTTGGGGCTGGTCGCCAAGCGTGGCCCACACTTGCTCGATCGCCGCGGCTCACTCGCCGGCAACGATCGCGACCGCGCCGCCGACGTGATGGCAATGTTCGCGGATCCTTCGGTCAAGGCAGTACTGCCCGTACGGGGCGGGTGGGGCTGCGCTCGCATCCTGCCGCATCTCGATTTCGAGGTCATCAGGCGGAACCCGAAGGTCCTCATGGGCTATTCGGATCTGACCGCGCTTCTCCTGGCCATCCACGCACGCACCGGCCTCGTCACCTTTCACGGGCCCAACGGCGCCTCGGAGTGGAACGCGACCTCGGCCGACTTCTTCACCCGCGTGGTGCTGCGCGGCGAGGCCGCGACCTTCACCAACCCGCGGGACAAGGGCGAGACGCTGGCGCAGACGGAGTACCGCATCAAGACGATCGTCCCCGGCGTGGCGCGCGGGCGGCTGCTCGGCGGCAACCTGTCGGTGCTCACGGCGCTCCTCGGCAGTCCCTACCTGCCGGACTTCCGCGACGCGATCCTCTTCCTCGAAGACGTGCACGAGGCGCCCTACCGCATCGATCGGATGCTGACCCAGCTGGCGCTGGCCGGCGTGTTGAAGACGGCGCGCGGCGTCATCTGGGGCACCTGTCATGAGTGCGAGCCCGACGCCGGCTTCGGCTCGCTGACCATCCCGGACCTGCTCGACGATCATGTCAAGCCGCTCGGTGTGCCGGCCTGGCGCGGCGCCCTCATCGGGCACATCGCTCGCCAGTTCACGCTGCCCATCGGCGCCGACGTCGAGATCGACGCGGCCGCCGGCTCGATTCGTATGCTCACTGCCGCGGTGCGATGAACACCGCCCGGCTCCGCACCGTCGGCTGGTACCTGCTCGAGCAGGCCGGGCTGACCCTCGTCACGTTCATCGCGGCGCGGACTGGCGCCTACTTCGTCGGCGCGGAGACGCACGTGCCGTGGCTGTGGCCGGTCACCGGCGTCGGCCTCGCCGCCCTGACGCTGCTCGGCATCCGCGCCTGGCCGGCGCTGTTCCTCGGCAGCGTGCTGGGGCGCGGCGATACGCCCGGCGAGCCGGCCTGGACACTGGCCGCCGTCGACACCGCGCAGGCCGTGGCCGGCGCCATGGTGCTGAAGGCCTGGCCGAGCGTCCGCGTCGACTTGTCGCGCCTGGTCGACGCCTTCGCGCTGGTCGTGGCGATCGCCGTGACCGCGATCGCCGGTGCGGTCGTGGGGACGCTGGCGACCCTCGCCGTCGGGTCGCCGGCCTGGCCGTCGGTCGGACGTGGCCTGGTGACGTGGATGGTCGGCACCGGCATGGGCGGCCTGCTCGTGGCGCCGCCGCTGATGTCGTGGTCCGGCTACCGGCGCCACGCGCTGCCATCGCCGGCTCGCCTCGTCGAGCTCGGCGCGCTGGTGCTGGCGCTCGCCTCGGCCGGCATGGTCGCCTACTTCGCCAGCGTCCGCGGAGACGTCCACTCGCCGCTCGAGTACCTGCCCTTCCCCGTGGCGATCTGGGTGGCGATGCGGTTCGGTGTCCGCGGCGCGACCGCCGCGACGCTGGTCGTCTCGGGCGTCGCGCTGGCCGGGCACGTCCTGCTCGAACCAGCCGGCACGGCCGCCCCGACCGAGCGCGAGACGCTGCTGATCCAGGTGTCGCTGGCAGTCGGCGCCCTCACCTCCCTGCTCGTCGGCGCCGTCACCACCGAGCGCAACGAGACGATGCGCGCGCTCGGCGAGAGCGAACAGCGCGCGACCGCGCTCTTCGCCCAGGCACCCGACGCGATCTTCATGCTCGAAGGCGAAGCGCCACACGTCGGCAAGGTCCTCGCCGCCAATCCTGCTGCGGGCGACATGCACGGCGTGCCGCCCGAGAAGCTCGCGGGACGCCACCTCGTCGACTTCCAGCGCGCCGGCCAGCGCGACACGCTGCAGCAGGCACTCGAGGCGGCGCCCGAGGACGACCGCATCCGCCTCGAGCTGGCCCACGCTCGCAGCGATGGAACGTCGGTCGACATCGAGATGCACGCGCAGGCCTTCAAGGTGCGAGGCCACCGCTATCTGCTCGCCTTCGATCGCGACATCACCGAGCGCCGCCAGAACGAGGCGGAGAAGGCGGCGATGGAGGAGAAGCTGCGCGAGACGCAGAAGCTCGAGAGCCTGGGTCTGCTCGCCGGCGGCATCGCGCACGACTTCAACAACCTGCTGACCGGCATCCTCGGCCACGCCAACCTGGCCCGGCGCTCGACGGTGCCGAGCGAGATCGACGCCTGCCTCGAGCAGGTCGAGCAGTCGACCGAGCGCGCCGCCGAGCTGTGCGGCCAGATGCTGGCCTACGCCGGCAAAGGACGCTTCGAAATCGGCCACGTCGATCTCAGCGCCGCGGTGCACGAGACCACGTCGCTGATCCGCGCCTCAATCGGGCGCACCGTACGCCTGGAGCTGCAGCTGGCGATGGGCCTGCCGATCGTCGAGGGCGACCTCACGCAGATCCGCCAGATCATCATGAACCTCGTGCTGAACGGCGCCGAGGCGACCGAGGGCAAGGCCGGCGTGATCCGCGTCACCACCGGTGTGATGGACGCCGATGACGCCTACCTCACGACGACGCACCTCTCGCCGGATCTTCCGGAAGGCCGCTACGTGTTCCTCGAGGTCGCCGACAACGGACGCGGCATGAACCCGGATACCGTCGTTCGCATCTTCGATCCGTTCTTCTCGACCAAGTTCACCGGACGCGGCCTCGGCCTGGCGGCCGTGCTCGGCATCGTCCGCGGTCACAACGGCGCGCTGAAGGTCGAGAGCCAGGAAGGTCTCGGCACGACCTTCCGTCTGCTGCTGCCGGCGTCGACGGTCATCGTCAGCGCCGAGACCACGACCGTCGATCCGGCACCGATCTGGCACGGGCGCGGCCTGGCCCTGGTCGTCGACGACGAGCCCTCGGTGCGCCACGTCGCCACGCGCATGCTGGTGTCGATGGGCTTCGACGTCGAGACCGCATCGAGCGGCGCCGAAGCGAGCGAGCTGTTCAACGAGCGGCCGGCGGCGTTCTCGGTCGTGCTCCTCGACCTCACCATGCCGGGCTCGCGCGGCGACGAGACCTACCGCGAGCTGCGCGGGATCCAACCGGACGTCCCGATCATTCTGATGAGCGGCTACAGCCACCAGGAAGCGTCGAACCTGTTGGACGGCGAGGACCTCGCCGGCTTCCTCCAGAAGCCGTTCCGGCTGGAGCGGCTGCGCGAGCTGGTTCGGGGCGCGACCGCGCCGGTCCCGGCCCCGGAAGCGACCATGACCGCGGGACGCGGTCGCTAGCAGCACTCACTTGGCAATCTTGAGGGGCACCGAGATCACGACGGGCGAGCCGGGCGCCGAAAGGACGCGATACAGCGTCTGCGGCAGCCCGTCTTCCTGCGTCAGCAGCCGCCCCTGGGCCGCGGCGTCCCGCTCGGTCCCGGTATAGGCCTGTCCGGCGCCGCCGACGAGCTCGAGACGCTCGGCGGCCGCCGCCCATTGCGTCTCCCACTGCGCGACGAGCGACGGGTCCAGGCGCTCGGCGTTGGCCGGCACGGTCACCTGCGGCAGCGGTTCGCTGGTCACCAGGATCGTCAGGCGCTCACCCTGATAGTCCGGGCGCAGCGGCGTGAGCTTGAAGGCGGACTTTTCCGGCAGCTCGATCACCTTGCCGGCCCGCACCGAGTTGTCGCCATCGCGAATTCGCAGGGTCGGGAAGATCAGATAGGGGTCGCTCGTCGTGCCATCGGCGTACAGTTCGCGATCAATCACGTAGAGATACCCGGCTCGCGGCGACTCGATGCTCAAGCGCACGCGATCGCCGGCGGAAAACGACGTCTCGGCTTCGACCCGCTCCGGAGTCCATTCGACACTCTCGGTGCGCTGGTTCTCCGTCTCCTGAACCAGCAGACGCGAATCGCCGCTGTCGGACGCCTTCGATCGCCGCAGACGCCAGACCGTGACGCCCACGAGCTCGCCGGGCGCGGCGGTGGCGGCGGCGGACGCGGAAGCGGTCGGGGGCGGTGTCGCCACTCGGTACTCCGGCGCCTTCCGTGGGCGCGGCTTCGACTTGGACGGTTCACGCTTGCTCAGGAACGCGCTGTCCCAGAGGCGCCGGGTGTCCTCCTGCGCTCCGACCGGCGTGGACGACACCAGGACGGTCGACGCGATGGCAAGCGGCGCGAGTCCGTAGACCGCGGCCGCCAGCCACGCGAGCACGTTCGATCGACGCCGCCGGTCGCTCATGGTCATCGCTGTCCTTCTCTCGCCTCGGTCCGAGTCGGGGTCCGGGTCACGGCCGCGCCACGACCACCGGCCGCAGCTCCACTTCCCGGCGGTAGAACGCGCGCGGCCGCTGCAGGCTGCGCACGACGTTCGAATCCGCGGCCTTGTCGTCCTGCAGCAGCAGAAGCCTCGATCCGTCCGACGCATCCTGCATCTCCGGCACGCGATCGGTCGCGTAGTCGAACCATTCGCGCACCGTGATCTCGCCGTCTTTCGCCCGCCGATCCGCCAGGCCCTTCTTGAGCCCATCTTCGACGAGTGCGTAGGTCAGGTAGCCGTGGCCGAGCTGCGACGTTTCGAGCGCCGCCTGATAGCTCTGGGCGGCCGTGAGGATGAACATGCCCTTCTCGTAGGCCAGCTGCGCGAGCCCCTTCGAGTTCATCGGCCCGCGCCGGCGCTCCTCGGCTTCGAGGGCCTGGCCGGAGTTGCAGGCGTCGATGACCAGGAGCACCTGGCTGGCGTCGAGGCTTTCGACGGCGGCCTCGATCTCGAGATCCGAGACGCTGTGCGACAGGATCGCCTCGACGCTCGCGGCGCCGACGCTGGCGCGCGGGCCGGCGTAGCCGAGATCGTGTGGGATCAGATAGAAGCGCGCCCCCTTCGCCGTCCCGTGACCAGCGAAATAGATCGTGACGGCATCCTCTGGCTGCGCCCGTTGCAAGCGTGACAATGCCGGGGCTGCGCCCGCGGGCACGTCGGCGCCCGTCGCGAGCCGGTTCAGGGCCGCCAGGAAATTCGCCTTCGTGGCGTGCCGGTCGAGCAGGGACACCACCTCGACGCGCTCGAAGGCGTCGAGCTTCGCCCCCTGCACCCGGGCCTCCTCCGCGAACGCGGTGGCATCGGGCTGCGCGTATTTCAGGTTGAACTGCGGGTTGGCGTACTCGTTCACGCCGAAGGCGAGCACGTACGACACGCCCTTCCGCGCGAGCTGCGCGCTGCCCCTGACCGCGACGAACGCGTCGGCGCTCTTGACGTTGTCACGGTTGAACGCGTACGCCGTGATGCGATTGGGTCCGGCGACGATGGGCAGCGTCGCCTGCAGGCGAGCCCGAGGCTGACCCTTCAACACGTCGCCGCGCCAGACCTTGACGAGCGTGCCATTGCGAAACAAGCGGACGTCCTGCGCGCCGCTGCCCAGCGGGTGCTTCCCGTCGGCCGGCAACTCGGCGACGTCGATCGAGACGGCGACGGTGCGGGCCGCGACATCGCCCGCCGTCGGCGATTCCAGCGTCACGTGGAGATCGGGCTGGCGGCGATCGATCTGCGGCAGGCTGCGTGGAGCCTTGGGGCGCTTGCCGGCGATGATGTCGCTCAGCAGGCTCGGATAGTAGAGCTCGTTGAAGAAGATCTCGACGGGGCCGACGTCGAACGTGTTCTCGGAGAACCGCCACATGATCTGCTGCCACGCCCCGGGCGAGCCGTCGAACAGGCCCTCCGGGGTGACGACGAGCCACTCGCTGGCGCCGAACGATCCGAGCTCGACGAGATTCACCAGCGTCGCCACGCGCTCGCCGGTCTGGGCGTCCCAGAGGTCCTCGTTGCCGTCCTCGCCCAGCGTGGCCACCAGGCGTCCCGTCGCCTCGAACGCCACGCCGACGATCGGGGCGTCGTCCGTGAGCGTCACGGCACGCCGGCTCGCGAGATCGTGGATCGTGACCACCGGCTCGCCCTTGTCTGCCTGCATCATCGTCCGGTTGCCGCCGGACGCCGAGAACGCGCCCGCGGACCCATACGTGAGGGCGAGTCGCTTGCCGTCACGGCTGAAGACCATGCCGTGAACGTTCGACGACGCGGCGTCGAACGACGAGATCTCCCGTCGGGTCGCGGTGTCGAGCACCTTGATCGCGGTGCGACCTTTTTCCTGCGTGACGAGCGCAAGCTGCGCTCCATTGGGACTGAACACCACGCTCGGCGGCCGCAGCTGATTCTCGGACTCGGTCTTCGTCTCCCAGACCTTCTTGCCGTTCTCGAGGTCGGTCGTCGTGATGGTGTAGGAGGGCCTTGCCGCGCTGCCGCCGCCTCGCATGCCGGGGAGGCCGAGGCCGAACTTGGAGCCGCCTCCGCTGAACCCGCTCATCTCGACCGTGACGAGGACCCGACCGTCGGGACTCATGGTGGATGTCGATCCCGACAGCATGCCCATCGCGTTCTTCGGTCCGTCGAGCTTCAGGTCCCGCAGTGGCTTGCCGCTGGTGGGGTCCGTCGTGACGACGTGGCACTCCTGACTGCCGCCCCCCCCTCCGCCTCCGAACATGCCGCCGCCGAGCATCCCGCCGCCCTTGCCGAAGTTCATCTGGCAGTAGTGCACGACCAGTCCCTTGGCCGAGAACGCCAGGCCCGAGATCTGCACGGGATTCAGGACTGCGCCGGACATGTCCGGCATCCCCGTGGGAAGCCCGGCGGCTCGTTTCCCCTTGGAGCCCGCCGCCGCGGTTCCGACCGCGATGCGCCGCACGACGTCGTCGGTCTTCGCGTCCTTCACCACGACGGCGAAGCTGCCGTCGGTGTCGGCGCTCACGGCGGCCGACAGCCGACCGTCCGCGCTGTAGGCGGTGGGCGTGGCCCCGATGTCGAGGAGCTCGGCTATCGTCGTCGGACTTGCATCGACGCCCTGCTTCGGCTGCTTCGGCGGCTGCGGTGCGCCCGCGACCAGATCCCAGACGACGTTCGGATGCGACGCGCTGAGGAGCCTGCCGTCTGGACTGAAGTTGAGCGGAGAGCCCGACCTGAGGCCGGCTATCTGCCCGATCGGCGAGCCGGCCCCGGTCATTTCGCGCATCGTCTCGCGCAGCTGGCTCATCATGTCGGGATCGACGCCGGCCTGGGTCATCGCATCGTTGGCCGCCGCCTGATCGTCGCCGCGCGACGTGATGGCGCCCACCCGCTGGCGGGTTCGCAGGTTCAGGATCCGTTCACCGGTCGCGGTATCGAACAGGGCGACGCCGTCGCCGAGGCTCGCGGCAATCCAGCGGCCGTCGCTGCTGAACGCCAGCGGCGTGGCCCGGAGGTCCCCGAGGTTCAGGCTCAGGCCGAATCCGGTCTTCTCCAGCGCGCGCACCTCCCGCCACGTCGCGGTCTCGATCAGATTCACGGACCCGGTCAGCGCATTCGCGACATTCGCGGACCCGGCCAGCGCGTTCACGTTCACGCGCGAGGCCAGGAGCTTGCCGTCGGGACTGAACGCGATGCCGCCCATGCCCAAACCATCGGCCGACGGCAGCTTCTTGATCTCGCGACCGGACGCGATCTCGAACACGCTCAGCGAGCTCTGCAGGCTGATTCCCTTCCCGCCGCGCTCGACGAACTTGGCGACAAGCAGACGGCTGTCCGGGCTGAAGCTGAGATCGGTCGGGGTCGGCAGGTTGCCGGCAAGCTTGAACGACTCCACTTCGCGGCCGGTCGCGACGTCGATGACCCGCAGGGGCCGGGTCCGCAGACCGCCGCCGAACCCCATGACGCCGTTCTTGAAGGTGAATCCTCCACCCAGGGCGGCCAGTTTCCCGTTCGGCGACAAGGCCGTGGCGACTTGATCCATGGCCCCCGTTGCGGCCATGCCCTGGGGGCCCGAGTCGATGCCCGACCGCACGGAGGTGACCTGCCGTCCGCCGGCCAGGTCGTAGACCTTGACCTCGTTGTTCCCGAGTGACGTCAGCCGCTTGCCGTCGTCACTGAACACCACGTTCTTGACGGCGCTGGAGTGCGAGGCCACCCGGGTCGACTCTCCCGTCACGACATTCCACACGCGCACCGACGCATCGGCGCCGCCGGAGGCAATCCATCGGCCATCGGGTGAAATGGCCGCTGCCAGCACGGGCTGATCGTGTCCGGACAGCGTCCGGAGCACGTTGCCCGTGGCCGTATCCCAGATCTTCAGCGTCACGTCCTCGCTGCCGGACACCAGGAAGCGGCCGTCGGGGCTGAGCGCGAGCGCGTTGACCGATCCGGTATGTCCGGTCTGCAGCACGAGCTCGGCTCGTGGCAGGGACGGGCTCTGCGCCACCGCGAGCGGCAATGCCTGCGCAAGGAGAGCCGCGACGAGCGCTATTTCGACAGCCCGTCGAGGCAGCCTGGAGATTCCGCGTCGATCTGCTGCTCTCATGTCGTTCGTCCCATGCGCCGCGCCGTGCGGCCGCGTCACTGGTGTTCGAGCCTGACCGACCTGACGAAGACGTCCGTCGTGCCGCTCAACCTCGTCGCTCTCGCGTGGTCGTCGCGAGCCACAGCCGGCGCCGGTGACGCGTGGTCCCGCAGGAACGCGTCGACGACGTCGACGTCGGCCGCGTCCTTGATCTCGCCGCCGTCTTCCGGGTTGGCCCATCGCTTCAGCGGATCCAGGCGCGGCTGGGCGCTACGTGACCAGACGATCCACAGCAGCTCGACCCCTTCTTCCTTGTCGAACACGAAGCCGTCGCCGTGGCCGGGTATCCTCACGGCCTGGCCGCCGCCGAGTTCCGGCGAGCCGCCGTTGCTGGTCGGGGACGGAAACAGGATGTTCATCCTGCGCGGGCCACCCGCCTGCCGGGGGCTTTCGTTGAAGATGTAGAGATGGCCGCCCTGCGGGCTCGTGAACGCGAGACGCACCCGGTCGCCTGACGAAAAGACCGGGTCGCCGATCAATTGAATCGACTTCTGGTTCGGGTATCGCTTCGGATCGCGCTGGAGTGTCACCGAGTAGGTCAGGGTCCTCACCTCCGGCGCCGCCTGACTCCGCTCGGGAGTCGCCACCTCCTGTAGCGCGGGTGACCCGCCCGGCGAACTCCAGGTCGCCGCCAGATAGAGACCCAGGACGGACCCGAGGACGGCCGTCACGGCGACGGCGACGAGCCAGCCTCGTCGCCGCTCCCGCGGCTGCGGGACAGGCATTGGCGCGACGGGCGCCGACAACAACTCGCCCGCCACGGGCGGGGTGGGAGCGCCAGCCGACAGCGGCAGCGCAGGCACGCTCGCACGCGCCGGAAGCGCCGCGCTCGCCGGAAGCGTCACGGCGGCCTGGGTCGGCTCGTTGGTGGCAGCGAGCGCCTGTGCGAGGTCGTCGCCGAACTGCCTGGCATCCGCCAGACGCGCCGTCGGATCGAAGGCCAGCCCTCGCAGCACGATCGCCTGCGCGGCCTCGGAGACGCTCGGCCGCAGCTGCCGGGGCGGGATCACTTGCCCGTTTCGCTGCATGGTCATGAGCAGCGGGATGGCCGCGATGGGACTCGGTGAGTCCGGATTGAAAGGACGCCGGCCTGTCAGCAGCTCGTAGGCGATCACCGCAGACGCATAGATGTCGCTGGCGACCGACGCAGGTGCGCCGAGGAGCTGCTCCGGCGCCATGTAGTGGAGCGAGCCCGCCAAGGTCCCGAGCTCGGTGCTCGCGCCCTCCCGGGAATCCTGGACCTTGGCGATGCCGAAGTCGATGAGCTTGGTGTGCTGCGCGCCGTTGCTCAGCGTCTCCAGCATGATGTTCTCGGGCTTCAGGTCGCGATGGAGCACGCCCTCCAGGTGCGCCGCGCTCAGTGCCTGGCCGAGGTCGCGCACGATCGCGGCCGCGAACTCCAGATCCAGTCCCGTCGAGCGGATCGCCGATCGCAGCGACGCTCCCTTGACGAACTCCATCACGAAGAACGCCCGGCCATCCGCGGTGCGATCGCGATCGATCACCCGGACCACCCCCGGATGGTGGATGCGGGTCAACGCCTCCGCCTCCTGCAGGAACTTCTTGGACAGCCACGGGTTCTCCGTCGAGTCGTCGAGCAGGCACTTGATCACGACCGGCATGTCGTGCAGCCGCAGGTCGCGCGCCAGATAGACGACACCGATGCCGCCCCGACCGAGCTCGCGCTCGATCAGATACCGCGAGTTGACCGTCGTCCCCGGACCGAGCGGCGACGGGCTCGGGCCCTCGGGCGGCGGCTGCCGATCCGCGGGATCTGGCGTGGGGGGGGCGGTCATGGATCACACGGGAACGCGCCGCCGGACGGGAATGAGGAGGAAGCGCCGATCTTAGTGTCCCGAATCAGAAATCCGCCACACAATTCGCGGGCGGACCCGGCAGCAAGGCGCACGGTCCCTACTTGAGTGACCCGGCCGGGTCGTTCGTGACATGCGACGCGGACGGGACACGAGCGGTCGGCGACCATCTCGGCCAGGAGCAGGCAGGCGACCAGCGACGCCGGGCACGGAGGGCTCGGACCTTGTCAGGTTCATCTCGGAGTTCCGCGGCCCTCAGTGAAACGTCTCCGCTGCCGTTGCGTGCTCGCCACACGCGTCTGGATCACCGGTGGCACACGCGCGTTTCAGCAGGACGGGTATGGCCTCGGGCCGATACGGCCCGAGCTTGCCGGTCTCCAGGTGCTTCGCAAGCACGCGGCACGAGAACCCGCCCGCCTGATCGCACGACTTCTCCAGGTAGCGGCGTCCCTCGGCGTACGACGGGGAGTCTGTGGACTCGAGCATGAACCTGCCGACCATACCGCACCCGAAGGGTTCTTTCACCGAGCAGGCCCTCTCGAAGGTGCGCCGTGCACACGCCAGCTGAGCGTCCGAGGCCGGACCCGACCAGATGTTGGCGGCGTAGTTGGTGCAGCCAATTGCCACGCCTAGGACGCACGCCTGGCCGAAGAGCCGCTTGGCACCGCCACCAGCAGCCGAGTACGCCAGCGCGAGGCAACTGCTGCCGTCACCGACCTTGCACTTCAACCGACACGCCCAGTCGTCGGTGGCGCAGCTGGGCACGGACGGTAACAGATGGAGGTTGCCTGCAGCATCGGCGACGCAGACATCGTCGCCTGCGGCGGCCGCGGCCGACGAGCGCCTGTAGCCAAGTCCGACGAGGACCGAAAGTAGAGCCGCAAGGACGATGATGGCTGCGCAGGCCACCATGACCAGCCGTCGGTCTCGCATAGTCGGAATGG
>JANOIR010000308.1:0-2076 GCA_031407765.1 Vicinamibacteraceae bacterium
GCTGGCCCTTGGTCAGAATGACGCCGACGTGCGCCCACGGGTGGGTGTGGGTGTCGCCCGCGCCGGCCGCGAACACGACCTCGCGCACGCGCACCTGGTCGTTCTCGAGCAGGACCTTGACGGCCGGTTTGGCCATCGCACCCTGCGGCGCCGCCTCGCGCGTCGCGTTCGCGTGTCCTGGGGCTGCGGTCGCCCGCAGCCCGACGAAGCCGACCACGCCCGTCACCACCACGCCCGTCACCAGCCCCGCCACGTAGCTCCGCGTCATCGATCTCTCCTGTTCACACGATCAGCATGGCGTCGCCGTAGCTGTAGAAGCGGTAGCCCGCGGCGACGGCCTCATGATACGCGCGAAGCACCGCCTCCCGGCCGGCAAAGGCGCACACCAGCATCAGCAGCGACGAGCGCGGCAGGTGGAAGTTGGTGAGCAGCGCGTCGACGTGCGCGATCGGCGATCCACCGGGGTGGAGGAAGACATCGGCGACGCCGTCGCCGGCGGCGATCGGCCCGCCCCGCCCCGCCGACTCCAATGCCCGCACCGTGGTCGTGCCGACGGCGACCACGCGGCGGCCTTCGGCGAGGGCCGCGTTCAGGCGCGCCGCGACGTCGGCGGCGACGGTGTATCGCTCGGGATCGACGACGTGCGCCTCGACCTCGTCGACGCGCACCGGCTTGAAGGTGCCGTAGCCGACGTGCAGCGTCACCGCGGTCCGCTCGACGCCGCGCGCCTCGAGTTCGGCCAGGATCGCCGGCGTGAAGTGGAGGCCGGCGGTCGGCGCCGCCACCGATCCGCGCTCGCGGGCATAGACCGTCTGGTAGCGCTCGCGATCGGCGTCCGCGTCCGGCCGCGCGATGTACGGCGGCAGCGGCATGTGGCCGATCCGATCGATCACGGCGTCGATGGCATCCGCCAACGTCTGACCGGCATCGGCCGGGCCGAGGCTGAATTGGACGGTGCGGCGGCCGAACGAGCCGCGGTCCTCGATCCGCCCGTAGAGGCGCGGCGACGCTGTGCCGTCGGCGGTCTGATCGCCTTCGAGAACGACCACGGCACCGACCTTCAGCTTCTGGCCAGGGTGGACGAGCGCGTCGAAGCGGTCCGGACCGAGGCGCTCGAGCAGGAAGACCTCGACCCGCCCGCCGCTCGGCTCGCGCCGGCCGAGGAGGCGCGCCGGGTAGACCCGCGTGTCGTTGACGACGAGGAGATCGCCACGCCGCAGCCACCCCGGCAGGTCGCGGATGTGGCCGTGCGTGATTCGCCCGGTGCCGCGCTCGAGCACCAGCAGGCGCGACGTCCCGCGCTCGGCCGGCGGCGCCTGCGCGATCAGCTCCGGCGGCAGCGGGAAGTCGAAGTCGGCGACGAGCACGGTCCCATCCTAATTGCTCGGACTAGTTGCTCGGACGAGAACAGGGTTGCCAGGGTGGGCGTCGAGAAGGTTTCGCCAGTACACTCGCCGCATGGATCGCGTCGCCCGGCGCAGCTCGATGCCGGTGCCCGTCGAGGCCCTCTGGGCCTGGCACCTCCGACCGGGCGCGCTCGAGCGGCTGACGCCGCCGTGGGATCGGGTGCGCGTGGTCGCGCGGACCGGCGGCGTCGAGGACGGCGCCCGCGTCACGCTGGCGGTGCCAGTCGGGCCGATCCGCGTCCGTTGGATCGCCGAGCATCGCGACGTCGATCCGCCGCACGGCTTCGCCGACGAACAGATCGCCGGACCGTTCGCGCGTTGGGTCCACGTCCACACGATGACCGCGGACGGACCGGCGGCGTCGATACTCGAGGACCGCGTCGACTACGCCGGCCCCGCCGGACCGGTCGGCCGGGCGATCGCCCGCCGCGCCGTCGGTGCGCGCCTGCCGGCCCTGCTTCGCTACCGCCACGAGACGCTGGCCGCCGATCTGGCCGCGCACGCGCGATTCGGCGACCGCCCGCGCCTCACCGTCGGCATCACCGGCGCGTCCGGCCTGATCGGCACCGCGCTGACCCACTTCCTGACCACCGGCGGCCACCGCGTCGTCCGGTTCGTGCGCGGCCCCGCGCGCGACGGCGCTGGCGAGGTGTCCTGGGATCCGCGGAGC
>JANOIR010000319.1:0-1744 GCA_031407765.1 Vicinamibacteraceae bacterium
CGAGCAGCGGCTCTCGTTGCGGCGCCTCTCGCAGTGCTCTTCGAGCTTCCGCGTCGGTGAAACGTCGCTGATCTACGCCTTTCGGGACCGCGGCAGCCTTGTGGTCCCGGGCTGTCTGCCAACGAAGCGGCTCGATGAAGCGGCCGCCGATCTCGTGCAGCTCGGGGCACCGATGGTCACGTTCCCGGGGCCGCCGCAAGCCGTCGCGACATCGCTTCCACTCTCGCGCTGGGTACGCGCCCACGTCGTTGCGGGCATCGGCGTGTACGCCTTCGTGTACACGCAGCGGGAATGGGCATCGCCGAAATGGGACATGCTCCTGCTCCCGGCGGTTGCCGCTCTGCACCTGCTGGCCGCGGCCGTCTCGTTCATCCGAAGACGGTGGCGCGTCGGCGTCAGGTTCCTGGCCGCCAGCATCCTGACCCTGGCCGCGAACATCTTCTGGATCGGCCACGTCTTCCTGCGCAGTGACTGGTCCGCTCCGTACCTGATGTGGTGAGCGTTCCTGAGGGCCGGCGCGGATTTTGAGGCCCGGGCGATGTTGGGGGCCGGCGAGGCGGCGAGCGGTGTCCAAGACGTCGATGAAGCCGTCGATCGCGTCGCTGTGCACGATGCTGCTTGCCGTGTGCGTCGGCTGCGCTCGGCCAGCGGGGTCAAGGTTTCCACCGAGGCGTGCGCACCGGTCCGTTCACCCTCTTCGAGGCCGACGGGTCGATCGTCCCGGTGTTCGCGACGGCGAACATGGTCGTCCACGACAGCGAGGTCTTCGTGTACTCGCCGCGGGGCGGGAGCGCGTGGGCCACGCGATCGCCTACTCCGACGGCGACGCGTTCGGACCCAACCATTTCAGTGTCGACGTGCTGCATGTCGTACACAGCCCCGCAGCAGGTCTCGTCCTTGACGGTCATCATAGGTCCGCCGACCTTTGGCTTCCGCGACGGCTGCCTCGGTGACTTCTGGTCGTGGCGCTACGACGACGCCGATGGCGACGGCTGGCAGGAGATCGACATCGGGCCGCGGCTCAACGCCTCCGGCGACATCGCGCCGGCAGCGACGTTCCGCTGGTCGCCCCAGAAGAGCCGCTACGTCGGCCCCGCGGGCTCCCCCGCCGACCGCTTCCTCGTCTACGACGCCACGGACGGTGAGGAGGTTCGGACGATCCATGCGAGGTTCGCCCGCTACTGGAGGACTCGACAGGTCGAGCGCCAAGGGCATCGCGTCAGGTCCTGCAGGAGCTCCACCGCTTCGTCCATCGATCCCATCCCGGACTAGGAGGTCACGGGATCCTCCGGCCCCGGGAACGGAGGGGAGCGCCGATCCCATTGACGGCGTCGCGCGAGACGGACGCCATGCCACAATGCACGCGCTTCAGAGAGGAGCCTGGGATGCGAGCGCTCGTTGTCGCGTGTTGCCTGATAGTGACCCCGCCGGCTCTCGCGGGCGCGCAGACGCGTTCGCCGCAGGGATTCGTGGGACGAACGTGGGTGGCCACCGATGCGGCGGCGGCGCCGGGAACGCTCCGGATCTTCCTGGCCGACGGCACGCTGCTGATGGACTCGTGCGGCGAGTCCTACCGGCTCGCGAAATGGCGCACAGTCGGGCGCGGGCGGATCGCGTGGACCGAGGACGGCGCGCGGATCGAGGCCGACGTGAGCCAGCCGCGCTCGGGCGAGCTCCGGCTGCGGCTGCGCCTGCGTAGCGAGGTCAAGGACGAGCGCTATCGGCTGGCCACGGTGCCGTTCGT
>JANOIR010000327.1:0-17491 GCA_031407765.1 Vicinamibacteraceae bacterium
CGGATGGCCTTGTAGAGCACTTCGAGGACGACGTCCCCGGTGTCGATGACACTGCGCGCGCTGGGCGGCACCCGGCCCGTCGCCCAACCCCGCAGGCGGGGCAGGTAGCGCGTAAAAAGGGCCTCGACGGCCGCGGCGTCACCGTCGCGCGCCCGCCGGATCAGCTCGAACGACGTCTCGCCCTCAGGCGTGGCCACTGCGCCTCTCGTCCCGGCAAAGGGGTGCCCAGCGGGCTGCGCCAGGATGGTGGTCATGATACGTGGCGGCGGTCCCGGCGGGGCATAGATGGCAGGCGTGACGACCCTCTCCTAGACAAGAACGGGGATGCGGCCCTGACGTTACAGGGACGTCGCCGGTGGCGCACCTGTTCGAATCGGCCGAGCCGGACGTTACTAGAGCGGAGCGCGAGACACATCCCCGCGCCAGGAAGGCAAATCGATGGGTGCATCACCCGCACAGCGCCAGGCGCCGGCCGCCACCCCGGCGGAGACGAAGGAGTGGGCGGTCTACGTCTTCATGAAGCCGGATGCCGCCCTCGAGGCTGCCGCCGTGGCCGACATCGAGGAGATGAAGCGGGCCGCGCCCAACGATCAGGTCCACGTCGTCGTGCAGCTCGAACGCGTCAACGACGTCGAGCGGCTGTCGATCGAGGTGGGCCAAGAGGTCCAAATCCGCCCGGACGGGCGTGTCTACCGGCCGAAGGACAGTCTGCTCGGCTTCGTCGAGTGGGCGAACGCGTCGTACCCGGCGTCGCGGCGGATGCTGGTCATCTGGGGACATTCGCGGGGCGTCGGCATCGACCTGGCGGGACCGCGGCCGGACGTGCTCGGCCTTCAGCCGGTCAATGGATCGGGGAGGCGCACTAGTCCGAGCGGTCCACCCGCCGACGGCCTGAAGCTCTCGGAGGTGGAGCACGCCACGAAGCCGCTTGCGACGGCCGGGAGGAGCCCTCGCCTCGACATTCTCGGGTTCGACTCGTGCTACATGAGCAGTCTCGAGTACGCCTGCGAGCTCGCCACCCAGGCGAACTACCTGGTGGCGGCGCAGGGCTATCTGCGGCGATCGGGATGGGACTACCGCGCGCTGCTCAACGTGCTGGCCGGGGCCAAGGCGGCCGCGCCCATCGAACTGGCCGACCGCATCGTCGAGCACGCGAGCACACTCGACGGGAACACGAACCTGTCGCGCATCGAGTTGAGCACCGTTGGCGGGGCGCAGAGCGGCATCGTCGGCGCCTTTACGCGGCTGGTTGCCGCCCTCGAGCGCGTCATCGACGATCCGATCGAGACCCGCGCCCTGCGCATCGCGCTCAAGCAGGTGAGCTACCTGCAGGTCCGGCAGTTCCTCGACGTGCGCGACCTCTGTCACAAACTGGGCGAAGGGTTCGATGGCGCGGTCGGCGAGGCGGCATCCGCCGTGCTCGGCGAGTACGAGCGCATCGTCAAGTCGCGCGCGACGGGGACGGCGCTCGGCGTCCTCAACGGACTGAGCATCTACTGTCCGCTGTTCGACGCCGAACCGCCAGTCGGCAATGCGGTGCGCGATGTCGATGCCGTCGTCGATCGTACCGAGTACGGAAACCTGGAGTTCGTGAAGGTCACCAGGTGGCAGGGGCTGTGCGATCGGCTCGACGAGCGGACGAACTGATCGCCGCTGCGGCGCGCGGTGCAGGCGGCATGGACACCGGGAAGGGCCGCGGCCGTGCCGCGGAGAGAGAGAGCGCGAGATATGGCCGACCGTGATAGCGAGCCGAAGGCTTACCAGAAGGGGCTGCTGGACGGAGATCCCGGCGTCACCAGCCGTGCCGGGCGGATCCGTGTGCTGGAAGGGCTGATCGCAGACCTGGAAGCCTCGATCCGTCCCGTCCACGAGCGGTTGAGGGCGTTGCAGAGCGTCGTCGACCAAGAGCGGGACGCACTCTTCATGGACGACCGTCGGGCCCAGCGCGCGCGGGAACGGGCCGAGGCCGACAACAAAGCCACGCCGAAAGAGCCGACTGCCACCGCATCGACGATTGTCAAAGATCGTCCGCTGGCACAGGCCGCAGGCGCGGGTGCCGCGCGTGCAGGGTATCCTGCGGGCAGTGACGGAGTCGCTCCGGAGCCGACGGCGAGATCCTGATCGCAGCGCGGGGCCGCGTGGCGTCTGGGTGACGTGTGCCGCCAAGTGGCGCGCGTGCGGCGTCATCGTCAGCCTGCTCGCCGGCACGCCGGTGCCTGCGGCCGCGGCAATGGTGGCACCGGCGGTCCGGAGCGCCGCTGATGCCGCCGCGCTCCCCCGGGCGGACGCCCTGCTTCAGGCGGGGGAATACCTTGCCAGCGCGCGGCTCTGCCAGCAAGCGTTGCGGGCGCTGCCAGCGGGGCCCGCGAGCGACACCGATCGGGCAGCCTTGCTCGAGCTCCGCGGCGAATCTCTTCGCAAGGCTGGGAGTTTCGAGCTGAGCTCCGCGTCCCTCGTGGACGCGATCGGCGTCTACGGCCGATTGCCGGCTCTACCGGTCGTCTCCATCGCACGGGCCCGCCAGAGGCTCGCCTGGGTCCGGCTGCAACAGGAGCGCGGGGCCGAGGCGCGGATGCTCCTGGAGCAAGCCCAGGCTGAACTCGCCGCGGTCGCAGGCCGATGCCTGGAGCGTGCCGCCGTCTTCGACACGTGGGGTGACGCGGCATATTTCGCCGGCCAATTCGAGGACGCGGACCAGTGGTACTCGCGCGCCATCGAGGAGGCGGGAGGCACCACAGGTGGGCCCCATCTCGCCATGGCGCTCTCGTTGCGCAACAAGGCCGTCGCCTCGGGCCGGCTGGGACGAGCCCAGGCGGCAGACGACGCCGGCCGGCGCGCCTTCGAGCTGGCGACGCGTCTCCTGCCGCCCGGCCATCCCGAGCTGGTGGGCTACTACAACGATGCCGCCTTCCTGGCGTGGTCGCGCGGCGATTCGTCGCTCGCCCGACGCTACTGGGAGGTCGCGCGGCAGCTGCTCGCGTCTCGCCTCGGCCCCCGGCATTCGGAAATAGCCACAATCGACAGCAACCTGGCGTTGTTGGCGCGCGATCTCGGTGATCTCGACGAGGCTATCTTGCTCCAGCGTCGCGCGATAGGCCTCCGGCGGCAACTGCGAGCCGGCAGCGTCACCATGGCAATGAGCTATACGGAGCTCGGTCGCCTCTACCTACAGGAGGACCGGCTCGCCGACGCCACTGCCGCCTTCGAGCGGGCGCTGCGGCTCCGCGAAGCGGCGACGCCCGACCATCCGGATCTTGCCCGCACGCGCGTCGATCTGGCGAGAGTGGCCCTTCGACGAAGCGATGCGACGGCGGCCGCCGCGTGGCTCGCACGCACTCCGGGAGCGGCTCGCGGGTCGGCTGCGGGGTCTGATTTCGATCGCCTGATCACCGTGTCCACGGAGGGCGAGCTCGCGTGGGCGACCGGAGCGCTCGATCAGGCGGAGGCGGCTTTCACAGCGGCCGCGGACGGCTACCTCCGCAGCTTCGGGCCAGCCTATCCCAACGTCGCATCCATGCGTACGCGGTTGGCGGAAGTTCGGCTGGCTAGAGGCGAGCTCGACGTGGCCGCCGGAATTGCCATCGACGCCGAGTCGGCGGTACGCGACTACTTGCGGATCACCATGAGAGACCTGTCGGAGCGGTTGGCGTTGAGCTATGCCGCGACGCGTCCGTCCTCGCTCGATGTGCTCCTCTCGGCGGCCGTCGCGACGCCCGGCGACGTCATGACCAGCGCGACGCTGACCGAGGTGGCCCGCTCGCGCAGCCTGGTATTCGACGAGCTCGTCGAGCGCCGTCGCCCGCGCGAAAGCGTGAGCGCCGAGGAGGCCCGCCTGCGAGAGGCGTTGCAGTCGGCGCGCAGCCAATGGGCCAACCTCGCGCTCCGTGGCGCGAGCAACCCCTCGCGGCTGGCCGCTGCGCGGGTCGCGGTCGACGCCGCAGAGCGTGCGCTGGGCGCGGAGAGCGCCGAATTGCGGAGCACGCGCGAGCGCAGCGAGCCGTCGGCGGATGACGTCCGCGCTGCGCTGCCCGATGGCGCGGCGCTGGTGTCGTTCGTGCGTTACGACCGCCGCGTCCCAGTACCTCCGCGTCCGGCCGGTGCGCCGCCTGTCGCGCCGCCGGCACCGGTGCCGTCCTACGTTGCGATCGTGACGTCGCGGACCTCGGCGCCGGTGATGGTCGATCTCGGCGACGCCGCGTCGCTCGAGCGCCTCGTCGCTACCTGGCGGGACGAAGCGGCGCGCGGCATCACCAAGCCCGGGCGCACGCCGCGACAGGCGGAGCGCGCCTACCGGCGCGCGGGGGAAGCGCTACGCGCGCGCATCTGGGATCCTCTCGTCGCGCACGTCGCCGGGGCGACACGCATCCTGGTGGTCCCGGATGGCGCCCTGCAGGCGGTCGACTTCGCGCCACTGCCGGCGGGCACGGATCGCTACCTTGCCGACGGCGACCTTGCGTTCCACTACCTGACGACGGAGCGCGACGTCCTGAACCCGGCCGCCGCTGGACACGCGACAAGCTCGCTGCTGGCGGTCGGCGGCGTGGACTTCGGCGGCACGCCGACCGCCGGCCCATCGAACGTGGCGTCGAACGCCACGCGCGCGCCGCGAACGCCGGATCTCCTGCGGCTGCCGATCAACGCCGATGGCTGTGTCGGTCTCGACGAGGTCGAGTTCCCCGCCTTGCCGGCCACCGCGCAGGAGGCGCGGGAGATCGAACACATGTGGCGCGCGACCGGCGGCACGGCCGTGCGCCTGTCCGGCGGGCAGGCGCGTGAGCGACGCATCCGTAGTCTGGCGCCGCAGCAGCGCGTGCTCCACTTCGCGACGCACGGCTTCTTCCTGGACAGCACGTGCGCGACGCTGTCGGCCGACGGCACGCGCAGCGTGCGGAAGCGCGTTCGCCCCGGCGAGGCCGCGCTCGCGCCGCGCCCGCCGGTGCGACCCAGTCCTCCGACATCTACCCGCCGGCCGACCAACCCGCTCGCCCTTAGCGGCCTCGCCTTTGCCAACGCCAACGGCCGCGCGGCGACGACGCGCGGCGAGGACGACGGCGTGCTCACCGCCGAGGAAGTGGCCGCGCTCGATCTGCAGGGCGTCGAGTGGGTCGTCCTCTCGGCCTGCGACACCGGGCTGGGGCCGATCCGCGCGCGCGAGGGTGTGCTCGGCCTGCGCCGCGCCTTCCAGGTTGCAGGCGCGCGGACCGTGATCATGAGCCTGTGGTCGGTCGAGGACCGCACGACGCGGCTGTGGATGCGCGAGCTGTATCGCAGCCGTCTGCAGGGCCGCCGCGACACCATCGACAGCATGTCGGACGCGAATCGCGCCATGCTGCAGGCCCGCCGCGCCGCGGGCGCTACGACGCATCCGTACTACTGGGCCGGCTTCGTCGCGACCGGCGACTGGCGCTGAGCCCGCGCGTCTACACGTCGCGGGTCATCTCGATCATCGTCCGGCGGAAGCCCAGGCCCTCGAAGAGGCGCTGCGCCCCGTCGTTCGGGGCGGCCGTCCACAGCATCACGTTGGCGACGCCCTGCTCGCGCACCCAGGCGATGGCGGCCTCCATCAACGCCGCGGCCACGCCGGTCCGGCGTGCCGACGGATCGACGACGATGTCGTGGATAAAGCCGGCGGCGTCGCGCAGCTCCTTCCACGAGAACGGCTCGATGCCGGCGTAGACGTAGCCGATCGGGATGCCGGCACGCTCGGCGACGAGCACGACGGCGTCGTCGGCGTCGATCTGCGTGCCCAGGAAGTGCGCGTAGCCGGCCTCGGGATTACCCGTCGGCGCGACGAAGCGGCGTGCATCGAATTGATGGTGCACCCGCATCAGGTGCGCGCCGAGGCGGCCGAGAGCGGGCAGATCGGCGCGGGTGGCGCGCCGGACGTGGACGGTGGCGTCGGACCGGGCGGCGTCGGACATGCGTCCTACGATCGCACTGATGCCCGCCCGACGTCAGGCTGCCCGTTCCCCCGAGCCGATGCGAGCGGTTGGCGCCGCGTCAGACCGCCGGGTCCTTCTGGCGGGTCTTGACGATACCGCCCATCAGTCCGATGCCGGTGATCACGAGGGCGCCGGCGACGATCCAGACGGAGCCGATCCCCAGGCGCGATGCAGCGTAGGCCAGCCCCGCGACGACGAGCAGGGTGCCGATGAGATAGACGATGAAGTTGGTCATGGCGCAAGACTCTCCATGACCGAAGGAGGCAAGAGTCGGGCCACGCTGGACGGTGAGACCGCGGAGGGTGCGAGCCCTCACACGGGTGTAGCGACGAGCTGGGAGGGGTGACCACCTGCCCAACGTGGGTAGGCGACCGCTCAGCACCGCGAGCGCACGGACGGCGGGCTTCGCACCGGGCCGGTGATTGCTACGCCGGCCACGGGGCTGCTATGCGACCTGCTGGCTGGCCCGGCGCGCGTCACGCCCGTGGAACGCCTGCTCGACGACGCCATCGGTACACGCCGCCACGCAGTCCTCGTCGAAGTGCGTGCCGCCATGCGACGTCAGCACGGCCTCGACGCCCTCGATCGGCATCGCCCGCTGGTAGGGGCGGTCCGAGGTGAGGGCGTCGAGTACGTCGGCGACGGCGATGATGCGCGTCGTCCGCGACAGCGCCGCTCCGCTCAGGCCGCGGCAGTAGCCCCGCCCGTTCACCCACTCGTGGTGGTTGGCGGCATCGTCGGCGAACGCGCTGAACACCGGGACCCGCTGGAGGAGCGACAGCGTGTAGGCCGGGTGCTGCTCGATGACGGCGCGCTCGCTGGGGTCGAGGCGGGCCGGCTTGTCGAGAATCGTGTTCGGGACGGTGAGCTTGCCGAGGTCGTGGAGGAGCGCGGCACGCCGCAGCCGCACCGGGTCGACGGTGCGATCGCCGAGGCGGTCGTTGATCGCCAGGGCGTACTCGGCGACCCGGGCCGAGTGATCGAAGGTGTAGGGCGACTTGGCGTCGATGATCAGGGAGAAGGCGTCGGCGATGCGATCGAGCAGGGCGTCGTCGGGCGGCATCTCGAGGCCGGCCGGGGCGTGTGCCAGCAGGTCGCGATCGAGCCGCGCGTCGGCGAGCCCGGCCCAGAAGGCCGGCTGGCGGGCCGCTTCGACGAAGGCGTCGACCAGCTCGGGATCGAACCAGCGGCCGCGCCGCTCGCGCGCGACGTCGATGGCGCGCTCGCGCCCGCCTTCCGACCAGAAGATTTCTGCCACCTGCGCCAGGCCGATGATGCGCGCCAGCAGCGGCGTGTCGGCGCCGCGCAGCCTGTAGGGATAGCCGCCGCCGTCCCAGTGCTCGTCCATCGCCCGGATCGCCTCGGCCACGGTGTCCGAGAGGCCGATCATGCGGGCGATGACCGCACCGCGCTCGCAGCGGACCGCGAACACCTCGGTGCCGCTCCCCTGGGCGCCACGTACGGCGAACTTGCCGAACTGTCGCATCCGCGCGACCAGCGATTGGCCGCGCCCGATGTACTCCATGGCGTGGGCGATCTGCTCGGGGACGCGGCGCCAGTCGCGCATCCACACGGCGCGCTTCACGTCGTGATCGCAGCCGCCGAACAGGTCGCACACCAGCGAGGCGTTGGCCGAGCAACCGGCGTCCTTGAGAAGGAGGGCGTAGAGCAGGTCGGCCTGGAGGCCCGGCGCGAGGTGCAGCGCGCGGCCGAGGCGCAGCCCGATGAGCGCGGTGCGAGTGGCGTGGCCGCGCGGATGGCCCTCGGTCAGGTCGAGCGCGTGCGACAGCCCCTCGAGCACGGTGGACACTCGGAGCGCCGGGCGGGCCGAGTTCCTGACGGAAATCGTCGAGACGCGCATAGGGCCGCCCAGCCAGCAGCAAGCGGGATGCCGGACGGCGGGCCTGTGCCGCCGTGTGCCGTCGCGCGCCGGACCACGCCGCACCGCGAGAGCGAGTGTGGGCTGCGATGTCGCCGTGCCGACACGGGAGTCGGCGGGGCCGCGTCGCCTCAGCCTTTCGATGAGACCGCGTCGTCCGCAGTACGGGCTGTTAAGATGCCGCGGATGCCCTCCCACCGCTACGTCGAGCGGCTGGTCGACCTGCTCGATCCGTCGCTGAACCGCCTGCACGGCCTCGACCTGGACGAGGCGCGGCGCCGCGTCCTGTCCGGCGATCCGGCCGCGGTCCGGGCCATCGACGGGTCGTTCGCCATCGTCGTCAAGGACGGCATCACCATCCGCATGGCACGGTCGCTCGATCGGCCGATGCGATACTTCCTGGCCAAGCGCCAGGAGGGGCCGGCGCTGTTCGTCGCCGATCGCATCGACACCCTGCACCGCGCCCTCGACGCCGAGGGCCTCGCCGGGCAGTTCCATCCGAGCTACACGCGGATGATCCCGGCGCATCACCTCGTCGAGATTCAGCTCGTCGGCTGTCCCGATCCAGATCCGGTCTATACGCGGTTCTTCACCCCCGAGCGCGGCACGCTGCCGCCCGACCTGGACGAGATCGGCCGTCGCTACGTCGGCGCCGCGTCGCTCGAAGTCCACAAGTGGCTGCGCCACGTCGAGCGCGAGACGCCGGGCGCGCCGATCGGCGTCTGCTTCTCCGGCGGCGTCGACAGCGGCTCGGTGTTCCTGCTGGTCTACCACGCGATGATCGGGCTCGGCCTGTCGCCGTCGCGGCTCAAGGCGTTCGTGCTGGACGCCGGCGGGCCCGACGTGGCGCAGGCGCGTGCGTTCCTGCAGGCGGTCGGCCTCGAGTTGTTCCTCGAGGCGATCCCGGGCGATCCGGCGGGGCTCGATCTGGCGGAGACGCTGGCGGTGATCGAGGACTACAAGCCGCTCGACGTCGAGTGCGCGAGCGTCGGCCTGCAGTTGTGCCGCGGCATCCGCGCTCGCTATCCGGAGTGGCGGCACCTCGTGGACGGCGATGGCGGCGACGAGAACCTCAAGGACTACCCGATCGAGGAGAACCCGGAGCTGACGATCCGCAGCGTCGTCGACAACGTGATGCTCTACCAGGAGGGCTGGGGCGTCGGCCGCATCAAGCACTCGCTGACCTACACCGGCGGCCTCTCGCGCAGCTACGTCCGGACCTACGCGCCGGCACGCCGGCACGGCTTCGACGGCTTCAGCCCGCTGGCGCAGCCTGGCGTCCTCGAGGTCGCGGAGGGCATTCCGTTCGGGGCGCTCACCAATTACGACGTGCCGACGCTCTACGCGCTCAAGGGCGACATCGTCCGGCGCGGTGTGCAGGCCGTCACCGGCTTCACGATGCCGGCGTTCCCGAAGCGGCGCTTCCAGCACGGTGCCATCGAGGCCGATGCGCTGCGCGCGCAGCTGGGCCCGACGGCAGGGGAGGCGGTCTACCGGCGCGGCTTCCTCGGCCTCTATGGTGTCTAGTGGCCTCGCCGCGTGATGGTGTGAGCGCGACCGCTGTCTACCCGATCGGCCGAGCGGCACGGGATCGGTTCGTGCTGGCGCGGCGCGGCCCGCGCCACGCCGTCGATCCGTGGGCGCCGCCGCGGGTCGTCGTCGATCCCGAGCCGGACGGGCGTGGCGGCGTCGTCGATGCGGCCACAGTGTTCCTCACCGGCCGCGAGTGTTCGTGGCGCTGCGTGATGTGCGACCTGTGGCGCCACACGATCGAGGGCGACACGCCGCCCGGCGCGATCCCGCACCAGATCCATCTGGCGCTCACCCCACGCGGGGGCGGGGCCGCGGACGTTCGCGGACTCCGGCATCTCAAGCTGTACAACGCCGGGAGCTTCTTCGATCCCCGGGCGGTGCCCCCGGCCGACGATCCGGCAATCGCGCGGGCGGTCGCGGCGATGGCGCGCGTCACGGTGGAATCGCATCCGCGCCTGGTCGGCGATCGCACGTGGCGGTTCCGCGATCGGCTGGCGGGCGAGCGGTGTGACGGCCAGCGCGACGGCCAAGGCGGCCCGTCGCTCGAGGTCGCGATGGGGCTGGAGACCGCGCACCCGGACGCCCTCGTGCGCCTGAACAAGGGCTGTCGCGTCGATGAGTTCGTTGCCGCGGCGGGGGCGCTCGCCGCGCACGGCGTCGGCCTGCGCGTCTTCCTGCTGGTGCACCCGCCGTTCGTGCCGCTCGCCGAGCGGACACGGTGGCTGCTGCGATCGATCGACGTGGCGATCGACGCTGGCGCGTCCCTGATCGCCCTGATCCCGACCCGCGGCGATCCTCCAGATGTCGAGGGTGGGGGCGCGATGGCGGCGCTCGCCGCGCACGGCGACTTCGTGCCGCCGTCGATCGGCGATCTCGAGGACGCCGTGATGCAGGCCCTGCGGCACGCTGCGGGCCGCGCGCGTGTGATCGTCGACCTCTGGGATCTCGCGGCGTTCGCGCCCTGCGCCGCCTGCTTCGAGGCGCGGCGGACGCGGCTGCTGCGCCTGAACCTCGGTCAGCGCGTCCACCCGGGTGACGCCGGTCTCGATGCCGCGCGCTGCGCGTCGTGCGGGGTCGCGCCGGGCGCTCCCCCCGGCGGCTCGACCGCCGCATGACCGCGATGCCGCGCCACGCCATCGACACCGACGTCGCCATCATCGGGTCCGGCTTCGCCGGTGCGCTGACGGCGCTCATCCTGCGGCGCCAGGGCCGATCCGTCGCGCTGCTCGAGCACGGTCGGCATCCGCGCTTCGCGATCGGCGAGTCGACCACGCCGATCACCAACCTGGTGCTCGAAGAACTGGCCGATCGCTGGGATCTGCCGCGCCTGCGGCCGTTCTCGAAATGGGGGACGTGGCGTGCCACGTATCCCGAGGTCGCCTGCGGCCTGAAACGCGGCTTCACTTTCTTCCGCCATGATCTCGGGCGCCGCTTCGTCGACGACGCGTCGCACGCGCGGCAGCTGCTGGTCGCGGCGAGCCCGAACGACGCCATCGCGGACACCCACTGGTACCGCCCCGACTTCGACCACTGGCTGGTGCGCGAAGCCGTCACCGAAGGGGCCTACTACCTCGACGAGCTGGCGCTCCTGCAGATTCGCTTCGAGGGGGACGGCGTCGTGCTCGAAGGAGATCGCCACGATCGCGCCGTGGACGTGCGGGCGCGGTTCGTGATCGACGCGAGCGGGCCGCGCGGCTTCCTCGTCGATCGGCTTGGCCTTGCCCAGGCCGCGACGCGGTGGCTGCCCGGCACGCAGGGCCTCTACGGCCACTTCACCGGTGTGCAGCGCTGGGACGCGGCCAACGCCGAGGACGCGACGCCGCCGTATCCCGTCGACGATGCGGCCGTGCACCACGTCTTTCCGGGCGGCTGGATCTGGATCCTGCGCTTCACCAACGGCATCACGAGCGCCGGCGCGGCGGTCACCGATCGGCTCGCCGCCGAGCTGCGGTTGAGCGACGGCGCGCCGGCCTGGACGCGGCTGCTGCAGCATCTGCCGTCGGTCCAGGAGCAGTTCGCCAACGCCTACCCGACGTTTCCGCTGATCTACGCGCCGCGCGTCGCCTGCCGCGTCAGGCAGGTGGTCGGCCCGAACTGGGCGCTGCTGCCGTCCGCGGCGGGGGTGATCGATCCGCTGCTCTCGACCGGGTTTCCGCTCACGCTGCTCGGCATCCAGCGCCTGACCGAGGCGCTTGCCGGCGACCGGTCCGGGCTCGACGACTACGAGCGGCAGACGCAGGCCGAGCTCGACGCGACCGAGCAGCTCGTCGCCGCGCTTTACGCTTCGATGGCCGACTTCGAGCTGTTCAAGCGGCTGACGCTCCTCTACTTCGCCGCCGCCAGCTACTCCGAGGCGGTGCGCCGGCTCGGGCATCCGGAGCGGGCGCCCGGCTTCCTGCTGCGCGGCGATCCGCGCTTCGGGCCGGGGATGCGGCGCGTCATCGATGGCGTGCTGACGATCCCCGACGCCTCCGGCGATCCGCGGGCCGCGCGCCAGCGGCTGTTGGCCGACATCGATCGCGTCGTCGAGCCCTACGACACCGCCGGCCTGCTCGATCGCGGCCGCCGCGATTGGTACCCGGTGCTCGCCTCCGACCTGCGGGCCGGGGCGTCCAAGCTTGGAGCGGAGCCGGCGGAGATTCGCACGTTGCTCGCGCGCAGCGGGTTCGCCACAGCGGCCGACGATGCCGTCGCCCACGGCGGCTAGTGACTCGGGACACTGGTGTACTCTGGGGTGTTCGTGTCGAAGCTCCGCCTACCGGCCGTCGGCCTCGCGCTCGCGGCGTCCCTCGCGGTCTCGTCCTGCTCGTCCTGCCGCCGTCCGGCGGACGTGCCGGAGGCCACGTACCGCGAGGCGGTGACGGCCTTCTACACGGCGCTGGCCGCGCTCGAGACCAGCCAGGAGCCGCTGGCGCGCGAGAAGATCGATCGCGTGATCGCGCTCGTCCCGCAGGAACCGGCGGGGTGGGCCAATCTCGGTCTGCTGCTGCTGCGCCAGCAGGAGATCGGGCCGGCGAAGGAGCGTCTCGCCAAGGCCGCCGAGCTCGCGCCGCAGAGCGCGGCCATCGCCCGGCTGCTCGCGATCGCCGAGAGCCGCGCCGGCAACTCCGCCGAGTCGATCCGCCACTGGCGCCGGTCGCTCGAGCTGGAGCCGGCGAACACCAAGGCGGCCTACGCCCTGGCGCAGGAAGTCGAGCGGCAGGGGACGCCAGACAGCGACGCCGAGGCGCAGCGCGTCCTCGAGACGCTGCTGGGCACGGTCGACAACCTGCCGGCCCGGCTCGACGCGATCCGTCTCGCTGGGAAACGTGGTGACGCCGCCGCGGTGAACAAGGGGCTGGACGCGTTGGCGCCGCTCGCGCCGACATGGCCAGAGCCGGCGCAGGCGCAGCTCGAGACGCTCCGGCAGGCCGCGGCGACCAGCCCGCGCGCGGCGGCGACCCGGGTCCTGTTCCTGAAGAACGTGCTGGTGCGGGAGCCGGCCTACCGGCGCGCGCTCGCTCAGATCTCGACGCCGCTCGACGCGGTCGGCGAGCCGATCGAACAGTTCCTCGTCCTGCCCAACCCGAAGCCGGGCGCCGCAGCGCCGGACACCGGGCTGACATTCTCAGGTCCACCCAAAGTCGTGCCGCGTCCCGACATGACCTGGGTGGGCAGCTTCATCGCCGGCGCCGATGCCGAGCCGGTCGTGATTGCCGGCGGGAAGGCGGGCCTCTTCATCGACGGGCGCGCCGTCACCGCGCTCGGCCCGATGGCGGTCGCGCCCGGCGGCGACGCGGTTCTCGCCGCCGACCTGAACTACGACTTCCGCACTGACCTCGTCGTCGCTTCGCCGACCGGCATCGCGTTCCTCCGCCAGGGCGGCGACGGGAGCTTCGCCAACGTGACGCGCGAGACGGCGCTGCCGGCGGCCGTCACGCGGGCGCCTGCCCACGCCGTGTGGGCCGCAGACGCCGATACCGACGGTGACCTCGACGTCGTGCTGGCGCCGGTCAGCGGCGCACCGATGCTCCTGCGCAACAACGGCGACGGGACCTTCGCCGCCCAGACGCCATTCGCGGGCGTCTCTGGCGTGCGTGACTTCGTCTGGGCCGACCTGGACGGTGAAGGCGTGCCCGATGCCGCCTTCCTGGACCAGCACCAAGGGGCTGTGACGGTCTACTTGAACCTCCGCGGCGGCGCGTTCCGCCGCGAGCCGGTGCGCGCGCAGGCACGCGCCATCGCCGCCGTCGAGCTGAACGGCGACTCGACATTCGACCTGGCGGCGCTGAGCATCGTGGGCGCGATCGTCGGGTGGTCACGCGAGACGAACGGCACATGGCGGCAGATCGATCTGCTACCGTCGCCGACGCCGGACCGGCCGGTCTATCCGCCGGCAGCCAACATTGTGGCGGCCGATCTCGACAACAACGGGGCGGTCGATCTGGTCGTGCCGCGGGGCGATGGCGCCGAGGTGGCGCTCAGTAACGGGGCCGGACGGTTCCAGCTGGCCGACGCGCCGATCGGCGCCGACGTCCGCGCCGCCGCGGACCTGAACGCCGACGGCCGGCTCGAGCTGATCGCGATCGCCGGCGGACAGCCGGTGGTGCTGAACAGCAAGGGCACCCGCGACTACGGCTGGCAGGCCGTGCGGCCGAAGGCGGCCACCGCGACCGGCGATCAACGGATCAACTCATTCGGCATCGGCGGATCGATCGAGGTCCGCACCGGCCTGCACCTGCAGCGCGTGCCGATCGACGCGCCGATCGTCCACGTCGGCCTGGGCACGGCGTCGACCTCCGAGGTAATCCGCATCGAGTGGCCGAACGGCGTGCTGCAGTCGGAGTTCGACCGGCCGGCCAAGACGACGATCGCGGCCAGCCAGCGACTCAAGGGATCGTGCCCGTGGCTGTTCGCCTGGAACGGCCGCGAGATGGCGTTCGTGACCGACCTGATCTGGCGCTCGCCGCTCGGTCTGCGCATCAACGCCCAGGCCACCGCCGACGTGCTGACCACCGAGGACTGGGTCAAGGTCCGCGGCGATCAACTCGCGGCCCGTGACGGTGCCTACGATCTGCGCATCACCGCCGAGTTGTGGGAAACGCACTTCTTCGACCTGGTGTCGCTGATGACCGTCGACCATCCGGCCGGCACCGAGGTCTGGGTTGACGAGCGCTTCACGATCCCGACCCCGACACTGGTGCCGATCGTCACCGGGCCGGTGCAGGCTCTCGCCGCGGCGCGCGACGATCGCGGCCAGGACGTCGCCGCGCTTCTCGCCACGCAGGACGATCGCCATGCCGACTTCGCCGGCCGCGGCCCCTGGCAGGGGGTGACGCGGCCGCACGCCATCGAGCTGACGTTGCCGGAGACGGCGCCGCGCAGCGGTCCGCTGTGGCTGGTCGCGCGCGGCTGGGTCCACCCGACCGACAGTTCGGTCAACGTGGCGATGGGGCAGGGCAAGCACACGCCGCCGCAGGGGCTGGCGCTCGAAGCGGCGACCGGCGACGGCCCGTTCCGTATGGTGCAGGCCGGCCTCGGCTTTCCGTCCGGCAAGGACAAAACGGTGCTGCTCGATCTCGCCGGCGCGTTTCCGCCCGGCGGCAGCGGCCAGCGTCGGCTGCGGCTCTCGACGAACCTCGAGATCTTCTGGGATCGGATCGGCTGGGCGGTCGGCCGGCCGGACGTGACGATCGCGCCGCGACGGCTGCCGACGCTCTCGGCCGACCTGCGCTACCGCGGCTACAACGAAGTGAGCCAGTCGGCGCCCAGCTCGCCCGAGCGCCCGGGCTACGTGCTGGCCGGCACCGCGCCGCGCTGGCGCGATCTCGAGGGCTATCACACGCGCTTCGGCGACGTGCGCGAGCTGCTGGCCGGCGTCGACGACCGCTACGTGATCATGAACGCCGGCGACGAGATCGCCCTGCGCATCGGCGAGGCGCCGCCGCCGGCCGCCGGTATGGTCCGCGACTTCATCCTGGTCGGCGACGGCTGGGTGAAGGACGGGGACTTCAACACCACGTTCTCGCGCACCGTGCTGCCGCTGCCGACGCACGCCAGCGGCCGCTACACGACGCCGCCGCGGACGCTGGAGGACGATCCCGTCTACCAGCGGCACCGGGCCGACTTCGAGACCTACCACACCCGCTACGTGGCGCCGGATCGCCTGGTTCGTGCTCTCGGCCGTGTTGACCCGGCGACGGCCCGATCGACCACTCCGCGACCGACGACACCCCAATCGAAGACCCCATGAGATCGTATTCGCGACTGATTCTCGGCGCGCTGCTGGTGGTGCTGCTGGCCACGCCGCTCCTGATCCGCCGCTATCGCGCCGCGATCGTGCATGCGCCTTCAGCAGGCATGCCGTCCGTCGACGCGAAGGCCCGATACGGCTTCGCCTTCACCGAGGCGGCGAAGGCGGCCGGGCTCGACTTCACGCACCAGGGGCCGACGCTCGACGCGAAGCTCGCGCACATCATGCCGCAGGTGGCGTCGATGGGCGCCGGCCTCGCCATCGTCGACGTCGACGCCGACGGCCACGCCGATCTGTACGTCACCAACAGCAAGGAAGGGTCCAAGAACCGCCTGTACCGCAACAGGGGTGACGCGACCTTCGAAGAAATCGGCGAACGGGTCGGCCTCGCCGCATTGAACGAGCCGGGCACTGGCGTCTCGATGGGCAGCGTCTGGGGCGACTACGACAACGACGGCTTCGAGGACGTGATCGTCTACAAGTGGGGGCGGCCGGAGCTGTTACACAACGACGGCGGCAAGGCCTTCACCCGCGTCTCCGAGCGCGCCGGCCTGCCGGCCTGGGCCAACATCAACGCAGCCGTCTGGCTGGACTTCGATCGCGACGGCCGGCTCGACCTGTTCCTCGGTGGCTACTTCGCCGAGCAGGTCAATCTGTGGAAGCTCGCCAACACCAGGATGATGCCGGAGAGCTTCGAGTACGCCAACAACGGCGGCCGCAAGTTCCTCTACCGCAATCTCGGCGGCGGGCGGTTCGAGGAGGTCAGTGCCAAGGTCGGCCTGACGTCGCGGCGCTGGGCGCTGGCGGCGGTCGCCGCGGACCTGCGCGGCACCGGGTATCCCGATCTGTTCATCGCCAACGACTACGGTGTGTCGGAGCTGTTCGTCAACGACAACGGCAGGTTTCGCGAGATCGGCAAGGACAGCGGCGTCGGCTACGCGCCGAAGAGTGGCATGAACGCCTCGGTCGGCGACGTGCTCAACCAGGGGGCGTTTGCCATCTACGTGTCGAACATCTCCGAGGAAGGCATCCTGATCCAGGGCAACAACCTGTGGATGCCGACCGGCGGTACGCCGCAGCTGCCGACCTACGAGAACGTCGCCCGCGCCATGGGCGTCGATCTCGGCGGCTGGAGCTTCGGCGCCCAGTTCGGCGACCTGAACAACGACGGCTTCCTCGATCTGTATCTGGTCAATGGCTACGTTTCGGCCTCGAAGACCGACAGTTACTGGTACGACTACTCGAAGATCGCCGGCGGGCACGAGGTGGTGATCTCGGACGCGGCCAACTGGCCGCCGATGGGCACGCGCAGCCTGGCCGGCTACCAGGCCAAGAAGGTGTGGCTGAGCGACGGCGCCGGCCACTTCACCGACGTCGCGCCGATGGTCGGCGTCACCGACCGCCATGACGGACGCTCGATCGCGCTCGGCGACTTCGGCAACCGCGGTGTGCTCGACGCCGTGGTCGCCAACCAGCGGGGCCCGCTGCTGTTCTATCGCAACGACGTGGCGCCGGGCCGCGCCTGGATCGCGTTCGACCTGACCGGCCGCTGCCAGTCGGACACCGAGCCGGCGATGACCTGCTCGAACCGCAGCGCGATTGGCGCCCGCGCCACCGTCCACTTCAACGGCCAGCAGCAGGTGCAGGAGGTGTCCGGCGGCTCGGGGTTCTGCGCCCAGAACCAGCGCCGGCTGCACTTCGGCCTCGGCGCCAGCCCAAAAGTCGACAAGGTCACCATCCGCTGGCCTTCCGGTAAAATCACCGAGATCGCGGCGCCGGCGACCGGCCGCGTGCACGCCCTCAAGGAGCCGTGATGCCGGGCCTGTTGCCAAAGTCGTTCGACAAGCGCTATCTCGCGCCCGTCCTGGTCACCATGGTGCTCATCGTCGGCCAGGTGACCTTCGG
>JANOIR010000357.1:0-15137 GCA_031407765.1 Vicinamibacteraceae bacterium
GCGCCCCGGCCGACCGTCGACGAGCGCATAGAGCTTGCGCTCCTTCGGCGGCGGCAGGGCCTGGTCGAGCAGGGCGAGATCGACGTCGAGCGGGGCATGCTCGCGCGTCGCTTCGACATGGACACCGCCGCCCTCACGGCGCAGGCGGCCGCCGGCGAGCTGCAGGGTGGTGGCGTCGGCGGCATCGAAACGCCACGGCTCCAGCGCTTCGCGCGTGGTGCAGAACACCGACGGGCTCCACCAGACACCGGCCGCGCGTCGTTCGCGCGACGCCCGGACGCCGTGGCCCTCGACCACGTAGCGCGTCGTGACGGTCGCGACGTGGCCGCCGAAGCGGGCCAGCACCGTAGTCCGGCCGGGCAGCCGGTTCAGGCCGGAGGCGAGCCAGGTCGCGGCGCCGCGCTGCGCCACGTCGGCGAGGTCGGCGCCGATGCGAGCCAGCGGCGCCAGATAGCCCGAGCCGGTCTCGATCGGCACCTCCAGCACCACGTCCCTGACCAGGGTCTGCGTCGGGTCCATGAAGAGCAGCCGCCCCAGCCACGGCGTCTCGATCGCCACTTCGACGCTGGCCCGCACCGTGACCGCGCCCTTGCGCACGATGGCGCCCAGATCGTCGGCGCCGACGGCGTCCCGCGCGTGCAGGCGGACCTGCATCGCTTGCGGGAGCACGAACTCCCGCCCCGAGACCAGCGGCCAGTCGCCGTCGATCGGCGCGATCCAGACTGGCACCTGGCCGACGAATGCGTCGGTGAACGCGATCGAGCGGATGGTGGCGGCGTGCGAGGCTCGCAGCGCCACGCGCAGCGAGACGTCGACCTGCTCGAGCGAGACCCGCGCCAGGCGGGCCTCGACGATGCGCGGTTCGACCGTCACCGTCACCGGCAGTCCGGCCGCCCCGACGTAGGTGCCGGCGGCGACGACGATCGCCAGCACGGATCCGGAGAAGAGTGTCCGTCGGGTCATTCGCCTGGTGAAAATCCTCCGGAGCGGGTCAATGATAGCGAAGTATGCGCTACCCGCCCGCTCTCGTCGCTGCCGCCTTCGTCGCCGCCGCCGCCGGCATGGTCCCCGCTGTGCCCGCCGCCCAGGCGCCCGCCACCGTCCCCCTCAAAGCGCTCCCGGCGATCGATGCAGCCAAGGTGCTCGGCCACGTCAAGGTGCTGGCCTCGGACGCCTTCGAGGGCCGCGCTCCGGGCACGGCCGGCGAGGAGAAGACCGTCGCCTACCTGGTCGACGCCTTCAAGGCGCTGGGCCTGAAGCCGGGGAACCCGGACGGCACCTTCGTCCAGAAGGTGCCGCTGGTCGGCATCACGCCGGCCGCCGCGCCGTTGACGATTCGCGGCACGTCTGGCACCGGAACCTCGATCACGCTGGCGTGGCGCGACGATGTCGTCGCCTGGACCAAGCGCGTGGTCGACGAGGTGACGCTCGTCGACTCGGAGCTGGTCTTCGTCGGCTACGGCGTCGAAGCGCCCGAGTACCAGTGGGACGACTACAAGGGCATGGACCTCACCGGCAAGACGCTGGTCATGCTGGTGAACGATCCCCCGGTCCCCGACCCAACGACGGCCGGGGCACTCGACGCGAAGACGTTCGGCGGCCGCGCCATGACCTACTACGGCCGCTGGACCTACAAGTACGAGATCGGTGCGAAGAAGAAGGCCGCCGCGGTCCTGCTCGTTCACGAGACCGGGCCCGCCGGTTATCCCTTCGCCGTCGTCCAGGGCAAGACGGGTGAGCAGTTCACCTTCGTCACGCCGGACAAGAATATGGACCGGGCCCCGATCGAAGGATGGATCACGCTCGACCAGGCCAAGCGCCTGATGACGCTCGCCGGCCAGGACTTCGATCGGCTGAAGACGCAGGCGGCCACGCGCGCGTTCCGTCCTGCGTCGCTCGGCCTCACGGCGTCGATGACCATCCGCAACACGATGCGCCGGGTCGATTCACAGAACGTCGTCGCCCGCCTCGAGGGCAGCGATCCCGCCGTGAAGGACGAGCTCGTCGTCTACACCGCGCACTGGGATCACTTCGGCATCGGCGAGCCCGTCGCCGGCGACCGCATCTACAACGGCGCCAAGGACAATGCCTCCGGGACGGCGGCATTGCTGGAGACCGCCCGCGCGTTCACGCGGCTGGCCAAGCCGCCGCGCCGCTCGATCCTCTTCCTGTCGGTGACGGCCGAGGAGCAGGGCCTCCTCGGATCGGAGTACTACGCGGCGCAGCCGCTCTATCCGCTGGCGAAGACACTGGCCGACATCAACATGGATGCCCTCAACGTCGACGGACGTACCCGCGACCTGACCATCATCGGGCTCGGCGCGTCGGAGCTGGACGACTATGCGCGGGCGGCTGCAAAGGAGCAGGGGCGCGTGCTGAAGCCGGACGCCGAGCCGGAGAAGGGCTTCTACTACCGCTCCGATCACTTCAACTTCGCCAAGCAGGGCGTGCCGGCGCTGACCGTCGACGAGGGCGTCGAGTTCGTCGGCAAGCCCGCCGCCTTCAGTACCCAGGTCCGCGAGCGGTACACGAACGACCGCTACCACAAGCCGTCCGACGAAGTGACGCCGGCCTGGGATCTGAGCGGACTGGCCGAGGACGTGCAGTTGCTGTTCGCGGTCGGCTATCGCGTCGCGCAGGCGGATCGCTATCCGGCGTGGGCGCCGGGCCATGAGTTCAAGGCCATCCGCGAGGCCCAGCTGAAGTCGGCGAAGTAGGCCGGGCGGGGACGTGCAGCTAGGCGGCTATCGCCGTGCGCTCCAGCGCGTTGCGCAGGCTTGCGACCGTCAGCGGCTTGGCGAGGAAGTCGTCCATGCCGACGGCGAAGCAGCGGTCCCGCTCGTCGTCCATCGCGCTGGCGGTGAGGGCGATGATCCGGACGCGGTCGCCGCGGGCCCGCAGTTGCCGCGTCGCCTCGAAGCCGTCCATCTCCGGCATGTGGCAGTCCATCAGCACGACGTCGAAGCGCTGGTGTTCGAGCCGCTCCAGTGCCACGATGCCGTTCTCGGCGTGCACGACGCGATGACCATCGCGCTTCAGCATGGCGACGGCGACGGTCGTGTTGACGGGATTGTCCTCGGCGAGCAGGACGTCCAGGCCGGCCCCCCGGGCCACGCCGGTCCGCGCCGGCGCGTCGACCGGCGCGGCCACGGGCGCGGTCGCGGCCACCAGCAGCGTCAGCTCGAACCAGAACGTGCTGCCCTCGCCGGGTCGACTCGTCACCCCGACCTGTCCGCCCATGAGCTCGACGAGCTGCCGGGTGATGGCGAGGCCGAGGCCGGTGCCGCCGAAGCGGCGCGTCATCGAGCCATCGGCCTGCTCGAAGGCGTTGAACAGGCGCTCGAGCGCCGCGGGCTCGATGCCGATGCCGGTGTCGACGACCTCGACGCGCAACGCCGCCGACCCGTCGACGATCTCGCGCGAGGCGAGGCGGAGGGTGACCCCACCCCGCTTGGTGAACTTGATGGCGTTGCCGAGCAGGTTGATGAGCACCTGTCGCAGCCGGTGGGGATCGCCGACGAGGGGCGGCAGCGGCATCCGGGGCAGGTCGGCGCGCAGCTCCAGGCCCTGCCGCTCGGCCGCCGGCGCGACGATCGCGAGCGCCTGCTCCAGCACGTCGGCCATCCCGAACGACACGTGTTCGACGCGCAGCTTGCCGGCCTCGATCTTCGAGAAATCGAGGATGTCGTTGATGACGTGCATGAGGTGCTCGGCGGACTCCTGCACGACCGTCGCGCTCTCGCGCTGCTCGGCGGTCAGCTGCGTGTCGAGCAGCAGCACGGTCATGCCGAGCACGCCGTTCATCGGCGTGCGGATCTCGTGGCTCATGCGCGCGAGAAACTCGCTCTTGGCCCGGGCCGCCGCTTCGGCGGCGTCGCGGGCCTGGCGCAGCTCGGCCTCGTGGCGGATGCGCGCGGTGACGTCGGTGAAGAAGCCGGTGGCGCCGCCGTCGAACGGAAAGATGCGCAGCTCGAGGACGCGGCTCGCGCCGTTGGTGTCGACGGCGATCTGGTGAGTCGAGGTCGGTTGCTCGACGTCGACGACGCCCGACGGTGTGGTCGACAGCGCCGCACCGAAGGCCGGCAGCGCAGTCTCGAGCCGCTGGCCCAGCATGGCTGACCGCGGGACGCCCGTTGCCCGCTCCGCCGCGTCGTTCCACGACTCGACGTGGCCGTCGGCCCGGGTCACGAACATGCCTTCGTTGATCGACGAGATGACGCGGCGCAGCCGCACCTCGGATCGCTGTGCGGCACGGAGCACGCTGGCCCGCTGCATCAGGCGGAGCACGACGAGGGCCAGCACCAGGATGACGCAGAGGACGCCGACGACGCGGACCAGCGAGCGCGTGGACAGCGAGCCGATGTCCGCGAGCTTGCGCTCGGCGTGCTCGCGCTGCCGGATCTCGATGGCACCCAGCGCGCGGCGAACGCGCGCGAAGCCGGGACCGCCCTGCGAGAAGTCGCGATCGACCGCTTCGGCGACCTGGCCTTCGAGGATCGACGCCAGCACCTCGTTGCGACAGGCGAGATAGTCGGTCCACGTGCGCTCGAACCCGCTGATCAGCGTCCGCCCTTCCGGGCCGTCGCTCGACGGGGCCAGGCGACGGATGATGGCAGCGACCCGTGCGTCGGCGCCGCGCGAGCGGTCGGCGTATTCGACCTGCCGGTTGCTGTCGGAGGTGCTGAGCGCGTACAGCATGCTGCGCCGCGCCTCCTGGATCTCGTACTGCAGGTCGGCGACGGCGCCGAGGCCGTCGACCAGTCCCTGGTACATCAGCTGCGTGTCGCGATGCGCGCGACGCTGATCGCGGTACTCGAACCCTGCGACCGCGGCCGCGGCGAGGCCGACGACGACCACGAGCGCGGCTGGGGTACGGAGCCAGCCGGCCCGGGAGCGCGCGTTCGGCAGGGGCTGGACGTCAGACATGGCAGGTCAGGACTGGTCCATCACCAGGAGGTACCCTGGTTCGCCGGGCGCGACGCCGTCGATCGTGATGGTCTTGACGGTGCCGTCGACGTCGGCGAGCCGGATCAGACCGATCGCCCCGGGGACGTTGAAGATGAAGCGCTTGACGCCGTCGGCGGTGGCGAGCGATCGCGGACCGGCGGCGCTGCCGCCCGTGAAGGTCTGGTGGAGGAAGTGCCGCGTCAGATCGGCCTCCGACATGCCGTAGATCTGCCGCAGCGCCGCCGCGCGCTCCGGCTGGCCGGGCTCGCGCAGCGCCAGCGTGATCCGACGGCCGTGCGGCCAGATCGGCTTCTCGCCGCGGAAGATCGCGAGCAGCTCGCCGCGGCTGAGCGTCGACAGCGGGTTGCTCCGGTTGACGACCACCGCCAGGTGCGCGCACGCGACCAGCGCCGTCGACTGCGCCGAGCAGGGTGCCTGGGCCGTCGGCGGACGCGAACCCGCTGGTCCGGCGGCGCTGCCGTCGGACGGCAGGAGCCCCGCGACCAGCGTCAAGGCACCCGCGCGCAGCGCAACCCGGGCCAGCCAGCCGCCACGAAGGGGCAGGGGCACGGTGCTCAGTCGGCGAAGGACGGTCGTCATGGCTCGCTGGTACACACACCCGGAAAAACACGGTCCGGGTCCGGTGTTCACGCAATCGACAGGGGCCGGGCGTTCTGCAACCCGGCATGCAGCCGCCGGTCGCGGTGCGCAGCGCCGTGCGATCCGAGTCCCGTGTACAGTGGATGGGCCGTCCCTGGGGAGGGCCCTTCACGGCGAGTGGTAATGCCGGTGCGCCAGGGCGACGACGGGCTCGCTACTGCTTGTCGTAGACGGCGATGGTGTCGACCGGCTGCCCCTTGGCATCGGTGCCCTTGGTGGTGACGGTCCGCGTCTTGCCGTCGGCCGATACGACGATGGTCTGGTTGAGGGTCACCTTGCCGTCATTCTTGCCGACGATCTTCACGGTGTGTGCGTCGACTCGGGTCAGGGCCCCCGTGGGGTGCGCCCCGTACGGGGTCGTGCCCGTGACGGCATTGTCCTTGCCGTCGTACTTCCCGGTGAACGTCCAATGGTACGTGGTGCCGTCGGTGCGAACCAGGTCGGCGGTGACCTTGAGGCCGTCCCCGGCCGGCTCGATCACCGTCGTTCCGCTCTTGTAGGTGGTTTTCGATTTCGCGACGTTCAACTTCCAGGTGCCGACCATCGGGTCGGGCGATTGCGCCGGCGTGGCCACGGTTGCGAGGCCGACGAGCACCAGGGCAGCGAATGTGCGTTTCAGGAACATAATCTCCTCCGAGACTGCCCACAGCTGAACTGCGGGCACGCGAGTCTGGATCAGCGGTGCTACCCTCGTCCACATGAGACTGCTCCTCCTCGTGCTGACCCTGTCGCTGGTGCCCCAGGCGACCGCGACCGACTGGCGCACCGCGCCGAAAGCGGACTGGCAGGAGTTGTTCAACGGCCGCGATCTCGATGGCTGGGTGGTCAAGTTCGCCCACCACGGGCTGGGCGACAACTACGCCGACACCTTCCGCGTCGAGAACGGCGCGATCCGGGTGATGTACGACAAGTACGGGGAGTTCGGCGCCCGCTTCGGTCACCTGTTCTACAAGCAGAAGCTGTCGCACTACGTGCTGGCGCTCGAGTACCGGTTCTTCGGCGAGCAGGCCAAGGGCGGCCCCGGCTACGCCAAGTTGAACAGCGGCGTCATGTTCCATTCCCAGGCGCCGGAGAGCATCCTCAAGGACCAGGACTGGCCGATTTCGGTCGAAGCGCAGTTCCTCGCCGGCGACCGCACGACCATGAACGTCTGCACGCCGGGCACCGAGATCTTCATGAAAGGCGCGATGGTGAAGGCGCACTGCACCAGCTCGACCTCCAAGAAATACGGCAACGACGAGTGGGTCGCGGTCGAGGTCGAAGTGCTCGGCGGCGAGCGCGTGCGTCATCTGATCGGCGGCGCGACCGTGCTCGAATACGAGCGTCCGTCGATCGGCGGCGGCGTCGCCACCGGGTTCGATCCGGCAGTCAAGAAGGACGGCACCGTGCTCGAGGACGGCTACATCGGGCTGCAGGCCGAGAGCCAGCCCGTGGAGTTCCGGAACATCAGGCTGCTGAACCTCTCGGGCTGCATGAACCCGGGGTCGCCCGCCTATCGTGCGTATTTCGTGCATCGCGACGATTCGCGGTGCACGAGCCGGTGATCCTGACGCCGTTGTCGTTGACCAGTCGCAGAAGAGGCTCCATGTCCACGCTCGTACGCCGGCTGCTGCCGGTCTGTCTCGTGTTGCTGCTGCCCGCCGTCGCGCGGGCCCAGTTCGACTCGGCCACGGTCCTCGGCAACGTCGCCGACCAGCAGGCGGCAGCGATCCCCGGCGCAACGGTCACCCTGACCAACCTGGCCACAGGCATCGTGGCCACGACCGTCAGCCAGGAGACCGGCGCCTATCAGTTCCTGAACGTCCGCATCGGCACGTACCGGATCCAGGCCGAGCTCCAAGGCTTTTCGACCGCGGTGGTGCCGTCGGTCACGGTCACCGTCAACGCGCGGCAGCGCGTCGACCTGACGCTCACCGTCGGCGGCGTCGGCGAAACCGTGGAGGTGACCGGGGCACGGCTGCTCGAGAGCGAGTCGAGCGATCGCGGTCAGGTCATCGGCCGGGAGCAGATCGTGAACCTGCCGCTGAACGGGCGGGCCTACGCCGACCTCGCCCTGCTCAGCCCGGGGGTGCGGCAATCCTCGATCAGCGGCTCGCGCGACGCCTCGTTCAACGTCAACGG
Organism: Vicinamibacteraceae bacterium; assembly: GCA_031407765.1. Lineage (GTDB taxonomy): Bacteria > Acidobacteriota > Vicinamibacteria > Vicinamibacterales > Vicinamibacteraceae > JBDSLU01. The sequence continues at coordinate 7,729 of JANOIR010000357.1, forward strand.
GATGCGCAGCTCGCTCAACAACTTCATCCTCGACGGCGTCGACAACAACTCGTACGGCACCAGCAACCAGGGCTTTTCGAACCAGGTCGTCCAGGTGTCGCCGGACGCGGTCGAGGAGTTCAAGGTCCAGACCAACAATTTCAGCGCCGAGTTCGGGCGCGCCGGGGGCGCCGTCATCAACGCCACCTTCCGCAGCGGCACGAACCGGTTCAGCGGGACCGCCTGGGAGTTCAACCGGAACACGGCGCTGAATGCGACGGGCTTCTTCAAGCCGACCTCAGGCGAGAAGCCGTCCCTGAGCCGCAACCAGTTCGGTGGCGTCTTCGGCGGGCCCATCCTGCGCGACCACTCCTTCTTCTTCGTCAGCTACGAACGCTTCCGCCAGATCTCGAAGACGCTGACCTTCGCCACCGTCCCGACGCTGGCGCAGCGGCAGGGCCAGCTCGGCACGCCGATCAGGAACGCGCTGACGGGTGAGCTCTACTCCGACGGCGTGGTGCCGGCCTCTGCCATCACGCCGTTCGCACGGAAGGTGCTCGACGGGTTGCCGGCGCCGACCCTCCCCGGCGCGTCGAGCAACTTCGACACCCTGCCGCGCCGCCAGGACTACAGCGACAAGGTCGACGTGAAAGTCGATCAGCAGCTCGGCGCCGCGACCAACGGCTTCGTTCGGTTCAGCCACCGCAAGGTCGACAACTTCGAGCCGCCGCCGATTCCCGGCGAGACCAGCAGCCCGGCCAATGCCTTCGTCGAGGTCCTGAACCAGCAGCTCGCGCTCGGCGTCACCCGGACGCTCTCGACGCGATCCCTCCTCGAGGTGCGGGTCGGCGTGTCGCGGACCAAAGCCGGCAAGTCGGCCTTTGGCACCGGTTCGCCGAACATGCTCGAGGCCTACGGGATCACCGGCCTGCCGACCGACGCGGTCTTCTCCGGCGGCCTCACGCAGCAGTCGGTCTCCGGCTGGACGGCGTGGGGTCGCCAGAGCAGCAACCCGCAGTTCCAGAACCCCCTGGTCTACAACGCCCGCGTCAACTACTCGTGGATCGCCGGGCGGCACACGCTCAAGACCGGATACGAGCACCAGCGGATCAACACCGCGGTCGACGACGTCAACCCGAAGTACGGCGCCGATTCCTACTCCGGGCAGTTCAGCCGGCCGGTCGGTTCGCCGAACCCCAACGGCACCACATCGGCCCTCTACAATTTGGCCGACTTCCTGGTCGGCGCCCGCAACGCCTACGACCTGGTCAATCCGTACGTCTTCAACCTGCGGCAGCGGATGCACTTCGGCTACGTCCAGGACGACTGGCGGGTGAATAGGGCGCTGACGCTGAACCTCGGCCTGCGCTATGAGTTCGGCACGCCGCAGTGGGAGGACGACAACTTCCTGACCAACTTCGATCCCGCGACGCGCACGCTGATCCCGGCGCGCGACGGATCGATCTACGACCGGACGCTGGTCAACCCCGATCGCAACAACGTCGCGCCGCGGGTTGGCGCCGCCTACAGCCTGAACGAGAAGACCGCCATCCGGGCGGCGTTCGGGACCAGCTACGTCCATTTCAATCGGCTGGGCGGGGAGAACCTGCTGTCGTTCAACGGCCCGCACGTGGTTCCGATCACGATCACGCAGCAGCCGTCGCAGGGCATCTGCGCGCCGAACCAGGCGCCGTCGACGTGCTTCCGTCCCACCCAGGCCGGCTACCCGGAAGGCCTCAACGTGCCGGCGAACTTCAATCCGATCAACGGACGCGTCAACTACATCCCGCCCGACACCAAGACCGGCAGCGTGCGGAGCTGGCACGTCACGCTCCAGCGCGAGCTGTGGTCGAAGGTGGTCGTCGACGTGGCGTACGTCGGCAACCGCAGCCGGAACCTGATGATCCTCGCCGACTTCAACCAGGCGCGGCCGAACGCCGCCAACGAGAGCGCGACGCTGCAGGCCCGGCGCCCGATTCAGGGCTACCAGTTCATCCAAGCCGCCTTCGACGGCGGCAAGGGCGACTACCGCGCCCTGCAGGTCAAGGTGGAGCGCCGCTACACCCGCGGGCTCTACCTGCTGAACTCGTTCACGTGGTCGCGGACGCGCGACAACGCGTCCGGTCACCTCGAGACCGCCAACGGCGACAACAGCCGCGTCAACTTCGCCGATATCGACGGGGAGTTCGGCCTGTCCGGCTACAACCAGCCGCTGAACAACACCACGACCGTGGTGTGGGAGCTGCCCTTCGGCAAGGACCGCCGTTGGGGCTCGACGATGTCGCCGGTGCTCGAGGGCCTGGTCGGCGGCTGGCGCCTGACGGCGATCAACACGATGGCCAGCGGCCTGCCGGTGAACCTGAGCTACTCGCCGTCAGCGATCTTCCAGGTCAGCGGCGTGCCGACCTACCGGCCCAACCTGTCGGGCGACGTCTATGCACCGGACGGCGAGCAGAGCGTCAGCAACTGGTTCAACAAGGTGAACGTGACGATCCCGACCGATCGCACCCAGCCGTTCGGCAACGCACCGCGCAACGTGGCGCGTGGCCCGGCCCTCTACGTGCTCGACATGGGGCTGCACAAGAGCGTCGGCCTGGTCGGACGCAGCCGGATCGAGTTCCGCATCGAGGCCTTCAACGTGCTGAACAAGACCAACCTCGGCGCCCCGAACAGCAACGTGTCGAACGCGAACTTCGGCACCATCACCGGCCTGGCCACGCCGGCGCGACAGCTGCAGCTCGGCGTCAAGTTCCAGTTCTGAGCGAACGCCACGGGCCCTGTGGCAAGCGTCGAGGGCCGGGCGCTGCGGTCAGATGGTGAGTGTGCGGGCGCGGGCGAGGACGTGCCACCGCTCGTCGGCGCGCCCGTTGCGCACCACGATCGCCTGCTCGTGCAGGGCCACCGTCGGGCAGACGTGCCACGGCACGCCGTAGATGGCGGTGCCGACGGGGAAGTCACCGGCCCGGTCCGTTTCGAGGACCAGGTGTTCCTCGCTGTGGCCGACGGCCGTGGCGTCCTCGAGCCCGAACAACGTCACGCGCGGATGCGGGTTCTCGGACGCGACCGCCTTGTGGCCGAGGTCCAGGCACAGCCGGTTGGCGGTGGGCCGGCTGACCACCCGCGTGAGCAAGGCGATCGCGGGGACGAACGGCAGATCGGGCAGGGCCGTGGCGTAACCCATGTCCCAGAACACCGTCGTGCCGGGGCCGCACTCGACGTCGGCGCGCCGGGCGTGGAACGGGAAGCTGGGTGTCCCGCCGACGACCACCGACGGGACGTGCAGCCCGGCGGCCGTCAGCGCGTCGCGCATGCCGCGCACGTGCGCGAAGGCGTCGTCGGCCGCCCGCCGTCGCACCTCCGGATCGGTCCCGCGCACGTGGCCGTCGTACATGTGCAGGCCCGCGGCGCGCAGGCCCGGCGTCGTCGACAGCGCGCGATACAGGTCCACGGCGCGCGGCCCCGGGGCGATGCCGGTGCGGTGCATGCCGCCGTCGAGATCGAGGAACAGGTCCAGCACGACGCTGGCGCCGACTGCCGTGGCCGCCAGCGCGGCAACCGCCGTCTCGTCATCCACAACCGCCGAGAATCGGGTGCCGGGAAACGCCCGCACGAGGCGGACGACGCGCGCGACGTTGGGGCCGACCGGCTGATAGGCGAGCAGCACGTCGGTGGCGCCGGCGCCCGCGGCCATCTCCGCTTCGGCAATCGTCGCGACCTTGAACCGGGCGACGCCCTGCTCGAGATGCATCCGCACGATCTCGGGCAGCTTGCTGGTCTTCAGGTGCGGCCGCAGTCGGCGCACGTCCCCGACGATCTCGATGGCGCGGCGGATGTTCTGCTCGGCCCGCGTCGGATAGACGAGGAGCGCTGGAGACGGAATCTCGGTGACGTTGTCGATGTTGTACCAAGGCATGGAAGGGTTCGCCGGCGGCGCGGTTCGAAGCGGCCCGCTGCCGCCTTGCGACGGAAGCGTAACACTCACGCCCGGCCACGCCGAAGCGCTCATGATCCTCGCCGCGCAAGGACACGACGAACAGCACAAAAGGGTGGAGGCGGTTCTTCCACGCCTGCTTCGGCGAAGGGCGCCGCAGGGCTCGGCGAGCCGTCGCTACGAACCCGCGGTGCTCGATCGATGCGGCGCCGTCGTCACCATCAGGCCGCGTCGCCGCAGCGACAGCTCGGCCGCGCGGGCCTCACGGCCGCCGGGGAGCAGGCGCACCTGTTCGCGCAGATGCCACCCGGCTTGCTCGGCGTCCCCGAGTGCCCCGTAGACCTCGCCGAGGTGGTAGTGGATGCAGAACATCCGCGGCTTGCCGGCGAAGGCGCGCTGAAGCAGCGGCAGGGCCTCTCGCGAGCGGCCGACCTGATGCAGGGCCCAGCCGTAGGTGTCGAGCACGTCGGGGCTCTCCGGGTTCGCGGCGAGCGCGCGGGACGCGTAGACCACGGCGGCCTGCAGGTCGCCGACGCCCGACTCGACTTCGGTCCATGCCAGCTCGTTGTAGAACGACGGCGAGTCGAGGCCGTCGCGGAGGGCCAGTCGATACTCTGCCAACGCCTTCGGAAGATCGCCCTGTCGCGTGTACTGCAGGCCGCGGTTGAAATGCCGCAGGCCCATGTAGGAATGTGCGGCGAGCGCGGCGGCACCGATCACGGCCACCGCGACGAAGCTGCGGGACACCCGTCGGGAGGGGAGGATGGGGCCGAGGCCCACGCCGAGGAGGACGCCGAACCCGTTCGCCATCAGGTCGGCGATCTCGAAGCTCCGGAAACCGACCAACCGCTGGAAGAACTCGTCGCCGGTGCCCAGCAGGAGAGCGATGGCCGCGGCTGCCGGGGCTCGCCACTGGAGTCGCTTGGCGGTGCGGCCGAGCAGCCACCAGACCACCAGGAACACCACCGCGTACTGGGCGACATGCGCGATCTTGTCGATTCCGGGAAGGCGGATCGACAGGTCGAAGATCGCACTCGCCTCGAGGCTCTCCGAGGCGAGCAGCAGCGCTATTGCGGCGACGCTCAAGAGGAGCAGGGCCGGGCCACGCCAGCTGCGCGCTGGCGCCTGGACCGGCCCGATTTCCTGTGATTCTTCGTTCCTCGTGTTGCCGTCGTCCACTGCACCTGCCCGTCTGCCACTACGAAAGGCGATCGCCCGCCGGGACGCCCCCGGGTCTTCCGTTATACAACAGATGAGTCGGTCGGGCCGCCGCCGGCGGGCCTTTTCGCGTAAGGTCGGGTTTCCCGCGTCAGAGGAGGCAGATCCGTGAAGGAATGGACGTGCGCGCTGGGGCTCGTGTTGTGCGCGACCCAGGCGGCATCGGCGCAGACCCCCCAGGAGAACGCCGTGTCGTACGCGCGCGCCATCGCCGCCGCGGACCGCACGATGCAGGCGTGGCTGCGGGACGCGGATCCCAAGACCGGGCTGATGCCCGATCGGCTCACCGGCGAGAGCCGCGTCGCGACGCCGCACAACTTCGCCGCGGATCTCTACCCGTACCTGATCCTCACGGCCCGGCTCACCGATCCGGCGCTCTACGAGGGCCGCATGCTGGAGATGCTGCGGCACGAGGTGCGGTACATGACCGCGGCTGCCTCGGTCCCCGGTGACCTCGACCTGCGGACCGGCACGCTCGGCGAGCCCAGCCTCTTTGGCGCGGGCGAGTACGCGAAGGACGGGCTGATCACCGTCACCGAGCTGCTCGGACGCACGCCGTGGTTCTACCGCATGGCCGATCTGGTCGCCGACGCCATGGAGCGCGCCCCGCACGAATCGCGATGGGGCAAGCTGCCCGCTGTCGACAGCGAGTTGAACGGCGACTTCCTGCAGGTCCTGGTACGCCTCTATCCGATGACCGGCGACCCGCGGTATCTCGCCTGGGCCCGCCGGATCGGCGATGCCTACGTCGAGGAGGTGCTGCCCGGCAACTTCGGGGTGCCATCGACGAAGTGGGACTTCGCCAGCCACACCGGCGCGTCGCAGCTGCGGCTTCGCGATCACGGCAACGAGTTGGTCGTCGGCCTGACGCTGCTCTTCGCGCTCGAGTCCGACCTGCGCTCGGACCGTGCCGTCCGCTATGCGCCGGTCGTGCGCCGCATGCTCGACCAGGTCCTGGCCTCGGCCAATCCGGACGGCATGCTCTACAACCAGGTCGACGCCAGGACGCTGGCGCCGATCGACCGCCGGCTCTCGGACAACTGGGGCTACGTCTACGGCGCGGTCTACACGTTCTACCAGGTCACCGGCGAGGCGAAGTATCGCGACGCCGTACGGAAGGTGCTCGCCAACCTGCCGCGCTACCAGGCCTACGTCTGGGAGCCCCGCCCCGATGACCCGCGCCTGCCCTTGGGCTCGTTCGATGGCTACGCCGACACCATCGAAAGCGCGCTGTACCTGGTGAATCGCGAGCCGGTGCCCGAGGCGCTCGCCTGGATCGAGAGCGAAACCGCGCGCATGCTCGCCATGCAGCGGCCCGACGGCCATCTCGAGGATTGGTACGGCGAAGGCAACTTCAACCGCACGCTGTTGGTCTACGCGCTCATGAAGAGCCAGGGCGTGATGCCCGCCGAGCGCGCCCCCGGTTTGAAGCTCGGCGCCGTTCGCGACGGCGACGGCCTGCGCCTGCACGTAGCCGGCGTCCCAGGCGTCCGCCTGCAGTTCGACGTCGCGCGCCATCGCCGCGTCATCAACCTGGCGCGGAACTACGTCCGCTTGAACGAGTTTCCCGAGTGGTTCGTCATCGAGCCGAACTGGCTGTATCGCATCAGCGGCGGCACCGAACCGCCCCGCCTGCGGCTCGGCTCCGAGCTGCTGCAGGGCGAGCGCTTCACCGCCGGCGACTGGCGCATCGAGCCGCTCGGCCCGCCGCCGTACGGCCGCCGGACGATCTCGCCGTAGCCAGGGCGTCTCGCGACGCGGGTGAGCGTCCTGGACCCTGTGTTATAAACGCGGCGATCGGCTGCCGTCATCCTGCCGTCGGAGTCTTTACCGTGTCCACCCGCATGCCTGTATTCGCCAGTGGCGCCCTGGCGCTCGTCGTCAGTCTCGGCGCCGGTGTCCCCGTTGGCGCGCAGCCCGCCTACTCGCTGCTGATCAAGGGCGGTCACGTCATCGACCCGAAGAACGGGCGCGATGGCCTGATGGACGTCGCCATCGCCGACGGCAAGATCGCCGAGGTCGCTGTCTCGATCGACGCCGCCAAGGCCAGTCGGATTGTCGATGCGGCGGGCCTGTACGTCGTGCCGGGGCTCATCGACCTGCACGCGCACGTCTTCCACGGCACTGAGCCCGACTCCTACCTGAGCAACGGGCTGGTGGCGGTCCTGCCCGACAGTCACTCGTTCCGCAGCGGTCAAACGACCCTGGTCGACGTCGGGGGCGCCGGCTGGCGCAACTTCCAGCAGTTCAAGACCAACATCATCGACACGTCGAAGACGCG
>JANOIR010000390.1:0-4892 GCA_031407765.1 Vicinamibacteraceae bacterium
GACGGTGGCGCCGATCGCCGTCCGGTAGACGAAGCCGCACCCGCAGGCGCGGAAGCGATTACGCGCCGGCGCCCTTCGGCGGGGCCCAGGGATTGTCGTCGGCCGACGGGCCGTAGGCCGAGGCGACCTTGGACTCGAGCAACCGGAGATAGACCGTGAGCTGCCCGCGGTGATGGGCGAGGTGCGTCAGCGTGTCGGCGACCACCTGATGGCGGAGGTCGTTGGCCACCGGCTGGCCCTTCATCTTGAGCGCCCACCGCGTGGTGTACAGCTTCTGCTCGTCGATGCCGGCCAACGCCGCGCGGCCCTTGGCGGCAAAGTCCTCGTGCTGCTTCAGCAGATCATCCGCAGCCTCCCACGGTTGGGGCTTCATGTTCCCGGCCGCGAGATCGAGCTCGTCCTGGTCGCAGACCATCGCGACCCACATCGGCATCATCGCGACCAGCTGGGCCAGGTAGCCGAACTGCATCGACTTGGGGTGCGGCTTCCAGTCGGCCTTGCCGGCCGGCACGTTGGCGAGCATTTTCTTCGAGATCGCAATCTCGCGATCGAACAGACCGAGCAGACCGTCTTTCAACGTCATCGTTCCATCTCCTCGACGCCCCGCCGGGCCGTCAGCGCTGGGCTTGCGCGCTGATCGGCGGTGGACGGCGTCGCCTCACGATACCTCTCCAGCGGCCCGACACAACTCGGCCGCCCGTCGATGTCAGACCCGGCCGGCGCATCCGTTGTCACACCAGGCGGCGGCCTGTGCCGGCGGCTGAACTCCCGGGGCGAGGTTTGCGTCGAGAACGACGATGAGGTCGCGAACAGTGTCAATCGTTCGTGTTCGTTCGCGGGTTGGTGCCAGCGGCTCACCGGGTGCCACCTGCCGCTCGCCGATTCGGTCGCAGGGCCGGTCAAGTGGGGGTGGATATACTGGCGGGCGTTGTGGCTGACCTAAAGGACGAACTTGCGGCTCTGCGCATCGAGCGCACCCCCGAAACTGGCGGATCCCGCTGGGTGGCGTGGGTCGCCGCCCTGCTCCTGTTCGGCGCCGCTGGGGCGGCGGTCTGGTTCTGGGCGTTCCGGGAGAAGCCCCTGGTCGTGGAAGCGGCTGCGGTCCAGGAGCGTGCGACGAGCGGGCCGGGCGGGGGCGGCGCCTCCGTCCTGAACGCCTCCGGCTATGTCACCGCCCGTCGCCGGGCTACCGTCTCGTCGAAGGTCACCGGCAAGGTGATCGAGGTCAACGTCGAGGAGGGCATGGCGGTCAAGGAAGGCCAGGTCCTGGCGCGTCTGGACGACGCGCAGCCGCGTGCCGCCTTGCACCTGGCCGAAGCCCAGGCCGAGGCCGCCCGCCGTGCCGTGCGCGAGAGCGAAGTGCGGCTCGCCGAGGCGAAGCTGACCCTGAAGCGGCGGCTGCAGCTGGTCAAGGACAGCCTGTCCACCCAAGCCGAGGTCGATCAGGCCCAGGCCGAGGTCGATTCGGTCGAAGCGCGCATTCAGGCGGCGCAGCAGCAGGTGGCGGTCGCCGAGCGGCAGATCGAAGTCCAGCAGACGGATCTCGACAACACCGTGATCCGCGCGCCGTTCAGCGGCGTCGCGCTGTCGAAGGACGCCCAGCCAGGCGAGATGGTGTCGCCGGTGTCGGCCGGCGGCGGCTTCACCCGCACCGGCATCTCGACCATCGTCGACATGCAGTCGCTTGAAATCGAAGTCGAGGTCAACGAGGCCTACATCAACCGGGTGACGCCGAAACAGCGCGTGGTCGCCGTGCTCGATGCCTATCCCGACTGGGAGATCCCGGCCCACGTCATCACGACCGTTCCGACCGCCGATCGGCAGAAGGCCACGGTGCTGGTCCGCGTCGGCTTCGACGGGCTCGATCCGCGGATCCTGCCCGACATGGGCGTCAAGGTGCGCTTCCTCCGCGACGAGGCGGTGGAGCCCACGGCTGGCGGCGCGCCGGCCCGACCGATGATGCTGGTGCCGAAGACCGCGGTCCGCACCACCGGGAGCGAGACGGTGGTGTTCGTCGTGCGCGGCGCCGTCGTCGAGCGGCGCGCGGTGAAGACCGGCGGCACCGACGGCGACCGCGTCGAAGTGCTCTCGGGCCTCCAGTCGGGCGACCGTGTCGTCGCGCCCGTCCCCGAAACTCTTACCGACGGCGCCGCCGTCAGCGTCAAGCAATAGCAGGAGCCTCAGTCATGGCCGATACCGGGACCCTCGTCCGCATCGCGGACGTGCACAAGTTCTACAGCCGCGGCAACGAGCGCGTCGACGTGCTGCAGGGCGTGAACTTCACGATCCCCAAGGGCGACTTCCTGGCCCTGATGGGGCCGTCGGGCTCGGGCAAGACCACGCTGCTCAACCTGATGGGCGGCCTGGACACGCCGACCAGCGGCGTCGTCGAGATCGGCGGCGTGCGCATCAACGACCTGTCCGGCTCGGCGCTCTCGAAGTGGCGCTCGCAGCACATCGGGTTCGTCTTTCAGCTCTACAACCTGCTGCCGGTGCTGAACGCCGAGCGCAACGTGGAGCTGCCGCTGCTGCTGACCAAGCTCTCGAAGGCCGAGCGGCGCAAGCGGGCCCAGATTGCGTTGAAGGTCGTCGGCCTCGCCGATCGCATGTCGCATTATCCGCGCCAGCTCTCGGGCGGGCAGGAGCAGCGCGTCGGCATCGCGCGCGCGATCGTCACCGATCCAGATCTGCTGCTGTGTGACGAGCCGACCGGCGACCTCGATCGCAAGTCGGGCGACGAGATCCTCGACCTGCTCCAGACGCTGAACCGCGAGCACGGCAAGACCATCGTCATGGTGACGCACGATCCGCACGCAGCCGATCGGGCTCGCCGCACGCTGCACCTCGAAAAGGGCGTGTTCGTCGAAGCAGGAGTGCCGGTATGAAGTTCCTGCCTCTGATCTGGAAGAGCCTCTGGCGCCGGAAGGTGCGCACCACCTTCACGCTGCTCTCGATCTTCATCGCCTTCCTGCTGTTCGGCATCCTGATGACGATCCGGGCGGCGTTCTCGCTCGGCATCGATCTCGCCGGCCTCGACCGCTTGATCCTGATCCACAAGATCAGCCTGATCATGCCGCTGCCGGAGTCGTACGCCAACCGCCTCCAGACCGTTCCCGGCGTCGACATGGTGACGCACAACTCCTGGTTCGGCGGCGTCTACCAGGATCCAAAGAACTTCTTCGCGCAGATCGCGGTCGAGCCCGAGAAGTTCATGTCGATCTACAAGGAATACAAGCTGCCGCCGGCGCAGATGAAGGCGTGGCTCGAGGATCGACAGGGCATCATCGTCGGCAAGGATCTGGCCGAGCGTTTCGGCTGGAAGCTCGGCGATCGCGTCCCGATCCAGGCCACCATCTGGCAGCCGAAGACCGGCGGCACGACCTGGGAATTCAACGTGGTCGGGATCTACGACGGCGACCCGGGCGTCGACAAGACGCAGTTCTTCTTCCGCTACGACTACCTGGACGAGAACCGCGCCCAGGGCGAGGGCCTCGTCGGCTGGTACATCGTGAAGGTCAAGGACCCGCAGCAGTCACTGGCCCTGGCCAAGACCTTCGACGAGATGTTCGCCAACTCGCAGGCCGAGACCAAGACGACCACCGAGAAGGGCTTCATCGAGGGCTTTGCCAAGCAGATCGGCGACATCGGGGCGATCATGATCGCCATCCTGGCGGCAGTGCTCTTCACCATCCTGCTCGTCGTCGGCAATACCATGGCGCAGGCGGTGCGCGAGCGCACCAGCGAGCTCGCCGTGCTCAAGACGCTCGGCTTCTCGGACGTGACGGTGCTCTCGCTGGTGCTGGCCGAATCGCTGTTCGTCGCCATCGTCGGCGGCGGCCTCGGGTTGTTCCTCGCGTGGCTCTTCGTGCAGGGCGGCGATCCCACCAACGGCATGCTGCCGGCGTTCACGCTGCCGACTCGCGACATCGTGCTCGGCATCGCGCTGATGGTGCTGGTCGGCATCGCCGCCGGCATCCTGCCGGCGGCCGGGGCGATGCGACTCAAGATCACCGACGCGCTGCGAAAGGCGTAGGGGCCAGCCATGTCCTTCTTTACCCAGATCTTCTCGGTGACCTCCCTGAGCATCCGCACGATCCGCCAGCGCCTGGGCTCGTCGGCGGTGGCGGTGGTCGGCATCGCCGGTGTCGTCATCGTGTTCGTCGCGGTGTTGTCGATCGCCGCGGGCTTCGAGGCCGCGATGAAGAACGCCGGCCAGCCGGACCGGGCCCTCATCATGCGCGGCGGCGCCAGCGACGAGATGTCGAGCGGCATCGGTGGCGAGGACGCCGAGGTCATCAAGCAGGCGCCAGGCATCCGCCGCGAGAACAACCAGCCGCTCGCGTCGCCCGAGCTCTACGTGATCGTCGATCTGCCGAAGCGGTCGACGATGACCGCGGCCAACGTGCCGCTGCGCGGCATCACCCCGGTGACGCTGCAGGTGCGCTATGACGCCCGGCTCGTCCAGGGCCGGATGCTGACCTTCGGCACCAACGAGATCGTCGTCGGCCGCGCCGCCGCGGCGACGTTCGTCGGCCTCTCGGTTGGCTCGCAAATCAAGACGGGTCAGGTGTCGTGGACCGTCGTCGGGATCTTCGACGCGGGGGGCAGCGTCTCGGAAACCGAGCTGTGGGCCGACGCCCGCGTCGTCCAGGGCGCGTTCCGCCGCAACAACTCGTATCAGTCGGTGCTGGTCCGCCTCGAGTCGCCGGCGCAGTTCACGACGATGAAGAACTGGTTGACGACGAATCCGCAGCTGAGCATCGACGTCCACGACGAATCGAAGTACTACAGCGACCACTCGCAGACGCTCACCTCGTTGATCCAGCAGGTCGGCGTCGTGATCTCGGTGCTAATGGGGTTCGCCGCGGTGTTCGGGGCGATCCTCACCATGT
>JANOIR010000393.1:0-17090 GCA_031407765.1 Vicinamibacteraceae bacterium
CTTCGGCAAAATCTCGCTGGGCGCGCTGAACGGTGCGCTCGGTATCGACGCCTCGCTGTCGGCGCTCGAGACCGAGGGCAAGGTGCAGGTGCTCCTCAAGCCGCGCGTCGTCACGCAGAACAACATCAAGGCGACCATCACCCGCGGTGAGGAAATCCCCTACACCACGCTGACGGCGGTGCCGAGCGGCGGCGACGGCTTCTCGATCATCCAGCAGGTGCCGCAGGTGTCGTTCAAGATTGCGGCGCTGACCCTCGCGGTCCTGCCGCGGATCTCGGCGTCGGGGACGGTCATCCTCGAGGTCGACGTCGACAACGGGTCGCGCGGTACGATCCAGGCCAACGGCAACATCTCGGTCAACACGCAGCGCGTCCAGACGACGGTGCTCGTGAAGGACCAGGGCACGACCGTGATCGGCGGCATCTACGAGACGCTCGAAACGCGCAGCCAGGATCGGACGCCTGGCCTGTCGCGGGTGCCGTTCATCGGGAACTTCTTCAAGCGCAACCAGAACAGCTCGAACGAAGGCGAGCTGCTGGTCTTCATCACGCCGCGCATCCTCAAGAACTCCGAGGCGGTCGCGGTCCGGACGAACCCAATCAACGGAGCCGGCAAGTAGGCGGGCGCGAAGCAGCGCCCCGCCATCCGGCTGGGCAACTGCGGACGGCTCATCCCAGAGAGGAATACGGGGAGGCAGTTGTGAACATGAAGCACATCAACAAGCGCTGGGCCACGCGGAGCGTGCGCCCGGCAGCGGTCGCCGGCCTGATGCTGGCGGCACTCGGGGCGGCGGCGTGCGGCAGCGCCACGGCGCGCGAAGGCAACACGTCGTCGTATCTCATCATCCAGAACCTGGAAGGCCGACGCGGCGAGGAAGGCACGTTCGACCACGTCATGGCGTCGGACGTCCGGACCGGCGGCGGCTGGATCGAGGACGACGGCCGGGTGACCATGTCGGCAGCGATGCGCGACGTGACCAACCCGAACGGCCCGACGTCCAACAACGCGATCACCGTCAACCGCTATCGCGTCACCTACCGGCGCTCGGACGGCCGCAACACGCCGGGCGTCGACGTGCCCTACGCGTTCGACGGCGCAGTCACCTTCACCGTCACGCCGGGCCTTACCCAGACCATCCCGTTCGTGCTCGTGCGCGTGCAGGCCAAGCTCGAAGCGCCGCTGAAGGGCCTGACGCAGCTCGGCGCGGCGGCGGTCATCTCGACGCTGGCCGACGTCACGTTCTACGGCCACGACCAGGCCGGTCGCACGATCAGTGTGACGGGGACGATTGGCGTCAACTTCGCCGATTGGGCGGATCCGGACTGAGTCGGCGTGAGCCACGAAAGGCAGAACCATTTTTTGCGCCGGCTGAGTGAGCCGCGTTCGCACAACAGGGCAGAGGCTATGCAGATCACACACGTACGCACGAACGATTCGCTGCGTCGACGCCTGGCGCGCCAGGTCAGCCTTCTCGGCTGGCTACCGGTGGCCGCGGCAATCGCGCTCTCCGGATGCACGACCAAGAAGGCCGACGCTCCGGACCCCACCGGGCCTTCAGAGCTCGGCCACTCGCTGGAGCTTCGGGTGTCGCCCGACCTCCTGGTCATGGACGGCGTCTCGCAGTCGACCCTGACCATCATCGCGCGCGACTCCAACGGCACCGTCATGCCGAACACGGCCGTCCGCGTCGAGGTCACGGCCGGAGGCGAAATCGTCGACGTCCTCGGCCGGCTGTCGACCAAGAACGTGACGACGGGCGGGGACGGCCGCGCCTCGCTCACCTACACAGCGCCCAACAGCGCGCCGAGCCAGAACAGCGATTCCGGCAACGCCGTGGTCACCCTGCTGGCGACGCCGGGCGGTTACGACTACCGGAACGCGTTCTCCCGGACGGTCGACATCCGCCTGGTGCCACAGGGTACGGTGCTGCCACAGGCGTTCGCGCCGGTGGCGAGGTTCACGTTCTCGCCGGCGAACCCGGGCGAAGATGTCGACGTCACGTTCGACGCGTCGAGCTCGATCGCGTCGTGCGTGCCGGATCCGACCGACCCGAACAACGTGTCCAAGTGCATTCCGCAGTCCGGCAACATCACGTCCTACCAGTGGGACTTCGGCAACGGCCAGGTCGGCAGCGGCGTGCGCCCGGTGACGCGGTTCGCGACGCGCGGCACCTACAACGTCAAGCTCGTGGTCACCAACGATCGCGGCCTGAGCAACCAGTTGTCGCAGGCGGTCGTCGTCGCTGGCGTCGCCAACCCGACCGTCGACTTCGCGTTCTCGCCGACGGCCCCTGGCGTCGGCCAGCAGGTGTTCTTCGATGCCAACGCGGCGCAGGCCGCGCCGGGCCGGACGATCACCCGCTACTCGTGGGCCTTCGGCGACGGCTCCTTCGGCACCGGCGTCACCGAATCGCACCGTTTCGACCGCGCCGGCGCCTTCACGGTCACCCTGACGGTCACCGATTCGGCAGGTCGGACCGGCACGGCCTCGAAGTCGCTTACGGTCGGCAACACCATCGCGCCAACGGCGGCCTTCACGGTCTCGCCGGCGACCATCGCGGTGAACCAGGTGGCCTTCTTCGATGCCGGGACATCGACGTCGACGCCGGGGCGGACGATCACGAGCTACCATTGGAACTTCGGCGACAATCAGATCGTCACGGGGATGCGGGTCGAGCGCGCGTTCAATCCGGCCGGGGCGTACACCGTGACCCTGACCGTCACCGACAGCGGCGGCGCGACGGATACCGAGACCAAGACGGTCACCATCGTTCCGTAGTTCGTCGGACACTTGCACCATGGGCGAGACGACACGCCTCGAAGAGTTGAAGCGCCGGGTCGAAGCCGACCCGGCGTCCATCGCCTTCGCCTCGCTCGCCGAAGAGTACCGGCGCGCCGCCCGCTTCGAGGAAGCCGTCGAAGCGAGCCGCGCCGGGCTTCGGTTCCACCCCACCTACGTGTCCGCGCGCGTCACGCTCGGACGCAGCCTGATGGAGCTCGGGCTCTACGATCAGGCCGAGCGCGAGCTGCACGTCGTGGCGCGCTCGACTCCCGACAATCTCGCGGCCCGGCGCGCGCTCGGCGACCTCTACTGGCGCCAGGCCGACCCGGTCCAGGCTCTCGAACAGCTGCAGCTGGCATCGGGCCTCGCGCCCGGCGACGGCGAGCTGGCCGAGATGGTCCGGGAGCTGGAGGCAGAGGTGGCGGCGGCGCAACCACCGGCGGACGAGGTCATCGAGACCGCGCCGGCCGAGGTCGCGGCGGTACCCAGCCCCGGGCTTGAGGCGCTCGAGCGCTTCTACCGGGCAATCGCCCGGCGTCGGGCGGTAGGCGGCCAGTCGGGTGCCACGGTCGGGGTGGCTGCCGAATCGGCGCCGCGCGAGGCGCAACCGGCGGAGACCCGTCGGGCCAGCTAGCAGCCACGGGCTGCTAGGACCACGACAGTTGACAGGTGACGGGCGGCGGTGCCACGGTGCCGTCGTGCCCCATCCGTTGTCCGCGCGCCACACCCAGGTCATCGAGGCCCTCGTGGCCGCGGGCGTCGACGCACTCGTCGTGGTCAACTCGTCCAACATCAGGTACTTGACGGGGTTTGCCGGGACCGCCGGGGTCCTGGTCGTGACCGCCCGTTGCCTTTACTTGCTGGTAGACTTCCGCTACAGTGCCGCGGTCGCACGGCTGGTGCGGGACGGCGGTGCGCCGCCCACACTGATGCCGGTGTCGCTCGAGGGCAGCGCCGGCTATGATCGACGGTTGGCCGACCTCGTGGCGCACGAGGGCTGGCGGCGGGTCGGCTTCGAGGACGCGCACGTCAGCGTCCAGCGGGCGCGGCAGTGGGGCCGGCTGCTGGTCGAGGCCGGCGCGGTGTCGGAGCTCGTGGGCGTGACCGATGCGGTCGAGCGGCCGCGGCTGGTCAAGGACGCCGGCGAGATTGAGACGTTGCGGGAGGCCGGCCGGCTGTTGTCGGCCGTCGCCGTGGACGTGTTGGAGACGGTGGTCCGCGCCGGGCGGACCGAGCTCGAGATGGCAGCCGACATCGACTGGCGTGTGAAGCGCGCCGGATTCGAGAAGCCGGCTTTCGAGACGATCGTGGCGTCGGGGCCGAACAGCGCCCTGCCGCACGCGCGGCCGACGGATCGGCGCGCGGAGGCGGGCGATCTCGTCGTGGTCGACTTCGGCGGGATGTTGCGGGGCTACGCGGTCGATCTCACCCGGACGGTGGGGCTCGGCGCGGTGCCCGACGAGGCGCGGCGGATCTACGGAGCCGTCCTCGAGGCGCAGGACGCGGCGATCGCCGCAGCCGGGCGCCCCGACGTGACGACCGGTGAGGTCGACGCCGCGGCTCGCGATGCCCTGGCCCGGCACGGCCTCGACGGCGTGTTCGGGCACGGGACGGGACATGGGCTGGGGCTCGACGTGCACGAGGCCCCGCGTCTCAGCCGGCGCTCGGCGGAGGTGCCGGGCACGGACCGCTTGGAGGCGGGGATGGTCTTCACGATCGAGCCGGGTGCGTACGTGGAGGGCACGGGCGGGGTCCGCATCGAGGACGACGTGGTGCGTCTCGACGGCGGCTGCGCGCTGCTGACCGACGTCCCCCGGGCCTGGCGGGTGATCCCCGCATGACGACCCCAGCCGCCGCCGCCGCACGCGCCGCCTCGAAGGCGGCGTCGCGACGCGGCGAGAGCGGCGTGCACCAGGTGGCCGCGGGCCCCAGCGCCGTGCCCGAACCGACCACCAGCACCGACAGGGATTCGGAAGAACCGATGAACGTAGACGCGATCAAGCAGATCCTCGACCTGGTGCGCGAGCACGAGCTGACCGAGTTCGAGCTCGAACAGGGCGGCGTGAAGCTCCGCGTGCGCAAGCAGGGTGCGGCGCCGCCGGCGCCCGCCCCGTTGGCCCAGGCGATGATCCCGGCGCTGGTCGCTCCGCCAGCGGCATCGGCCGCGGCGCTGCCGACGGCCGTCCCGTCCCCGGCCGCTCCGGCCGCCGACGAGCTCCTCGAGCTGTCGATCGTCACCTCACCGATCGTGGGCACGTTCTACCGCACACCCGATCCGTCGTCGCCGTCGTTCGTCGAGGTGGGGCAGCGCGTCAAGAAGGGCCAGACGCTCTGTATCATCGAGGCGATGAAGCTGATGAACGAGATCGAGTCGGAGTACGAAGGCGAGATCATCAAGGTGTACGTCGAAAACGGCCAGCCCGTGCAATACGGCGAGCGGCTCTTTGCGGTGAAGACCGCCTGATCCGCGCGTCCGGCCCGCCCCGATACCCGCCGATGTTCAAGAAAATCCTGATCGCCAACCGTGGAGAGATCGCGCTGCGGGTGATTTGCGCCTGTCGCGAGCTCGGCATCCAGACCGTCGCCGTCTACTCCGAGCCCGACGAGAACAGCCTGCACGTCCGCTTCGCGGACGACGCGGTCTGCATCGGCCCCGCGGCCAGCCGCGACAGCTATCTGAACGTGCCGGCGATCATCAGCGCCGCGGAAATCACCGGCGCCGACGCCATCCACCCGGGCTACGGCTTCCTCTCGGAAAGCGCCTACATGGCGGAGGTCTGCGAGGCCTGCCACATCAAGTTCATCGGGCCGTCGGCCAACGTCATCCGCCTGCTCGGCGACAAGGCGCGGGCGCGACGGGTGATGAAAAAGGCCGGCGTGCCCGTGCTCCCTGGCAGCGACGGTCCCGTCGACAGCGAGGAGCGCGGCCTCAAGATCGCCAAGGACATGGGCCTGCCCGTCATCATCAAGGCGGCGGCCGGCGGTGGCGGCCGCGGCATGCGCATCGTTCGCACGATGGACGAGCTCGGGCCGGCGCTCAAGACCGCCCAGCGCGAGGCCCAGGCGGCCTTCGGCGTCGGCGACGTCTACATCGAGAAGTACATCGACGCGCCGCGGCACATCGAATTCCAGATCCTCGGCGACCATCACGGCAACGTCGTCCATCTGGGCGAGCGTGAGTGCTCGATCCAGCGCCGGCACCAGAAGCTGATCGAAGAGGCGCCGTCGATGGCGTTGTCCGAAAAGGTCCGGCGCAAGCTCGGGAACACCGTCGTCGACGCCGCCCGCGAGGTGCAGTACACCAACGCCGGCACCTTCGAGTTCCTGATGGACACCGCCGGCAACATCTTTTTCATCGAGGCCAACACGCGCCTGCAGGTGGAGCACGGCGTCACCGAGCTCGTCACCGGCCTCGACATCGTCAAGCAGCAGATCCTGATCGCGGCGGGGCAGAAGCTGCCGTTCAAGCAGAGCGACATCGTCATCCGCGGCCATGCCATGGAGTGCCGGATCAACGCCGAGCACCCCGAGACGTTCACCCCGAGCCCCGGCCAGATCCACGCCTTCTCGACGGCCGGCGGCCCCGGCGTCCGCGTCGATACGTTCGCCCACTCGGAGTGCACGGTCTCGCCCTACTACGACTCGCTCATCGCCAAGGTGATGACGCACGGCCGCGACCGCGCCGAGGCCATCGCCCGCATGAAGCGGACGCTCGAGATGACGGTGGTCGAAGGCATCAGGACCACCATCCCGATGCACCTGAAGGTGCTCGTCGACCCCGACTACCAGGCCGGCCGCATCAACACCGCCTTCATGGAGCGCTATCTGCCCAAGGCCCCGATGCAGCCGGACGACAAGCTGGCCAAGGTCGTCTAGTGGCCTGATACAGGCCACTAGACCGCCGCGCCCGCGGCCGGCCCACCTCCGTGTCGTTCCCGCTCCCGCCGCTCTATCCGATCGTCGACGAGGGCGCCGCCAACCTCGCCGGGCACACCGTGCCGGCGCTGGCGCAGGCGTTCCTCGAGGGCGGCGCCCGCATCCTGCAGATTCGCGCCAAGCTGGCGCCGTCCGGGCGCTTCGTCGAGCAGGCGCTGGCGATCGCGGCGCTGGCCCATCCGGTCGGCGCGCTGGTCGTGATCAACGATCGCGTCGACGTCGCGCTCGCCACCAACCTCCGCGCCGTCCACGTCGGGCAGGACGACGTGCCTGTGGCGCTGGTCCGCCGTTTCCTCGGGCCGGAGGGCATCATCGGCCTGTCGACGCACACCCGGGCCCAGGTCGACGCGGCGCTCTACGAGCCGATCGACTACCTCGCGGTCGGTCCGATCTTCGACACGACGAGCAAGGATCCGGGCTACGACGCGGTCGGCCTGGCGCTCGTGGAGTACGCGGCCTCGAAGACCGGGCTGCCGATTGTCGCGATCGGCGGGATCACCCTGGAGCGGGCCCGGCGCGTGCTGGACGCCGGCGCGCGCTCGGTCGCCGTGATCGGCGACCTGCTGCGCACCGGCGATCCGGCGGGCCGCGTCAGCGAGTACCTGCGGGCGCTGCGGGCGGCCGGCTGACGGGCGTCAGCCGGGCCCGCCGCTGGACGGCCTACTTCGGCGCGGTGCCGGCCGCGAGCTGGCGCTGCAGCACGCTGTGCCGAATCCCGTAGCTGAAGTAGATCACGAAGCCGATCGCCAGCCAGACGATCAGGCGCAGCCAGGTGTCGCCGGGCAGGGTCAGCATCAGCCCGACGCAGCAGAGGATGCCCATGATCGGGACGAAGGGCATCAGCGGCGTCTTGAATGGGCGATCGAGGTCGGGCCGCGTGTGCCGCAGGATCCACACGCCGGCGCAGACCAGGACGAACGCGAGGAGCGTGCCGATGTTCACCAGCTGGCCGAGCAGCTGCAGCGGCAGGATGCCGGTGGCGAGGCCGACGGCAATGCCGGTGAAGATCGTGGAGAGGTAGGGCGTACGGAACTTCGGGTGGACGGCCGCCCCCCACTTGCCGATCAGCCCGTCTCGCGACATCGAGTAGAACACGCGCGACTGCCCGAGGAGCATCACCAGGATGACCGAGGCGAGGCCGAGGACGGCGCCCACGTCGATCAGGATGCGGACCCACTCCGGCGCCCCGATCATGCGCATGGCGTCGGCCACGGGCGCGTTGCCATCGAGGGACTTGTAGGGGACGATGCCGGTCAGCACCGCGGAGACGATGACGTAGAGCAGCGTGCAGATGGCGAGCGATCCGAGGATGCCTATCGGCATGTCGCGCTGCGGGTTCTTCGCTTCCTGTGCCGCCGTCGACACGGCGTCGAAGCCGATGTAGGCGAAGAACACCAGGCCGGCGGCCCGGAGGATGCCCGAGGGCCCGTAGGTGCCCCAGTCGCCCGTGTTGGGCGGGATGAGCGGCGTCCAATTGGCGGTGTCGATGTGGCCCAGGCCGACGCCGACGATGAGGAGGACGATCGCCACCTTGAGGATGACGATGAAATTGTTGACGCGGGCCGACTCCTTGATCCCGATCACGAGGATCGTGCTCATCACGGCGACGATGAAGACCGCGGGCAGGTTGACCAGCGCCCCGGTCATGTTGAGGCCGGCATGCGCGCAGCCGGCGACGCTGTCGCGGACCTCGGCGTCGGTGCACCACTGCGTCGGGGCGTTGGTCAGGTTGGGCGGCAGGACGATGCCGAGCTGCGCCAGGAGGCTCACGAGGTGGCCCGACCAGCCGACGCCCACCGTGGCCGCGCCGGCCGCGTATTCGAGCACGAGATCCCAGCCGATGATCCACGCCACCAGTTCACCCATGGTCGCGTAGGCGTAGGTGTAGGCGCTGCCGGCGACTGGCACGGCGCTCGCCATCTCGGCGTAGCACAGACCGGCGAAGGCGCAGGCGATCCCGACCAGGATCATCGAGATCCAGACGGCCGGTCCGGCGTGGTCGGCCGCGGCCTGCCCGGTCAGCACGAAGATGCCGGCTCCGATGATTGCGCCGATGCCCAGGGTGACCAGGTTCAGCGGGCCCAGGGCCCGCGTCAGCGAGTGCTCGCCGGCCTGGTCGGCCTCGGCGCGTAACACGGAGATCGACTTCGTGGCCCACAGACTCATTGAGGCTCCCTTCGCTGCAGGACGAGGCGCCGCCCACAGAGCGAATGGGCTGCACTCTAGGCTCGGGCTTGCAAGGGTGTCAAGTATGTAGGCGGCCGCGCTCTCACGCGCGGCCGCGGGCGGCCCTCTGAGCGTGCGGACTGCAATTCGCGGCGCTGGGCGCGCCGCGGCGCCCGCACGCGGGCCGCAGGAGTGGCGGCCGCGCGGCCTGCCTCACGGCGGACGGCTATAATTGTGCGTCCGACGGCGATGACGAATGAAGACTGGTCCTGTTCGCGCTTCCTGGTGGCTCGGTCCATCGGGCATCGCGCTGTCCCTCGTGCTCGGCGCCCTGGCGTCGGGGACGGCCGGCTATGTGCTGATCGAGGGCTGGCCGATCTGGGACGCGTTCTACATGACGGTCATCACCGTGACGACCGTCGGCTACAAGGAAGTCCACCCGATGTCACGGGCGGGGGAGGTATTCACCGTCCTCCTGCTGCTGGGCGGGGTCGGGACCTTCTTCTACGTCCTCTCGCTGTTCGTCGCCGGGGTGGTCCAGGCGGGGTTCGGGGCGCGGTGGGAAGCCAAGCGTCGCGACCGCATGCTTGAGGAGCTGCGCGACCACTTCATCGTCTGCGGCTACGGCCGCATGGGCCGGATCATCGTCGACGAGTTCCGCCGCCAGGACGTGCCGTTCGTCGTCGTCGATCGCGACCCCGATCTGGTGCACGAGCTGATCGCCGCCGGGGCCCTCGCGGTGGCCGCCGACGCCGGTGCCGAGGAGGTGCTGCGCAAGATCGGTGTCGCCCACGCTCGCGGCCTGATTTCCGCGGTCGGATCGGACGCCGAGAACGTCTACATCATCTTGAGCGCCCGCCTGACCCGGTCCGACCTGTTCATCATCGGGCGGGCCGAGAACGAGGACGCCATCGCCAAGCTGCGACGGGCCGGCGCCGACCGCGTGTTCTCGCCGTACCAGGCCGGCGCGCACCAGATGGCGCAGGCGGCGCTGCGGCCGGCGGTCGTCGACTTCGTCCAGCTCGCGACCAGCGCCGAGCGCCTCGAGCTGGGCATCGAGCAGATCCGGCTGACGGCCGCCTCGCCGCTGTGCGGGCAGTCGCTGGCCGCGGCCAACGTCCGGCAGCGGTTCGGGGTGGTGGTGGTCGGGATCCAGCGGGCCGGCGGCAAGATGGAGTTCAACCCGCCGCCCGAATCGGAGATGGTGGCCGGCGATCACCTCGTGGTGATGGGGCGGCCCGATACCCTGAAGCAGCTCGAAGGGGCGGCCGCCGGGGCGCGGACGCCAGCAGGGTAGTCAGCAAACATGACCGAATGCCGCATGCTCGATGGGGTGATCGTCGGCAAGGCGATCCGCGACGACCTGGCCGGCCGGGTGCAGGCGATACAGCAGGCGCTCGGGCGCCCGCCGGCGCTCGGCATCGTGCTGGTCGGCGACGATCCGGCATCGGCGGTCTATGTCCGCAGCAAGGTCAAGACCGCCGCCGAATCCGGCCTGACCGTCGATCTCGTGCGGCTGCCGGCGACCGCCACGCTCGAGGACGTCCTCGGCGACGTGCGCCGGCTGAACGCCAGCCCGGCGCACGACGGCATCCTGGTGCAGTCGCCGCTGCCGGCCGCGCTCGGCGCCGCGGCCGAGCTGACGGTGTTCGAGACGATCGATCCAGCCAAGGACGTCGACGGGTTCAGCCCGATCAACGTCGGCCGCCTCGTCCAGAACCGCGCCACGCTGCGCTCGTGCACGCCGGCCGGGGTGATGGAGCTGCTGCGCCGCTCGGACATCCCGGTGGCCGGCCGCCACGCCGTGGTCATCGGCCGCAGCGACATCGTCGGCAAGCCGATGGCGCTGATGCTCCTGCACGCCAACGCCACCGTGACCATCTGCCATTCGCGGACCGCCGACCTGCCGCGGGTCGCGGCGACCGCCGACATCCTGGTCGTGGCGATCGGCCGCGCCGGTTTCGTGACGCCGGCCTTCGTCAAGCCGGGGGCGACCGTGATCGACGTCGGCATGAACACGCTGACCGATGCCGCGACCGTCGAGGCCTGGTTCGGTCCGGACTCGCCACGCCGCGCCAGCTTCGCCAAGACCGGTTCGCTGCTCGTCGGCGACGTGGATCCGCGCGTCGCCGCGGTCGCCGGCGCGCTCACGCCGGTGCCCCGCGGTGTCGGGCCGCTGACCATCGCGATGCTGATGCACAACACGGTCGTAGCCGCCGAAGCGCGCGTCGCGGGTATCCGCTGACTCCCAACGCCGTTCCTGCCTACCGTTCCGCGGCGGCGGCGAGTTCGAGGAGCTTCTCGACGACCCGATCGACCTGGCGATTGGTGTCGCCGAACGTTCCGCCGGTGTCGATGACGAAGTCCGCGCGCTGCACCTTCTCGTCGGTCGGGAGCTGGGCGTCGATGCGGGCCTCGGCCTGGGCGGCGGTGAGGCCGTCGCGCTCGACGACCCGAGCCACCTGCTGGCTGCGCGGGCAGCTGGTGACGACCACCCGGTCGAAGTCGCGATTGCGGCCGGTCTCGTAGAGCAGCGGGATGTCGACGACGGCGACGGTCTCCCCGCCGATCGCGACCCGATCGAGCCAGGTGCCGGTGGCCTCGCGGACGCGCGGGTGGATGATGGCTTCCAGATCGGCGCGGGCCTGTGGATCGCCGAACACCACCGCCCCGAGTGCCCGGCGATCGAGCGCGCCGTCGGGCAGGACCACCCCCGGCCCGAAGCGCGCGACGACGGCAGCGAGGCCGGTCGATCCCCGTGCGACCGCGTCGCGGGCCAGCGTGTCGGCGTCGAGCGTCGGGATGCCATGCGCGGCGAGGCGGGTGCGCACGTAGGTCTTGCCCGTGGCGATGCCGCCGGTGAGCGCCGCGCGCAGCAGGGCCATGGCTGGCTGGCTAGCCTTCCGCCCGCTCGCCGTCGTGGGCGGCGGCGAGCCGCTCCTCGACGAACGTGTTCCACTCGTGGCAGTGCGGGCACTGCCAGAGCAGCTCGTTGCTGCGGTAGCGGCAGCGCAGGCAGATGTGCGGATCGCGGTAGTAGACGGCCTCGCGGCTCACCGCCATGTAGCGGTCGACGTCGGTCCGGCCGACGCCGAGGTCGACGAGGGTCTCCCACGTCGCCTGGTGCAGGCTCACCGCGTGCGGGTTGTGGGCCAGCGAGTCGATCAGCAGCGTGAACGCCCCGCGGGCGTCGCCGTGGGCCCGCAGGTGGGCGGCGAGGGCGAGCCGGGCCCGCCAGTCCTGCGGCTGGGCGTCGATCAGCCGGCGGCACAGCTCGTCGAAGCGCTCCGGTGTCCCGGCGGCGACGTGAGCGGATCGGAGGCGATCGAGCACCAGATAGGCCCGCTCGGGGGAGACCGTCGTCATCGTCTCCCACATCGCAATCGCACCGGCGGTGTCGCCCTTCGACAGGCGCAGGTCGCCGAGGTTGACATAGGCCGGTGTCACCGCCGGATCGATCTCGATCGCCCTGGCGAAGTGCGTCGCCGCCGCGACGGCGTCACCGTTGGTGAGCGCCTGCACGCCGATCTGGTTCTCGAGGAAGGCGCGGATGGTGCGGTGCCGCGGCTGCCGGCCAGGCGCGACGGTCTCGGTCAACTGCTCACGGATGCGTGCCGCCTCGACCCAGTTGTGCTGATCCTCGTAGAGCTTCTCGAGCTGTGCCAGCGCGTGCTCGTTGGTCGGATCGAGGCGCAGCACCTCCTGGAAGGCCTCGATCGCGCGATCGACGAAGCCGCCGCGGCGGTAGTCGAGCCCGAGGCAGAGCAGGACATGGGTGTGCTCGAGGCGACCGAGTCGGGGCCGCTGCAAGAGATGCTGGTGGATCTGGACGGCGCGGCTGACCTGTCCCTTCTCGCGATACAGGTTGCCCAGGATCATGTGGATCTCGAGCGCGTCCGGGGCCAGCGCGGCGGCCTGGCCCATCTCGTCGATCGCCAGATCGAGCTGGTTGGTGACCAGGAAGTTCAGCCCCTGCATGTAGTGGGGCGACTCGCGGTTGCGGCGCCGGTCGAGCCACCGGCCCTCGCGCAGCTTGTAGCGTTCCCAGGCCTTGCCGACGGCGAGGCCGAGGAGGAGGGCGACGAGCGCGGCCAGAAACGGCGTCATCGCTCCGCCTTCGCTGCGGAATCCACTCCGGAGTCGACGCGGGAATCGACTCCGGAGTCGTCGCGGGAATCCACTCCGGAGTCGTCGAAGCCGTAGCGCGCCGCGATCGCTGGCCACAGCCCCTGCGCGCGCAGCACGCCTTCGATCAGCTCCCGGGCGGCACCGCCGCCTCCCGGCAGCCGGCTGACGAAGTGGACGCGGGCGCGCACGGCGTCGGCGGCGTCGGCCGGCGCGGCGGACAGGCCGGCGAGGCGCAGCACCGGCAGATCCATCAGGTCGTCGCCCATGTAGGCGACGTCGGCGGCGGCAAGGCCCTGTTCCGCGAGGATCTCGGTGAAGGCGGCGGCCTTGTCGCCCGCCTGCTGGCGCACGACGGCCATGCCGAGCTGTCGCGCCCGCTCCGTCGTGGCGGCCGCGGTGCGCGCCGACAGCACCCCGGTCAGCAGGCCGGCCTGGCGGGCCCAGACGAGGGCGGTGCCGTCGCGGATCGAGAAGCGCTTCGACTCGCGGCCCTCGGCGTCGAGCAGGATCGTGCCGTCGGTCAGCACGCCGTCGACGTCGAACAGCAGCAGACGGACCCGCTGGGCGCGCCCGGCGAGCTCCGGCGGGAACGCCTGGCTCGCGGCGCCAGGACGGTCGGGCGCCACCGGCGTCAAAAGAGCTCCGTTCGCCAGAGATCGTGGAGGTGGAGTACGCCTACCACGATCCCGCTGTCGACGACGACCAGCGACGAGATCCGTCGCTCCTCGAGCAGCTTGAGCGCCTCGACGGCGAGGGCCAGCGGGCCGATCGTCACCGGACCGGTGGTCATGATCTCCCGGGCCGGGCGATCGAGCATCGGCGCGGGCGCGGCGAGCTGGCGGCGGAGGTCGCCGTCGGTGATGATGCCGGCGAGCCGGCCCTCGGCGTCGACGACCGTCGTCATCCCGAGCTTCTTCGCGCTCATCTCGGCGAGCACGTCCCGCATGACCGCGTCGGGCGACACCCGCGGCAGCGCGTCGCCGGCGTGCATCAGCGCGTGCGCCCGCATCAGGCCCTTGCCGAGCGTTCCGCGCGGGTGCAGGTGGGCGAAGTCCTCCTCGCGGAACCCGCGCCGTACCAGCAGCGTCATGGCCAGCGCGTCGCCGAGCGCGAGCGCGGCGGTGGTGCTCGCGGTAGGCGCCAGGTTCAGCGGGCAGGCCTCCTCGTTGACGTGCGTGTCGAGGACGACGTCAGCGGTCTGGCCGAGGGTCGACTCCGGGTGTCCGGTGAACGCGATCAGCGTCGCGCCGATCCGCTTGATCGCCTCGACGACGCGCAGCACCTCCTGCGTTTCGCCGCTGTGCGACAGCGCGATGACGACGTCCTGGGCGTGGATCACGCCCAGGTCGCCGTGCACGGCTTCGGCCGGGTGCAGGAAGAACGCCGGCGTGCCGGTGCTGGCCAAGGTCGCCGCGACCTTGCGGCAGATGATCCCCGACTTGCCGATGCCGGTGACGATGACCCGCCCGCGGCAGCCGAGCAGCAGCTCGACGACGCGCTCGAAGCGGTGGTCGAGCGTCGAGACCAGGCCGAGGATCGCCGCCGCTTCCGTCTCGAGGACGCGGCGCGCGAGCGCGAGGCCGTCGGTCGGTGGCGGCGAGGTGGCGGACGGGCGGGCGGACATCGGATCTCGCGACGGAGCCGTCAGGCCCCCACCGGCGCCGGCTCGAGCGGCCGGGCGATCGCGTCGAGCGCGACCAGTCGGGTCAGGATGGCCTTGAGGCGATCGAGCTTCAGCGCGTTCTGGCCGTCGCTCTTCGCTCGCGACGGCTCCTCGTGCACTTCCATGAACACGCCGTCGACACCGGCGGCGACGCCGGCCGAGGCCAGCGGCTCGATGAACTCGGCCTGTCCGGCGGTGACGCCATCGCCGGCACCGGGCAGCTGCAGGCTGTGCGTCACGTCGAAGACCACCGGCACGCCGAGGCTGCGGATCATCGGGAAGGCGCGCATGTCGACGACCAGGTTGTGGTACCCGAAGGTGAAGCCGCGCTCGGTGACGAAGACGCGCGCGTTGCCCGACTCGCGCACCTTGGCGATCGGGTGCCGCATGTCGAGCGGCGCCAGGAACTGGCCCTTCTTCACGTTGACGACGCGGCCGGTCCGGGCCGCGGCGACGAGCAAATCGGTCTGCCGCGACAGGAACGCCGGGATCTGCAGGACGTCGGCGACCTCGGCCACGGCGGCGGCCTGGGCCGCCTCGTGGATGTCGGTCAGGATGGGGCAGCCGAGCTCGCTCTTGACCCGCTCGAGCGTGCGCAGCCCCTCGGCCAGGCCGGGGCCGCGGTACGACGAGATCGAGGTCCGGTTGGCTTTGTCGAAGGACGCCTTGAACACGTACGGGACGCCGACCTCGCGCGCGATCGCCTGGATGGCGCGGCCGAGATCGAGTGCGTGCGCCGGGCTCTCGATGACACACGGCCCGCCGATGAAGAGCAGGGGAGCCGGCGGGCCGAGCGTCAGCGGACCGATCGCGACCGGGGCGATGTTCACGCGCTGATTGTACTCGTTCCCTGCGCCGCTTCGGCCTCGGCGGGCGACGCCGTTTTGTGGCGGTAGGACGCCTCGACGAAGCCGGCGAAGAGCGGGTGCGGCCGGCGCGGCTTGCTCTTGAATTCCGGGTGGAACTGCACCGCGACGTACCACGGGTGCGTCGGCAGCTCGACGATCTCGACGAACTTGCCGTCGAGCGATCGGCCGACGATCTGCAGGCCCTTGTCGGTGAGCGTCTGCTCGTACAGGCAGTTGAACTCGTAGCGGTGGCGGTGCCGCTCGTGGATCACGTCGGCGCCGTAGAGGCGCTGCGACAGCGAGCCCTGTTTGAGCTGGCAGGCGTAGGAGCCGAGACGCATCGTGCCGCCGAGATCGTCGACGCCGAGCAGGTCGCGCAGCTTGTAGATCACCTTGGTCGGCGTGTCCGGGGCGCACTCGGTCGAATCGGCGTCGGTCATGCCGCAGACCTCGCGGGCGAACTCGACGGTGGCCCACTGGAAGCCATAGCAGATGCCGAAGAACGGCACCTGACGCGTGCGCGCGAGGTGGGCGGCGCGCATCATGCCGCGCGTGCCGCGATCCCCGAAGCCGCCCGGCACCAGGATGCCGTGCGCCCCGTCGAGCAGGCTGTCGCCGCCCTCCTGCTCGAGCGCCTCGGCCTCGACCCACTTCACGTTGACCTTGACGCCGTGCTTGAAGCCGCCGTGCACGAGCGCCTCGTGCAGGCTCTTGTAGGAGTCCTCCAGGCCGACGTACTTGCCGACGACGTGGATCGTGACCTCGCCCTGCGGATGCTGGAGGCCCTCGACGAGCGCCGCCCAGTCCGTCATGTCGGCGGTCGACTCGGGCAGGTGGAGGTGCTTCAGCACGATGCGGTCGATGCCCTCCTGGCCGAGCACGATCGGCACCTCGTAGATGCTCGAGACGTCCTTGGCGGTGATCACCGCCTCCTCGTCGACGTCGCAGAAGAGCGCGATCTTCCGCTTGATGTCGGGCGGCAGGAACCGGTCGGTGCGGCAGAGCAGGATGTCGGGCTGGATGCCGATCGAGCGGAGGTCGCGGACGCTGTGCTGAGTCGGCTTGGTCTTCAGCTCGCCGGCCGTCCCGATGAACGGCACCAGGGTCAGGTGGATGTAGAGCGCGTTCTCGCGGCCGACGTCCTGGCGGAACTGGCGGATGGCCTCGAGGAAGGGCAGGCTCTCGATGTCGCCGACGGTGCCGCCGATCTCGACGATGACGACGTCGACGCCGTCCGAGACGGCGCGGATGGAGTCCTTGATGGTGTTGGTGATGTGCGGGATGACCTGCACCGTGGCGCCGAGGTAATCGCCACGTCGCTCGCGCTGGATCACCGACAGGTAGATCTTGCCCGTCGTCCAGTTCGAGTTCTTCGACGTCACCGTGTTCGTGAAGCGCTCGTAGTGACCCAGGTCGAGGTCGCCCTCGGTGCCGTCGTCGGTGACGTACACCTCGCCGTGCTGGTACGGCGACATCGTGCCGGGATCGACGTTGATGTACGGATCGAACTTCTGCAGCGTGACCCTGAACCCGTGGCTTTCGAGGAGGGCGCCGATGGAGGCCGCGGC
>JANOIR010000408.1:0-1559 GCA_031407765.1 Vicinamibacteraceae bacterium
ACAGCATGAGCTGCGACCGCCGCGGGTTGGCCGCGTCGTCGGCTCCGGGGCCAGCGTCCTGGATGATGGCTCTGTAAGCGTGTCCCTCGCGCTTACGGCCGCGGCGCCCCGTGCGTAGACGCCGCTCGAACGGCGGCTGGAGCGTCTGAATCTTCCGGCCCTCCAGGATCGAGTCCCAATGATTCGATGCGCCCTTCCTCCGGAACAGGTATTCGGTATTGGCTTCCCCCGCGTTTACGTTCAGCAACTCAAGGCCTAGGCGGGAGTCGCAAAACTGCTTCGTCTCGGCGATGCCGGCGAACTCCATTGGCCAACCACCGAGCCAGTCCTTCACATCTGTCCAATAGGACATGCCGCGGGTCTGGTTGCTGCCGGTCAGCAGCGGCAACGGGTTGCGAAAGCGAAGGAGCGATGGCCAGATAGTATTCGTCCACGCGTACGACCACTCCATCCGGGTTTTGCCCGCACTAGTGGCGCTGTTGTACCGCCGCTTGATCTCGAGCCAGTAATCCGCAGTCGGTTTGATGAACATATCCGACGTATAGAGCGCAATGTAGAAGAGTCCCGACGGGGCGATCGGAAGAGAAGCGTTCTCGATCGCCGTCCACATCTGACCGGTGTGGTGCAGCACACCCCAGGAGTAGACGACATCGGCGGGGGCGAAGCGCTTCATGTAATCTCGATCGAGGACCGAACCCTGTTCGATTGTCCAGTGGGCCGGGGAGCCCGCCCGTTCCCGGAGGGCCCGCGTCGTGCGCACGGCGTCGGCGTCGTAGTCGAAGCTCACGACTCGTGACGCCCCCGCCCGGAAGGCCGCCAGGGAGTGCAGGCCGCTACCGGAACCTACG
Organism: Vicinamibacteraceae bacterium; assembly: GCA_031407765.1. Taxonomy (GTDB): domain Bacteria; phylum Acidobacteriota; class Vicinamibacteria; order Vicinamibacterales; family Vicinamibacteraceae; genus JBDSLU01. The sequence continues at coordinate 849 of JANOIR010000408.1, forward strand.
TCAAGGAAACTCATCCCCTTGAGGTCCGGTACCTTCAGGAAGCCGAGGACGTGCTTCAGGGATGACTCGACTCGTTCATCGCTGAACGAGCGCTCGATAAACTCTTCCCAGTTTTTTCCGAAGCCGTACCGGACGTCGCCTCCGGTCGACGCTTGCTCTGTGGGCACGGCGCAGGATACCACAGCGACCCAAACGAGCTCCGAGCCGGCAACCTTGAAAAGACCCCGGCGCCCTGACAGAATCGACGTTTTGGCCGATGCCCGCGGGAGCGGGTCTATGCATGTTGTCCTATTCGATCGACCTCGCTCGCCGCATCGCTCGGAACCGGCGTCTGCTCCTGGTGTTGACCCGTGAGGAGCTGCGTCGCCCGTTCGCGGGCTCCGCCCTCGGTCTCGTCTGGGTCGTCTTCCATCCGCTCGCCGTCATGGCCTTGTATCTCGCGGTTTTCGCCCTCATGTTCCGTGTCCGGCTCGGTGCCGGTGAGGACTACGTCGTCTACGTGCTGGCCGGGCTGCTGTCGTGGACGGCCTGGGCCAACGTGATGACGGCGTCCTGCCTGGCCGTGGTCGGAAACGGCAGCCTGGTGAAACAGGCGCACTTTCCGATCGAGATCCTGCCGCTGCGCAGCGTCCTCGTTGCCCTCGTGCCCCAGGTCGTGGGCATCGTCGTCGTCTTCGCGTATACCCTCGTGCGCTCGGGAGCGATCGGATG
>JANOIR010000409.1:0-2861 GCA_031407765.1 Vicinamibacteraceae bacterium
GCGTCTTCGTCACCGGGTCGGGCCTGAACCCCACCCTCACCGCGCTGGCCATCGTCCGCCGCGCCGCCGAGCACGTGGCGGACAGCGCGCGGCGGCACGAGTTGTAAGGAGCGTGACGTGAGTGCGTGTGCCGATTCCGACGTCGACGTGCTCACCGCGCTCGCCAACGCGATCATTCCACCCGACGCGCGTGACGCCGGCGCCGCGGCGGTCGACGCGGGACCGCGCCTCGCGGACCGGATGCAGAACAGCCCACAGGCCGCGCTCTACGCCCGGGGACTGCGCACCGCCAATGAACTGTGCGCACGACAGTTCGGCCGCCCCATCACTGCGCTGACGCCCGCGGAGCTCCACGAGCTCACGCAGCAGGTGGCCGCGATCGAACCGCCGTTTTTCAGACAACTGCGACTCGACACGACGACCCTCTATCTGAGCGACCCCGCCGTCTGGACGCGCATCGGCTTTCCCGGGCCGTCGATCGAGACCGGCGGGCACCCCGACTTCGATCGGCCCCAGTCGACCGGCGCCCGGCGTGTGACAGATCGTTGATGGCGCGTACGCAGGAACCGGCATCGGCCCGACGCGATCCCCGCGCGTGAGCCGATGCCGGCGTGCCGTGTCGTAAGCCGTCGCCCCAAACGACCGGGGCTAGACGACCGGGGCTAGAAGTAGTACTTCAGCACCAGCTGGACGATGCGCGGGTCTCCCGCCGTGCTGGTGATCGTCCCGAAGGCCGTGCTCTGGATGTCGCGGTTCGGCGGGCCGAAGTTCGGGTGGTTCAGCACGTTGAACATCTCCCCGCGGAACTGCAGGTACTGGCGGCCGATCGTCGCGAAGCGCTTGCTGATCGACAGGTCGGCGTTGAAGTAGCCCGGCGCCCGCAGGATGCCGACGCCGGCGTTGCCGAACGTGCCGAGCGCCGGGATGGCGAAGGCGTCGCGGTTGATCCAGCGTTCCAGTGTCTGGTCCGAAGGCACGGGGTCGCCGATGAGGTTGGGCCATTCGGCCGAGCGGGTGCCCTGCAGCGAGCGGCGGACGCTGTTCTGCACCGTGATCGGAAACCCGGTGTGCCTCGTGACGGCGAAGCTCGCCGCCCATCCACCGGCCACCGCGTCGACGGCGCGGTTCCAGTCGCTGCCGAACAGCCGGTCCTTACCGAACGGCAGGTCGTAGCTCCCGGCGAGCGAGATGATGTGCCGGGCATCGAAGAACGCCGGCCCGTAGTTGGCTTCGATGTCGCGGCTGTTGACCGGATAGGCACCCTCGGCCGCAACGTTGGCCGAGCCGTAGTAGCCCAGGTTGTTCGAGTTGGCCTTGCTCAGGGTGTAGTTGGCGACGAAGTCGAGCCCGTTCCACAGCCGCTGCTTGAAGGTCGTCTGCAGGGCGTTGTAGTCGGACCGGCCGCGCGCCGAGGTCGTGCTGATGTCCGTAATCAGCGGGTTGAACGCGAACAGCGGCCGGCGCGACTGCGTCGACGTCCAGGTGCTGGGATCGCCGACGCCGGGCAGCGGCTGGTTGCCCTCGATCGGGGTCACCAGGTGGCTCGACTTGTTGCCCACGTAGCCGACGTTGATCGACGACCGCGAGCCGATCAGGTACTCCGCGAACAGGTTCCACTGCTGGGTGAACTGCGGCCGCAGGTTCGGATCCCAGGCGCGGACGACGCCCGACGGCCGATCGAGCGCCTGCAGACCCTCGAAGCCGGTGGCGATGGTGCTGGCGCCGGTGGTCTGGTCGTAGGTGCTCTGCGACTCGAAGAAGAACGGGGGGTTCAGCGGCAGCCGCAGATTGGCGCCGGTGCCTTCCATGTACTGCGTGATGCCGTAGCCGCCGCGGAACACCCAGCGCTCGCCCATGCGATAGGCGAGGCCGAGGCGCGGCTCCCAGCCCTTGTGGTACGGCTCGTAGAGCGCACGGCTGTTGCCGTTCACCCCGGCGAGCCTCAGTTCGGCGTTGCTGAGGTCGATGTTCGCCTGGCGGTCATCGACTTCGACGAGCGGCGACGTGTTGCCCCAGCGCAGGCCGAGGTTCAGCGTCAGCGCGTTGGTGACCTTGAAGTCGTCCGCGGCGAAGAACGCCACCCGGTTCTGCTGGTGCGTCCACGGCGTGGTGAGCGAGCCGCGCCCCTTGCTCTGCACCCTGTCGAGCAGGAAGTCGCCGAAGGCCACGCCAGTGAAGGCGCCGTTGTAGGCGATGAAGCCGAGCTGGCCGTTGTTGCCCGAGTAGTAGCGCTGCATGTTGTAGCGGTTCAACGACCCGCCGAACTTGAACTGGTGGCGGCCCTTGACCCACGTCAGGCGCTGGTTGATCTGGAACACCTGGTTGGCGGTGTTGCTGCCGATCGCGATGGTCCCGATGTTGGTGAGGTCGTTGCCCATGCGGACCTCGGTGAGGCCCGGAATCGGCTGCGTCCCGGCGATCCCCAGCTGGTTGTTCAGCGCGCCGACGCCGTTCAGGTCGATGGGCGTGCCGTTGAAGCTGTTGTCGTTGAAGCCGATCAGCAGGTCGTTGACCAGCGTCGTGCCGATGATGCGGTTCCAGTTGGCGCCGATGCTCCAGAACGGGTTCTCGGACAGCGAGGAGAACCGCAACGGCATCGACGTCGCTTCCGGCGTGTTTTCGTGCGTCTGCTTCGAGTAGCGCACGTAGACCTTGTCGTTGGTGGACGCGTTCCAGTCCACCTTGGCGTCGAACTGGTTCACCCGCTGCGAGGCGGCCGTCTGGCCGCGGTAGTTCTGGCGGAAATCGGCGAGCGCGCGGGTGACGTTGGGGCGCGGGTAGAGCGCTTCGTTGGCCAGCAGGTTGCGGGCGAACGGGCTGAAGCGCTCGACCGGGACCTGGTTGTTCGGGAAGGGCTGGCC
>JANOIR010000474.1:0-2230 GCA_031407765.1 Vicinamibacteraceae bacterium
CCGAACCTGGGACACGGGCTCGTCCTCGCCGACGTGGTCTCGCTCTCAGGCGAACTGGCTCCGGGCGGCTGGATCCGCACAATGGTGCGAGTCCGGATCGTGGACGCCGGCTCGGTGCTCGGGCCTGGCACTGGTCCGTACGGCGCCGGCGCCGTACCGTTCATGTTCGAGGGGGGCGTCGTCCGAGTGAGCGGCGTCGTCGTCCGCTCGCCGCATCACGAACGTGCGGCCCTCGTTCCCTCGCGTCGCTATCTGTTCACCTACGCCCAGGACTCCGTCCTCCCCAATCCCTGGGCCGGCCCAGTGTGGGCCGTGGACACAAGCGGCCGCATCATCGGCGCCGTCGGCGACGTCCGCACCCGGCTCTGGATGCGGGCCCTGATCGGTCAAGACGCCCGGGCTGTGATCGACCGCCTGAAGGCGCGACCGCCACTGGCCCGATAGCCCGCTTCCTGGTGCTGGGTAGCGCGTCGCCGGGTCTGCTGCGCCAATCGTCCGAGAGTCTGGCTGGCCGGCTCGAGGTCATCGAGACCGCTGGCTTCGTGCTCGACGAGATCGGCACAGAGGCTCTCGAGCGACCCTGGAGGCGTGAAGCCTTGGCGGTGATCATCCAGGCGCTCGACGCTACGACATCGACCGACGGATTGTGGCCGTGCCTGCCGCCGAGGTATCGAAGGCGTCCTGGCGGACCTTCTTCTAGTCCGTAACCGAGGGCAACCGCCGCATTAAGATGGTCGATCAAGCGGGCAGTCCATTCGCTGAACGGCCGAAAACGCGCAGGGGCGTCTACATTACCGTCATGAGGGCGCTGACCTTCGTCGTCGCGTGGTGGGCCCTGAGCGCGCTGCTCAGTCGGATGAGCCCGCGCATCGGCCTGTTCCGCACGATGGCGATCGCCGCTGTCGTCGCGATCGGGTTGGTCGTCATCGACTTCTTCGCCTTCGGTCCGGCCGACCCGTGGGGCGACCTCTATCACGGCGGACCCGGGCCCTTGCCAATTCGCCTGCTCGTCGTCTTCGGCCCGAAGCTGATCGGCCTCGTCCTGCTATCGGCGCCGGCCATAGCGATCGCGCAATCGCAATACTTCGCCGATCGGCCGCGCCAGCGAGCTGCAGTGGCGCTCGCCGCACTCGCGTTCGCGGCGGCGGTTCTGCTGCCCACCGTGCGCTTTGCCAGGGCGTATGAGAGGGAGGCCGTGCTGGTCGCTTCAGCACAGCAGGGACTGATCCTCGTGTCCACGACGGACCTCGGCACCGCACGCAGCCCGGCGTCGATGGTTGCCCTTGTGTGTCGCCAGGTGCTGGGCTCCTGGGAGCCGGGGATTGACGACCAGCGCCACCACCTGACCGTATTCGTCATCGACGGCAAGGGGTCGCGACGCGTGGCCGCGGCTGGGTACGGGCGCCTTCTAGGCATCGTCGAGCATCAGGTCATCGCCCGTGTCGGCCGCAGCCGGTCGCGTTGGACGGGGTCGGCCTTCGAGCCACTGAGCGACGCCGAAAGACGCCGTCTCGAACCGCTGATCGCCGACCGGCTGGCGGCTCCGGCCGGCTGGACGGTGCAGCCGTTGAGATTCAACGGGCAACCTAAGGACGTCGAGTTCGTGGTCGCGGGTGTGCAGCGTCGGCTGCAGATCCGGCGTGATTCCCAGACCAAGTCGCTGCTCCTCAGCGACCCCGCCGGTCGCCCTCGGGAGCTGTGGGCCTTGGACGAACGGTCGCACAGGGTCTCGGCTCGGGTCTACGCTGAACGCTTCCAGCCATAGAGCTGCTGGTCTATCCCGCGCGCTCTTTCATGGCGAGCGTCGCAGAACCCGTGCCCCCGGTCAGTCCTGGCGCAGCGCCAGCATCGGATCGACCCGCGACGCCCGCAAGGCTGGGATCGCGCTCGCGAGCAGCGCGACGGCCGCCAGGAACGCCGCGGCGATCGCGAAGGTGGTCACGTCGGTCGGCGACAGGCCGAACAGCAGCGACTCGCTGCCGCGTCCGGCCAGCACGGCAAGGATCGCTCCCGCGGCGACGCCCCCGGCGACCAGCACCGCGGCCTCGACGAGTACCATGCGGACGACCTGTCCGGGACGTGCGCCCAGCGCGAGGCGGATGCCTACTTCGTTGCGGCGGCGCTGCATCACGTAGGCGATCACGCCGTAGAGCCCGATCGACGCCAACAAGGCGGCGAGGACGCCGAAGAAGCCCGAGAGCATTGCCATCAGCCGTTCGCGCACGAGCGA
>JANOIR010000477.1:0-4476 GCA_031407765.1 Vicinamibacteraceae bacterium
CTCGGCGGCACGCTGCTCGTCAACAAGGTGCCCGTGACGATCATCGGCGTTTCCGCCGAGGGCTACGACGGCGCCCAGCAGGTCGGTGAGACGGCGGATGTGTCGGTGCCGCTTTCGCACCACCTGCTGCTGCAGCCGGACCGGCCGCGCCGTGCCGAGGCTGGCTACTGGTGGCTCACCCTGATGGCGCGGCTGGCGCCGGGGGCGACCGCGGATCAGGCCCGGGCGGCGCTCGAGCCCACATTTCAGGCCGCTGCCCGCGACGGCTGGGACCCGGCGAAGCAGGCCGCCGCGGCGCGCCCCGACGACCCGCGGCTGCTCGTCCAGCCGGGCGCCCAGGGCCAGAACGAGACGCGCCGCGGCCAGCGGACACCGCTCACGCTCCTGCTGGCGCTCGCCGGCCTGGTCCTTGCTGCGGCCTGCGTCAACGTATCGACCCTGCTCGTGGCGCGCGCCGATGCCCGTCGCCGCGACTTCGCGCTGCGGCTGGCGCTCGGCGCCAGTCGCCGGAGCATCATCGGGCAGTGCGTCGTCGAGGCGCTCCTCGTGGCCGGCACCGCGGCGGCGGCCGGCAGCGGGTTAGCGTGGATCGCCCGGGGCTGGCTGCGCTCGCTGCACCCGTTGGGCAGCCAGCCGGCCGGCGTGCTCGACCTGCCGCTCGACTTCCGCGTCCTCGCCGCCACGGCCGGCGTCGCGGTCGTCTGCGCGCTGGCGTTCAGCCTGTTGCCCGCGCTGCAGGCGAGCCGCATCGATCTGGCGACGGCGTTCCAGGGCGGCTCGCGCACCCTCGGGCGTCGCCGCCGCTCGTGGCTGGTCCGCGGCCTGCTCGCCGTGCAGGTGGCGCTGTCCCTCGTGCTGCTGGTCGGCGCCGGACTGTTCGCCCGCACCCTCGATCGCCTCGACGCCGTCGACGCCGGCTTCGATCAGCGGCGGCTGCTGCTGTTCCGCATCGACGCGACGTCGGCGGGCTACGCCAAAGAGGCTGGCGCCGGGCTGCACGAGCGGATCCGCGAGCGCATGGCGGCGCTGCCCGGTGTCCGCGACGCGACCTACTCGCAGGTGGCGCTGCTGTCGCGGACGCGCCAGAACAAGTCGTTCCATCGGCCGGACAAGCCGGCGTCCGGCCCGCGTCCGTTGGTCAACACCAACGGCGTTGCGGCCAACTTCTTCGCCGCGATGGGCCTGCCGATCCTGAGCGGGCGCGGCTTCAACGAGCACGATCGGGACGGCGCGCCGAAGGTCGCCGTGGTGAACGAGACCTTCGCGCGACAGCAGTTCGGATTAGAGAGCCCCCTGGGTCGGCGCCTCGTGTTCGGCGAGCTGACGGCGAACGACGTGGTGGAAATCGTCGGCGTGGCGCGCGACGCCAAGTACACCGACCTGCGCGGGGCCACACCCCCGACGGTCTACCTGCCGGCGCAGCAGCGCGTCGACGGCACTGTGAACTTCGCGGTCCGCGCGATCGGCGATCCTGCGGCGCTGATGCGGACGGCGCAAGCCGAGATCCACGCGATCGATCCGACGCTGCCGGTCCTGAACCTTCGCACCCAGGACGAGCAGCTCGCCCGGCTGCACGCCAACGAGCGGCTCTTCGCGCGTCTCTCGGCGTTCTTCGGCCTGACCGCGGTGCTGCTTTCCGCCGCCGGCCTGCACGGCATCCTGTCGCAGGCGGTACAGCAGCGGACGGGCGAGTTCGGGCTGCGCCTGGCGGTCGGGGCGACGCCCGCGAACGTCGGCGGGATGATCGTCCGCGAAGCCCTGCTGCTTGCCGCCATCGGCGCGGTCGCCGGCATCGGCGCCGCCGCGCTGCTCGCGCGGACGATCGCCGCGATGCTGTTCGGCGTGACCGCCGCCGACCCCGTGACCTACGCCGGAGCGGTCGCGCTGGTGCTCACGGCCGCGGGTATCGCCTCCCTGATCGCGGCACGCCGGGCCAGCCGCGTGCAGCCGCTGGTGGCGCTGCGACAGGGCTGACCGCGCCCGGCGCCCACCTGACGACTCCGGAGTGAAGTTCGACTCCGGAGTCGTTATTCCCGGCTACGTGCCGGCGCTGTCCGTCCAGGGGCGCGAGATGACGCAGGCGTTGATGCCGCCGACGCCGAGCGACAGCTTGCCGGCGAGGCCGGCCGGCGCCGCGCAGCTCTCGTCGAGCACGAAGCTGCCGTGCAGCGCCTCGATGGCCGGGTTGAGCGCACCCGCGGGCAGCGCGGTGGGATAGAGCCGGCCGCGGGCGAAGCCGAGGTACTGCGCGGTCAGCTCCCAGCCGCTGCCGGCGCTCATGCCGTGCCCGAAGGTGCCCTTGCGCGCCGTACCGAGGACTGTCGGCGGCAGCGCCGAGCGCATCAGCTTCACCTCGTTGTAGTCGCCTGGTGTGGCCGTGGCGTGCAGGTCCCAGGTGCCGATGTCGCCCGGGACCGCGCCCGCCGCGGCAAGGGCCTGCTCGATGGCGACGGTGGGCCCGGCGATGGTCGGCGTGATGATGTGATCGGCGTCCGAGCTGACGCCGACGGCAATCGGCTCCATGCCGAGGACGCGGTAGCCGCGCGCGGTCATGTAGTCGAGGTCGCCGAGGATCCAGATCACCGATCCGCCGGCGACGTGCGTACCCTGCAGCCGCGTCAGCGGCAGCGACACGCGCCCGTCCGCGGCGAGGACGCGGGCGCTGAAGAAGCCGCCGACGATGAGCGGATGCGGCGGCGGATCGGTGGCGCCGACGACGACCGCCTTGGCCTCCCCGCGGCGAATCGTGTCCATGGCCAGCTTCAGCGCGACGCCGAAGGTGGAGCACGCAGCCACAGGCGCGAAGGCCAGGCCGGTGATCTTGCCGAGCATCGACACCTGCGCCGCCGGCGTGTTGTGGATGTTCCAGACGACGTCGGCCGAGACCTCCCACGGCGCGTCCGGCGCGCCCCATTGCTGCTGCAGCTTGCGGCGCAGCGCGTCGCGGGCGCGGATGACGTGCATCTTGCCGCTCTCGACGCTGCCGGTGATGCCGGTCTTCTCGATCTCGGCGAGCGCAGCCAGATACTGCGCGAGCTCGGGCGAGCGATCGGCCCAGTGGCGCTGCCACGCATGGACCGCGGCCTCACGCGCATCGGGATCGGCGTGCGCGGCGGCGGCCGTCGCCGGCGCCTGCGGCACGCCGTCCACGGCATCGCTGCCGTGCGTGGCGAGGTGGGCGCGGAGGGCGCTGTTGCGCTCCGAATCGGCCCAGAAGCGGTCCCAGCGCCGTTGCGAGCGGTGCAGCGCGATGCTCTCGTCGTAGAGCTTGCCGATGTTGCCGAGGCCGGTGCCGACGTAGACGTGCGCGGCCGATCCCAGCTCCTTCAGCGTCGCGTCGAGCCCCGGGTTCTGGCCGAGGGCCTGGATGAAGGCGCCGATCGCATAGAGCGACGGCCAGTCCATCTTCTGCTCGAGTTGGGCGAAGCGGCGTGGCGGGAAGCGCGCGCCGATCCACTCGCGATAGTCGGCGAAGCGGAAGTCTGGCGCGCCGGCGAGGAAGTTGCTCGCCCCGAACCCCCGGAACGGGGTCAGCCAGCTGTCGGAAGCGTCGAGGTTGGCGGCGAACGCGTCGATGTGCGGTGAGCGGGGCGCGACCACGCCCCAGCCGAAAATCCCTACCCTGGTCACTGCCGCATTGTGTCAGACCGTGAGGTGATTCTTGACCACGGCGTCGGTCAGGGCGTGAATCGGGCCGCTGGCGACGACGCGGCCCTTCTCCAGAACGGCGAAATCGCTGGCCACGCGGCGGGCGAACGGCAGCTTCTGTTCGACCAGGAGGATGGTCAGGCCCTCGTCGCGATTGAGCCGCAGCAGGACGTCGCCAATCTCGTGTACGACGTTCGGCTGGATGCCTTCGGTCGGCTCGTCGAGGATCAGCAGGGTCGGGTTCAGCACCAGGGCGCGGCCGATGGCGAGCTGCTGCTGCTGGCCGCCGGAGAGATCGCCGCCGCGCCGGGCCCGCATCTTCTTGAGCACGGGGAACAGCTTGAAGATCCGCGGCGGGATGGCCGGGGCCTTGCTCACGCCGAGGCCGACCTGGAGGTTCTCCTCGACGGTGAGCTGCGGGAAGATCTCGCGGCCCTGCGGCACGTAGCCGATGCCGAGGCGGGCCCGGGCTTCCGCCGGAAGCGCGCCGAGGCCGCCGGTCTTGAACGTCATCGTTCCGGAGTCGCTGCGGATCAGACCCATGACGCACTTGAGGAGCGTCGTCTTGCCGGTGCCGTTGCGGCCCATCAGACAGGTGCGCGAGCCTTCCTCGACCGTGAGATCGACGTCCCACAGCGTGTGGCTGCCGCCGTACGACTGGTTCAACCGCGAGACCGTCAGCATCAGGCTCCCAGATACACGTCGATGACGTTCTGGTCGTTCTGCACCTTGTCCATCGTGCCCTCGGCGAGGACGCTGCCTTCGTGCAGCACCGTCACGTTGCGGGCGATCGATCGGACGAACTCCATGTCGTGCTCGACCACCACG
>JANOIR010000142.1:0-2791 GCA_031407765.1 Vicinamibacteraceae bacterium
GCCAAGCGTCAGGCAGTAACGAATCCTCTGAGGCCCACCCTCCGCTTCGCGACAGGTCGCGTCGCTACGCTCGCTCGGCACATCGAGCGTTGGTGAATCTCGGTCGGATTGCGCTACATGTGATGCCGCTCCTGGCTGCTACACTGTGCCTCGACTCAAATTGCCATGATCAGGGCGAGAGCTGTCCCGTCGGCGGTGCTCTGCGTGCTGTTGGCCGTCGCCCCAGCCAGGGCATCCGATTACTTCCACGTCAGTCTGCACGGGCGTGTGCAGGCGTCCGACATCGTCGTGTTGGCACGTGTCGTCGAACCGGCGTCGGCCCTGGTGAACGTCGAGCGCGTCCTCAAGGGCGAGGCGCCGACGCAGATCACTTTGGTGGCGTACATCGACGGTCTTGCGGTTCCGACGCAGCGAAAATCTCTCGTAGCGAACACGCGGGAGTTGCTCTTTCTGAAGAAGGAGGGCGACGCCTACGCCCCCGTGCAGAACCAGTACGGCCGCGTGGCCGTGACCGGCGATCGGCTCACCGACTCGCTTTCAGCAGAGACCCGCAGCCTGTCCCAAATCGTAAAGTCGATCCAACGCCTCGTCGCGCTTCAGGCTCGCGCCGCTGGCAGCGACGCCGAGGCTGACGCAGCCTATGTCACTGCGCTGAAGAACTCCGATCGTGAGTTGCAGACGTGGGCGCTTTGGAAGGCCACAGATCGAATCAAGGTGCCGTCTCCGGCGCTGGCCGATGCTCTTCTGGCGTCCTGGCCGACCGCGAAGGAAGTGGGGCCTGTGCTCGGCGCCTGGAATGCTGCCGGCCTGGTGGCCAATGCGGTGGTGACTTGGCGGCTCCAACGAGCGGCGCCGTTCTTCGCGAAGATTCTCACGACGTCCGGCAGCGGCGATGAGCGCGCCTGGGCCGTGATGGCGCTGGGTGGCGCAGGAGATCGCGCATATCTGCCTGTGCTTCGGCGGGTGGCTGGAGAAGACGCACACGCGCAGGCACGGGCGCTTGCCTACAACGGCATCGTGTCCATGCTCGGATCTGAGGCCCTCGGGGACCTTCGAGGCGGAGCCAAGGACTCAGACGAGCACGTGCGAGCTCAAGCGGTCGTGGATTCCTACAACCTGCTCGAGCTCGCGCATCCGGAGCCCCGTTGGCCTCCGCCTTCCCAAGCTCTCATTGCCGAAGTCCGCACCTTCCTGACTGAGATGCAGAGTGATCCGGCTCGCTTGGTCAGCGACAACGCCACTTCCATGCTGGCATCGATCGCGCGGCATCGCCCGTAGCGGCCGTCACGCACTTCGCTCGCTCTCCGCAATCCTCCCGGAGTTAACCGCCCGAGGGTCCCGGACGTAAGTACCTGATGTGGGAATCGCCCGCGGTTCGCTCGGGGAGGACGTATGGGACGCATGACAAGCCAGCCTGACTGCCGCAGTGTCAGGATCGTGGCGTCGTTGTGGCTGCTGTCGACTGCCGCGGCGATGGCGCAGGCACCGAGTGGCCCTGCCGCGCCCTCGCCCGTGCCGGGCAATCGCATCGAGAAAAGAGTCCTCACGTCGGCGGCGCTGAGCGAACAGCGGCCGTACTTCGTGGGCCTGCCGGACTCGTATTCAGATGGCGCCAGCCGCCGCTATCCGGTGATTTACGTCCTCGACGGATTGAGTCAGGGGATCCCCGTCGCAAGAGCCGCGGCGGAGCTGTCGCGCGACAAGGTGATGCCCGAGCTCATCGTCGTGGCGATTCCGAATGTGTCTGGCGGGCGCGAGCGCGACTACACGCCCCCGAGCATGCGCCAGGATCATGAACGTTCCGACAGTCCGGCGGGAAAGGCAGACGCCTTTCTGGCCTTCCTGCGGACAGAGCTGATCCCCACCATCGAGCAAGACTTCCGTGCCGCACCGGAGCGGCTGCTCTCTGGCAACTCGCGCGGCGGGCTGTTCGTCATCTATTCGCTGATGGCGGAACCCTCGCTGTTTCACGTGCGCTTCGCGCACAGCACGCCGCTGTGGCGCGAAGATGAGCATCTCGTCAAACGATTCGACGCATTTCTGAGCAAGACACCAGACCTGAGCGGCGCCTTGTTCCTCAGCGTCGGCGGGAACGAAACCGAGAACATGCGGCGCGGATTCACGTCCGCATCGAAGGCGCTCCAGAAACGGGCGCCGCGCGCGTTGCGCTGGTGGGCAGACACCACTCCCAATGCCGTCCACGCCGACAACGCACACTTGGCGACGCCCGTGGGATTCCGCCGGGTTTACGACGGATGGAAGGCGACGCGCTAGTCCAGCCTCGCGCCACACGCTCAGTGCTTCACGGGCGATAGCACCGCCCAACCGCCCTCGCGTCGCCCGCGGCGGATCGCAGCCGGTGCGGGGCCGTCGGTGTCCAAGACGGCATGCAGGCATCGATGCGGGGAACGGTGTCCCAGGGGTTGGGTCCGCTGGCGCTGAGTCACTTGATGGTGCTCCTGTCGTGGGACGTGGGCGAGGCGTGCAAATGTGCGGTGGAGCCCTCGGCGGTGGAGGCGCTGGCGATGGCCGACGCGGGTTTCGTCGGCACCGTCGTCGATCAGTGGTCCATCGTGAACATCGACGGGGTCTACACGGGGCCGGCCATCGAATACGACGTGATCGTGCAACACGCCTGGAAGGGTGTCGCCGAGCAGCGGCTCTCGTTGCGGCGCCTCTCGCAGTGCTCTTCGAGCTTCCGCGTCGGTGAAACGTCGCTGATCTACGCCTTTCGGGACCGCGGCAGCCTTGTGGTCCCGGGCTGTCTGCCAACGAAGCGGCTCGATGAAGC
>JANOIR010000529.1:0-1979 GCA_031407765.1 Vicinamibacteraceae bacterium
TATCCCTCGTTCGAAGACGGCATGCGCGCGGTGGAAGTCTGCACGACGATTATGCAGTCCATCAGGAGCGGCAAGCCCGAACCGTGCGGGCCCTAGACAATATGGAATGACCGGCTCGCTATCGTATCGTCGTGGTGCCGCCGAGGCACTCGACACTGGTGGTGGAAGCCACCGCGATCGCGGGTTAACGCCGTGCGGCGTCAGAGCCGCAGACGAAAGGAGCCGGTCGTGAAACAGGTTACTACGTACGTTGGGGTGGACGCGCACAAGAAGGATCTCTTTGTCGCGATGCTGGTCGGCGACGGCCAGACGCCAGTTACATGGACCGTGCCGAACGAACCGAACGCGGTGAAGCGCTTGGTTCGGAAGCTCGAGCGCGACGCGCCGGGCCCTGTGCGGATGTGTTACGAAGCCGGGCCATGCGGGTACGCGTTGCAACGCCAGGTGGTGACGGCGCGCGTGAGCTGTCACGTGATCGCGCCGTCGCTCATCCCGCGCAAACCCGGTGAGCGGATCAAGACGAATCGTCGCGATGCGCGGAAGTTGGCCGAGCTGTTTCGGGCGGGCCTGCTGACCGAGGTGCGGCCCCCGACACCGGAGGACGAAGCGGTCCGCGATTTGTGTCGGGCGCGCGACGATGCCCGCGAGGACCTGCAGCGGAGTCGCCATCGGTTGGGAAAGTTGCTCCTGCGCCGGGGGCTGCATTACAGCGCCGGCCGCAACTGGACGCAGGGACACCGGCGGTGGATCGACAGCCTGGAGTGGGTGCAGCCCGCAGAGCGCGTGGTGGTCGACGACTATCTGTTGGCGATCGAACATCTCGAGGCGCGGCTCCTCGAGCTCGATGCCCGGCTGGTCGAGGTCGCGGACACGGCGCCGTATCGGGAACACGTCGGGTGGTTGCGGTGCTTCCGCGGGATTGACACGTTGACCGCGATCCTGATCCTGGCCGAGCTGCATGATTTTCGGCGGTTCCCGTCGGCCCCGGCGCTGATGGCGTATGTCGGCCTCGTGCCGGGTGAGAACTCCAGCGGCGAGAAACATCGACGTGGCCGCATCACGCGGACCGGCAACGCGCTGGTCCGTCGGCTGCTCGTGGAAACGGCGTGGCACTATCAACATCGACCAAGCGTTGGGGTCGCTCTCGCGCGACGACGCAAAGGGCAACCGGGGCGAGTGATTGCCATCGCGGATAAGGCGCAGCAGCGGCTGTGTCGGCGCTTCCGCAAACTGGGAGCCGAGCATAAGCCGGCGCCGAAGATCGCTGTGGCGATCGCCCGCGAACTGGCGGGCTTCCTCTGGGCGGCGCTCCAACCGGCATCGGTACCGGCGAGCTAACGACACGATTGGAGAGGAGCATGAGTCCGAGGACGCGGGTCAGTGACGGACCGCGAAGACGGCGGATGATCAGAGGCACGATTGCGAGGATCGGCGAACTAGCAATGCGCTACGGACTGTCGTCCCAACTCGCGACCCTAGACTGCACGTCCTCCCGACGAAGCACTGTCATGTGTGCTCTGCCGTGGGCAACCGCGGTAACCACCGTATATCAGCGTGACTCGTCGTCGAAGCGCCCAGCGTCGTCCGTCGTCTTCGCGGCCCGCGCACCGACGCGTCGGAGATCTCACGAGCCAGACACGGCGTCCAGGGCTTCGCGCCCTACGGGCGGCGCCTTCGGCGCCCCTGGACCCGGGGCCTGGCTCGTGAGGCAGCGCAGCTATTGCCGCCAGGCCTTCGCCGGGCGGCAAGGCGCCAAACAACTCGGCGGAACGACTGCCACTTGACAAGGGGTCATTCCATATCAGACTAGTAGCCCCTGGCGCGTGTGGATGCCAAGTCGTTCGGCGGCTTCATACTCGCCGCGCGAGAGACTCTACTGCTCAGTTTCGCGCTGCCGCGACAACGTCGCGAATCTGGGCTAACGTCTCGAATTCCCCGCGAGCTGTGTTGCGTTACTGCTTGTCGAAGACCTGCGTGTT
>JANOIR010000018.1:0-5402 GCA_031407765.1 Vicinamibacteraceae bacterium
TGTACGAGGGTCGCCATCATGCCGGTCAGGCGGGACGCACCGCGGCGCCGCGCCACGATGGACATCTGCGCCGTCATGCCGCTCCCGACGGCGTCGCTCTGCGCCAACGGCACGTAGACGTACGGCTCGGCTAGGCCGTCGACCAGGCTGCTCGAACGGATGTCGCCTGCGACGCCGACGACCGTCGCGACGCGGAGCAGCGGTCCCTTCGGGTCACCCGTGATGATCGAGAGTCGCATGGACTGTCCGATCACCGGCTTGCCGGGCCACAACTGCCGTGCGAGCCCTTCGCTGACCACGACCACCAGCGGGCTGGCCGCCGTGTCGGCTGGTGCGAAGTCCCGCCCGACGACGATCGGAATGCCGAGCGTCCCGAAGTAGCCGGTGTCGACGATGTTCCAGCCAGGCGTGAACATCGGCGACGTTCCAGGCTGGTCACCCGCAGCGACCTCGCCAAGGCCGATGCCTTCGAAGCCGCCGGGCGGAACGCGTGCGAGCGACGCGCGCGCGACGCCGGGCGACTGTCGAACGCGCTCGAGCACGGTGCGCCACAGCTCGGCTCGGCCGGATCCAAGCCCTGGCACGGACGCATCGATGGTGGCGACGTCGACGCCGCGCGGTTCGAAACCGGGGTCTGCGGCGCCGGCGTGGCGAAGCACGCGCAGGAAGAACGCGGCGAGGACGACGAGCAGCACGCTGCACGCGATCTGGCCGACGACGAACGCGCTTCGCAGGCGCGCGCGTCCCGAGGACGACCGCGCGCCGTCCTTGAGCACGCTGTTCGCATCCACGCCCGAGCCCTTCACGGCCGGGAGCACGCCGAAGATCACGGCGACGCCGAGCGACAGCGACAGCGAGAAGGACAGCACCCGCCAGTCGAGCGTCAGCGGCACGACGATCGACGACGGTAGCGGCGGCAGGACAAGCATCGCCGCCGGCAGCAGCATCTGCGCGAGGCCGATCCCGAGCAGGCCGCCGAAGAGGCAGAGCACGAACATCTCGGTGAGCAGCTGACGCGCCAGGCGGCCGCGCCCGGCGCCAAGGGCGGCCCTCAGGGTCATCTCTCTCGCCCGGGCCGTCGCCCGGGTCAGCATGACGCCGGCGACGTTGGCGCAGGCCGCGGCCAGCACCAGCGAGACGAGCACCATCAGCGCGCCGGCGAAGCCGAACACGACGTTCCGGTTCCCGCCCGCGCGCGAGAAGGGCAGCGCGTTCAGGCGGCTGGCTCGAGGCGCGGCGCCACGGTCACGATCGATCGCGTCGCCGATGGCCGCGACTTCCGCCGCCGCGACGGTGAGCGGTACGTCCGGTCGAAGCCGGCCGCCGGCGACGACGCTGCCGCCGCCATCGGGCCCGAAAGCCAGCCACACGTCGGACGACTGGACACCGGTGCCCTGGAAACCCGGTGCCGCCACGCCGATGACGGTCACCGGCTGCCCGTTGATCTGCAGCGTCCGGCCGACGACGCCGTCGTCGGCGCCGAGACGCCTCGTCCAGTAATCGTGGTTCAGGACCGCGGCGTTCCGGTCGCCCTCGGCGAACATCCGCCCCTGAGCCGGCAGCACGCCCAGGACCGTGAAGTAGTTCGTCGTGACGGAGTGACCGAGCACGGCCTCCGCGGTCGCCGTTCCAGACGCCGCCAGGCCCACGATCCTGGGGAACAACCCTTCCGCGAACACGGCGCGGAGGGACGTCGTGCGGCGGGCCAGCTCGAGATACGCCGCGTAGCCGAGCGGATTCAGCCCCCCGTCGCCCCGTGCCGTGCCGATGACGACCAGCTCGGACGGGTCGGCGATACCGGCCGGCGGACGAAAGAGCAGCGAATTGGCCACCGTGAAGATGGCCGTGTTGGCGCCGATGCCGATCGCCAGCGAGAGGGCCGCCGTCGCGGTGAACACGGGGCTCCGCCGCAGCAGGCGCACACCATGCGCCGCATCCTGCGCCGCGTCCTCGAGCCAGCGGAACGACCGGGTGTCGCGGTGCCGTTCCTTGACCTGATCGACGCCGCCGAGGGCCATTCGTGCCGCCCGTCGGGCGGCGTCCGGCGACAGGCCGCGCGCCTCGAAGTTGTCCTGAAGCAGCGCCAGATGCGAGTCGATTTCACGCGCGAGATCGGCGTCCGGCCGGCGGACACGCAGCAGATGCAGTACGCGATCGAAGAAACGACGCATGGTGGCGCCTCCTACACTTCGTCGGTCGGCAGTTATTTGGCCTACTTGTCTCTCTAGTGGAGAGAGTAGAGGCGGCCCACTAGGAAGTCAAGTGGAGACGTCTCACCGCGGCGGCGGCGACGCGGCGGCGCGCCGTGCCTTGCGCGCCTGGATGAACGAACGCACGGCGATGACGATGTATCCCAGCGTCAGCAGAGCCATGATGGTCTGCGCGACGATCGCGGCGGGACGCACCGCGGTGCCGTCGAGGACCTTGCCGATCCCCAGCAGGCCGCGAAACGATCCGAGAAACCCCAGGAGCGCGATGACCACCGCGGCGTGCATCGCATGCATGCGCTTGCGGTCGTCGCGCGCCAGCAGGCCTGCCAGGACGAACAGGACACCGAAAGCAGCGGGAATGAGCGCGGTCAGGCTGGCCGCGCCGGTCAGGCCATAGCCGGCAAGCCCCAGGACGATGAGGGCGACGCCCAGCGCGGTCGTGGTTGAAGGCATGCCGGCATCATAGCGGACCCTCTGCCGACAGAATCGGGTCAGCTCGACGACTCATCGAGGCCTGCAGGGTCTACCCGTCAGGAGAGGTGTCGCAGCTTCTCGGGGTTCCGCACGACGTAGATCGTCTTGATCGCATCGCCGTCGAACTCGACGGCGGTGGTCTGAATCACGCCGTGAGCGCCGCTCACGATCACGCCTGGCAGGCCGTTGATCGTGTCGAACTCCACCGTGAGGTCGTCGGTCCAGCCCTTCCGGACGGCGCCCGCCAGGAACGCCGCCACGCGACCGGCACCCTCGATCACGTTGAGCGCCGCGCTGGCCTTGCCGCCGCCGTCCGCCACGAGCCGGACGTCGCTGGCCAGGAGTTGCGTCAGCGTCGCCAGGTCGCCGGATCGCGACGCGGCGAGGAACGCGGAGACGATCTCCGCGTGTTTCGCGTCGACCGGGCTCCCTCCGGCTCGTGCTGGAATCGCACCAGCCGGCCGGGCGTCGCGAACGCGGGTCCGCGCGCGGCTCGCCAGCTGCCGGCACGCAGCCTCGTTACGGCCCAGCGCGGTGGCCACCTGCGTGAACGAATAGTCGAACACGTCGTGGAGCAGGAAGGCCGCGCGCTCGAGCGGCGACAGCCGGTCCAGCGCCAACAGCAGCGCCACCGACAGATCCTCCGCCATCTCCGTCTGCGTGTCTGGGGCGAGCGCCGACGTGTCGACGACGGGATCGGGCAGCCACGGCCCGACGTACTCCTCCCGCCGCACCCGCGCCGACTTCAGCACGTCCAGGCAGATCCGCGTCGTCGTCGTGATCAGGAAGGCTCTCGCTTCCACGACGTCCTCGCGATCGGCGTCGTGCCAGCGCAGGTAGGCCTCCTGCACGGCGTCCTCGGCTTCCGCCATCGAACCGAGCATGCGGTAGGCGAGTCCGCGCAGACGCCGGCGGTGCGGCTCGAAGCTGGCGGCGGGATCGGTGTTCATCCTCGTTGGACCTGGCTCCCAGCTCGCTCCAGCCGGCCCGACAGACCGGATTACGGTCGGCGCGTTCGACCGGCGCGCGGCGAGACGTCGTAAAAGGTCATCAGAATGCCGTGTGCGGTAACGAGTCCGAGGCGGCATGCACACGTGCCGTTGGGATTGCATTCCTCGGCGGCCCACCAACCCAAGCCATCCCTCTCCTGAACCAGCTGATCGAGCGCACCCTCTACCGTGGTGGTCCCGAGGTCGAGCGCCACTCCAGGGTTGACGAGCAGGTCAGTCGTGGTCGACTCGGAGCTCAAGCTCCCAACCAAGCCAGGGGGTGGGAGCCCGGCCAGCTCAGGGTTCGCAGCTTGCGCGATCGCGAGCATCGCCTGATGGGGACTTCCGCGGAAAGCCTCCAGGTGCACCGGCGTCGCCAAGCCTGCATCGCATAGGGGAGCGCGAAGCGACCGCACGCGAACAACTGCAGGTGTGTCAGATACGGCAAAGATTCCGGCCCAGCGTTGTGCCAGGTTGCCGATCGACTGCGGACGCTCGGAAACCGTGGCCTGCTCGGGCGCCAGTGGCACTTCCGTATCGAACGTTTCAGACGCACCGAGCACGGCGCCCACTCTGATCCCCTGGGCTACCAGTCCATTGAGCTCGGAGCGCAGGGACACGCGTCCTGCCGCCGGCCGGCCTCCTGCGGAAGCCGAGGCAAGCCACACAGCCAGGAGTGCGGCCGCCCCACGCCGGCCGGCTGATTGATGCACCACGACATCATGGATCGCCTGACGCCGTCAGCCGACTGGTCGGTGTGGCCGACTCTGATTGATCAGCTCGCCGCGTGCATCGCCGCGAGGCTGCCCGCCACATAGGTGCCGGGCATCGTACGCGCGGCGACGTTGAGCCGGTTCCAGCCGTTGATCGCCACGATCGCCAGGCTCAGATGGACCAGCTCGTCCTCCGAGAACTGCTCCCGCACGCGTTGGTAGACGTCGTCGGACACGCGAGTTTCGGAGACGAGTGTGAGCGCCTCGGTCCACTCGAGCGCGGCGCGCTCACGCGCCGAGTAATACGGCGTCTCGCGCCAGGCGTCGAGACCGTAGAGCCGCTGTTCGGTCTCGCCCGTTGCCCGCGCATCCTTGCTGTGCATGTCCAGACAATAGGCGCACGCGTTGAGCTGCGACGCGCGCATCCGGACGAGGTCGAGCAGCCGGTGATCCAGGCCCGCTTGTCGAACCTCCCGTTCGAGGCCGAGCATGGCCTTGATGACGCCGGGGTTCACCTGCATGAGATCGATTCGAGCTTCCATGATGTTCAGTGCCTCCACCATCAGGACGAATCAGGAATCGAACCTGTGACACAGGCGGGAGCGCGCCGCTGTCACACAAGCTGTCCCGATTGCACCGCTGCCGGTCCGTGCTAGCATCTACAACCAGATGGGATAATTATGTCCTTGACAAACCCGACTGGTGAGAGCAAAATGCTCTCATGGTCGCCGCCAAGATCAACCTGAACACGCTACCGCAGGACGAAGCCGCTGCCCGCGAAATGCTGGAAAGCATGCGCTGGCCGGACGGCAACGTGGCGTGCCCCCACTGCGGCGGCGCGGAGCCCTACAAGCTCACGCCGAAGGCCGGTAGCTCCACGCGCCAGGGCGTCTGGAAGTGCAAGGCGTGCCGGAAGCAGTTCACCGTCACGGTCGGGACGATCTTCGAGTCGTCGCACATCAAGCTCACGGTGTGGCTGAAGGCGATCTACCTGCTCTGCTCGTCCAAGAAGGGCA